>CBHROW010000155.1:0-11912 GCA_966080355.1 uncultured Chryseosolibacter sp.
CAACGGCACAGGTGATTGCATCGAAGAAGTATTGGGACATGATCATGACCGAGCCGGAAACGATGTCTTATTCGGTGTCGCACTTCAAGAATCAGGAAAGCGGTACGCGCATGAGAAGCCTGATCTTTGAAAAATACAGCAGCGTTGAAAAACCGTGGATGATTTCTGACTCGTGTATCAATTTGTTTGAGAACATCGATCGCAAGTCAGCGAAAGATAATGCGAAGAAGTGGTGGGAAAGTGCGGGCAGTTTTGTTCCTGACAACGCTGGCACTGCACAGCAGTCACTTGATCCTTCATCATTCCAAAACTGGAAAGATTACGCAGTTCTTGAGGCAGGGCGTAACAAGATTGAACTTCATTAATTACTCATAGATTTAGGTTTAGGTCGAGGCCGTCTTTTTCAGGACGGCTTCTTTTATTAATCAGGATACCCATTCCAGGTGAGGCAAGGGAAAAAGTTGGCAATAGCCATACCTTGACGAAAAAGCCGGCCTAGTTCGTTCTATCGATCGTGAACTACACGAGCTCTGTCAACTATTTTTTTGCCACGGAGGCTCTGAGACATGGAGAAATGCAACGGGAATGAGTGGAGTTAACCGGGATTTCGGGAGACAGGTAACGGCAACCCGGCAACTAGTTCGTTCTGTCGATCGTGAACTGCACGAGTTCAATCAACGATTTCTTATACGGTGATTCCGGAAAGTCTTTGATCAGGTCGAGCGCTTCTTTGTGGAAGTGCTGCATTTTGCCGATCGCATATTCGATGCCTCCAGAGTCCTTTACATACGAGATCACTTCCTTCACTTTCTTGGGTTTATCGCTGTCGTTTTTAATGATGCTGATGATTCTTCTTTTTTCAAGCCAGCCTGATTTGGACAGCGCGTGAATAAGTGGAAGCGTCATCTTCTTTTCCTTAATGTCGATTCCTACAGGCTTGCCGATCTCGAGCTCGCCATAGTCAAACAGGTCATCTTTGAGTTGAAACGCCATACCTATCTTTTCACCGAACAAAGTCATTTTTTTAATGGTAGCCTCGTCAGCACCAGACGAGCTTGCGCCAACTCCACAGCAAGAAGCGATCAGCGAGGCTGTTTTCTGCCGGATGATCTCATAGTAAATGTCTTCCGTGATATCGAGCCTTCTCGATTTTTCGAATTGCATCAGCTCACCTTCACTCATTTCGCGCACTGCGTTGCTGACAATACTGAGCAAATGAAAATCTTTATTCTCCAAGGCCAGCAGCATTCCGCGAGAAAACAAGAAGTCACCGACCAGTACCGCGATCTTGTTCTTCCACAAGGCATTCACGGAAAAAAAACCCCTTCGATAGTTGGCTTCATCGACTACATCATCGTGCACGAGTGTGGCGGTGTGTAAAAGTTCGATGAGTGAAGCACCCCGAAAGGTCGATTCATTGATCTTGCCACAGGTCCCCGCGCTCAAAAAGACGAACATGGGTCGCATCTGCTTGCCTTTGCGCTTCACGATGTAGCCCATGATCTTGTCGAGCAGGAGTACTTTTGTTTTCATGGAAGCCCTGAACTTTTGCTCAAAGTCTTCCATCTCACGGGCAATCGGGGCTTTTATATTTTCCAGTCGCAAGGGCATTGACGCAATAATACACAAGGTTGGGCGCTTTTAAAACGATGCGTTTGAATAACTATCGTGTGCTTTTTCACAAAAAGGCTACAAGCTACAGGCTGCAAGCTCCAGCCTTGTGGTGACTTCTCGTTGCTTGAGGCTTGTAGCTTGCAGCCAGAATTTAAAACACCCTCCCCTGAGGTTCTGCAGATATTTGTAATTTCAGGCCCATGAAGCTACTTCGAAATGACTGGGACTATGTGCTGTTCGCGTTCATCGTTTTGGTTGTCGCGGTGATCGTGGGGCGCCTTCTGCGATATGTCATCGGTCGCACGGTGAAGGCAGCTTCACGCAAGCTGAAAGTCGATCCTACGAAGTACAATTTCCTGAAGAACGCGGTCGAGTTCATTGTGTATATCATCGCTACGATCGTCATCTTCAACTCCATTCCTGTTCTTAAAGATTACGGAACTGCGTTGTTCGCCAGTGCGGGTGTTTTCGCGGCCATTGTCGGTTTTGCCTCGCAGTCGGCTTTCTCTAACATCATCAGCGGGATCTTTATCGTGATATTCAAACCTTTCAGTGTAGGCGACCGTGTTCGGATAGGGCAGGTATATCAGGGTGATGTGGAAGATATCACGTTGAGGCACACGATCATTAAAGATTTTGAAAATCGAAGGATCGTAATTCCCAACAGCGTCATGAACAATGAAACCATCATCAACTCGACCCTCAGCGAGGAACGGGTCTGCATGTTTATCGAAGTGACGATATCATTTCACAGTGACGCTGACCGCGCGATGGCGATCATGCGGGATGAGGCGATGCAGCATCCGCTATGTGAAGATAACCGCACAGCTGAAGAAAAGAGTAACGATGAGCCTCAGGTCGATGTTAGACTCATCGGCTTCAGTGAGCTCGGTCAGCAACTTCGGGCTTATGCCTGGGCACAAAATCCGACCACGGGCTTCAACCTCAAGACAGACCTTCACCGCTCGATCAAAAAACGTTTCGATGCCGAGGGAATCGATATAGCATATCCTCAACGATTCGTGTATATTCAGGATAGGAATCCCAACAAACCCCAATAGTCCGGATGCAGCATTATCTGTCATCAGCTCCTACCGACCAGGTTATTCTTGAGTTGATCTCGTACAACAAAGACCATCATACACGCCAGGCTTATTCTGATGCCGATGTGCTGATCAAAAACCTCGAAGATCACCAAGTCAATTGGATCAATCTCGATGGTTTGAATGTTTCTCCGATTATCGAGAAGCTTCAGGCACATTTTTGCTTTCACTCACTCATCGTTGACGACATACTCAACGACCAACGTCCTAAGGTCGAGGAATTCGAAGATTATCTTTTTGTGACACTGAAGATGCTCTACAAGATTGATGGACCCGAAGTGGACTATGAGCAGATCAGCTTTGTTTTAGGAAAAAATTATCTGCTTTCTTTCCAGGAGAAGGAAGGCGATTTGTTTGATGGCTTTCGCGAACGGATCAGGCTCGACCAGGGCCGTGTTCGCAGAAAAGGTGCGGATTACCTGCTGTATCGCCTCATTGACATTATCGTGGAGAACTACTACAACGTTCTTGACAACATCGGTGAGCAGATCGAACTGACGGAGGACAAGATCAACACTGAACCTACCGCACAAACCTTTCAAAAGATTCAACATCTGAAGAAGGAGCTGATCTATCTGCACAAAGCGTTGTACCCGCTGCGGGACGCGCTGAGCAAGATGATCAAAGACGAGACAAAATTCATCGATGAAGACAATCTGAAATATTACTCCGACATCTATGACCACGTGATCCACCTCATCGACTCTCTCGATACATATCGCGACCTCACCTCAAGCCTTGTCGATATTTACATCAACACACAGAACACCAAGCTGAACGAAGTGATCCGCTTGTTGACCATCATCTCCACGATCTTCATTCCATTGACGTTCCTCGTGGGTGTTTACGGAATGAATTTCGAGCATTTCCCTGAACTTCACTGGAAGTACGGCTATCTCTACATCTGGATCCTGATGATCGTTATCGCGGGAGGAATGGTGGGATTTTTCAAGTATAAAAAGTGGTTTTAGTGTACGCTTCGAACTAAGAACGCACCGAATTCGCGCGCCTTCTCCGGGCGGAGAACAAAGGCATCTGGCATTAGAGGTTGGGCATTGGGAATACCAAGAATAAATTTCGAATGAACAACATGTGTTGATTGATGCGACTACTCTGCTCGAAGAGTACAGGCATCGGGCATTAGAAATACCAAAGTCAACTTTCGAAATGAACATGTATTAAATTGGAACTGGCGCGGCTATTCCGGTTGAAAAGTATGCATTGAGCATTTGCGATTGGGCATAGACAAATTGCGCATCAACTGCCTTCCTGATCCCTAATCCCCAATGCCTCTTCAAGGTCGATCGAAGAATTCAAGCAAATCAAAACGTCATTGACTATTGAGTGTCAACAACGGGCTTCGCCTTGTCGGTGATATCAACTAAAATAATCTGATTTTTGATTCGCTTCACCACAGTGAACACGTAATCATCGTAAGGTATGCTTTCGCCTACGTTGGGAATGCGGCCTACGATGTCGATGAGCATTCCGGCTAGCGTTACGTAAATCTCGTTTTCCGGCAGCGGCCGCGGAAGTCTTTCATTCAGCACAACAAGCGTAGCCTGACCTTGCACACGATATTTTTTCTCTTCGATCTTTTCAACCAGCGGGGTCTCTGAATCGTACTCGTCCTGGATCTCTCCTACCAATTCTTCGAGAATATCTTCCATCGTAATCACGCCCTCGGTTCCTCCGAACTCGTCTACTACAATGGCGAACTGCACATGTTGCTTCTGAAAGTCGCGCATGATGTCGATGAGTTTCTTATTCGATGCGATGTAGTGTGCGGGCCGGATGATGTCATCGATGGTGTAATTACCGCCCGCCTTCAGTTTATGAAGCAGATCTTTCGTAAAAATAATTCCAACAATATGATCGATCGTGCCTTCATAAACAGGAACACGAGAGTAACCGTTCTCCAGGATCTTATCAATACTTTGACTTATCGGTGCAGACTTGCTGATACCGAATACGTGCGTACGTGGAACCATCGCTTGCCGGGCTGAGCGTTCTGCAAAATCAAAAGCGTTTCGAATGATCTCGTATTTACGCGCTTCGATCACTCCGCTTTTCTTGCCTTCCTCAACCATCATCTTCAGTTCTTCAGGTGAGTGAACGCCCTCGCCTTCTGCTGGCGAGATCCCGATCAATTTTAAAATGAAATTTGAAAGACCGTTGAGCATCCAGATAAATGGCCGCAATACCCAGTAGAAGATATTGAGCGGAGCCGAGACCCACAATGCAACTGATTCCGGGCGCTGAATTGCAATTGTTTTTGGAGCTTGTTCTCCAATGACGATATGGAGGATTGTAATGGTGGCAAACGCGACAGGGAGCGCAGCACTATGCGCGGTTTCAGCAGTGATATCGAGGTTGATCCAATGAAACAGACGTAGAATAATCTCGGTCACCACGTCCTCCCCGATCCATCCAAGGGCCAGACTTGCAATGGTAATTCCAAGCTGACATGCGCTGAGGTAAGCATTGAGGTTGTTCAAAATGTTTCGCGCAAGCCCTGCCATCCGGTGGCCTTGTTTCGCTTTGAGTTCTATCTGCGATGATCGAACTTTTACGATGGAAAATTCAGCGGCAACAAAAAAGCCGTTGAGCGCGACCAAAAAAATGGTCAGGAGACTATCGAGGAGCATAGACGCTTAGAACAAAAAAGGCTGTCCGAAAACAGCCCTCAAAAGTAGTGAAAACGCGACAAACTTATAGGCGTTTTTCAAGTTCTGTGATCTTTGCCTGAGCTTCGTTTTTACCCAGTGAAAGCGCTTTTTTGTACAGTTCAACTGCCTCTTTCAATGTTTCTTTCTTTTTACGCGGTGCCAAGCGGGTGCGATTGGCCGCTTCTTCCACGGCAACTGCACGGGTATAATAAGCATCAGCCTCCGAGAGTTTCGATTGGATCATTAATTCCTGAACACGTGCCTCGATGAGCGCAAGCTCCTGGTTCTTCGTATCGATCTGCGATTGTTTATCGGCAATTTCCGCTTCCTGCAATCCGACAGTAGTTACCAGATTCTGATTCTCACTGCGATATTTTTCAACCTGCTCTTGCAACAGGGCTATTTCCTGTGTTTTATTTTCGAGGTCCTTTTTAAGCTGCCGGATCGTCTTGGCAAAGGCGCTTGCGTTGGCTTTCGAAGTCTTCAATGATTTTTCAAGGTCGCTGATCTTTGATTGTGTTTGTTTGATGTACGCGTTGAGATCTTTCATCCGCGCGGCATAATCATCGTAGGTAGTCCCCTCTACCATGTTGACACGAAGGAGCTGACGACTTGCATCGATCGAGTCCATCAACGTTCCCACCTCGGTGAGTGTTTGCGTCATTTGGTGGCTTCTTTCGAGCTCAAGATTGAGTGAATCGACTTTTTTCTGCAGGCTTTCTTTCTCTTGATTACCACAGCTGAGAACAACAGCGGCTATGGGCAGGCAGTACAGCAATTTTCTCATCATACCGAGTAAAATTTGGGGTTAGTGGCGGTAAAAATAGCTTGAATTCAACTGACATTTCGCTGCGACATGTCAAATATTTTCGTCTCCAGCCATTTACAGCACGCCAACATTATTTGGTTTTGTTTTTGGGATTTGCGAAACGACTTTAAATTTGGCACAATTTTACAAAAGGGATAGTCTAAAAGTTTCAATGCCCAAATTAATTACCACGCAAACGCGTATCGCAGACCTGGGCAAACCTCGAGTAATTATTATCGGTGGAGGTTTTGGAGGGTTGGAAGTAGCTAAAGAATTAGCCGGCTCTCAGGCGCAGACTGTTCTCTTCGACCGGTACAATCACCATTGCTTCCAGCCGTTGCTTTATCAGGTGGCCACGTCAGCGCTTGAAACAAGCTCGATCGTGTTCCCATTCAGAAAACACTTTTATAAAGCACATGATTTTTATTTCCGACTCGGTGAAGTGACTGCGGTAAAGCCCGAAAGCAACTGCATCGAGACTTCTATTGGCAGCGTGAAGTACGACTATCTGGTGATTGCCACCGGGGCGGAGACAAATTTTTACGGCATGAAGGATGTAGAGCAAAATTCGCATCCGATGAAAACGATCATCGATGCCATCAAACTTCGTAACATCATCATCCGGAATTTTGAAACCGCGTTGCTCACCGATGATAAAGAACTCACCAATAGCCTGATGGATTTCGTGATTGTCGGTGGTGGTCCAACCGGTGTTGAACTTGCGGGAGCGATCGCTGAATTAAAACATTACATTTTCCCGAAAGATTACCCGGAACTTGAAGTGAGCCAGATGGATATTCATTTGGTGGAAGCCAATCCGAGACTGCTCAATGGAATGTCTGACATTGCAGGTAAAAAAGCGCTGGAATATCTGCAGGGCATGGGCGTACACGTTCATCTCAATGTTGCCGTAAAATCGTACGATGGTTATGAAGTGTTGTTCAACAATGGTGAAAAGCTGATATCGCGTACACTCATTTGGGCCGCTGGCGTAAAGGGAAATCCTGTTGCAGGCATCACTGCCGAAAGCCTTGGACGTTCGTCTCGACTTAAAGTAGATGCGTACAATCGGGTAAAAGGATATGACAATATATTTGCGATCGGAGATGTTGCAGTCATGGAAGGCGATCCGGATTTTCCGAACGGACATCCGATGATGGCCCCTCCTGCTCAACAGCAAGGCCGGCTTGTGGCGAAAAATATCATCCGGCTGATCCGAAAAGAATCGCTAAAGCCATTCCGGTATCACGACAAGGGCTCCATGGCGACAGTGGGAAGGAATCGTGCCGTAGTTGATCTAAAAAAAGTGAAGTTCCAGGGATTTTTTGCCTGGTTTGTTTGGATGTTTGTGCACTTGATGTCGTTAATTGGATTCAAGAATAAATTTTTTGTATTGTTTAGCTGGTTGTGGAGTTACTTTTCTTACGATAAAAGCAATAGACTAATTATTGCCCGTCCAAAGGACGGGGTGCAATAACAATGGCCGATTCCCATAACAAACATCTTACCCCGCTCTCTGCTGCCGGCATCCTCATATCTCTCGGTATCATCTATGGCGACATCGGTACGTCTCCGATCTATACGTTTCGTTTTATCGTTGACGAACATGAGATCACCCGAGAGCTGATCTTCGGTGGATTATCGTGCGTGTTCTGGACAATGACGTTGATCACGTCTGTAAAATATGTTTACCTGGCACTGAGCGCAGACAACAAAGGCGAGGGTGGAATTTTTGCACTCTACGCGTTGGTGAGAAGATACAAAGCAGGATGGGTGATCTTTCCGGCAATTATCGGATGCGCAACGCTGATCTCCGATGGATTTATCACGCCAGCAATCTCCGTTACTTCAGCGATCGAAGGTCTTCGTACACTCGATCCAACGATCTCGACACGAACAATTATCACCATCGTTATCATCATTCTTGTTCTGCTTTTCATTTTCCAGCAATTCGGAAGTGGGGTGGTTGGAAGAACTTTCGGGCCGATCATGCTCGTGTGGTTCACGTTCATCGCGGTGATCGGATTCACTCATTTGGTCAAACGTCCGGAGATCCTCAACGCGCTAAACCCCGTGTATGGATTCGATCTGCTCGTGAAATATCCCCGAGGATTTTGGATTCTGGGCGCTGTGTTTCTGTGCACAACAGGGGCTGAAGCGATGTATTCAGACCTGGGCCACGTGGGAAAGTCAAATATTCGGTGGAGCTGGGGTTTTGTAAAAGTTGCACTACTCCTGAGTTATTTCGGACAGGGCGCGTGGTTACTCGAGCATCAGGGAGAATATCTCGGGGAAAAAATTCCATTCTTCGAAATCATGCCCGAGTACCTGTTGATCTTTGGGGTGATTATTGCTACGATGGCGACCATCATTGCCTCTCAGGCGTTGATCTCGGGAACGTTTACCCTCGTGAATGAAGCCATGAAGCTGAAACTCTGGCCTGCAACGCGTGTGCGTTATCCGAGCCAGGTAAAAGGCCAGATCTACATTCCTGCGATCAATTGGATCCTGATGCTCGGATGTATCGCGGTGGTTTTCATCTTCAAAGGTTCGCAGCAGATGGAAGGCGCTTATGGACTTGCGATCACCTTCGACATGCTGATGACGACTTCACTGCTTGTGTACTACTTTTCAGTAACACGGAAGTCGACATGGCGATCGATCGGACTTGGTGTACTTTTCTTCTCGATCGAAGGCGCGTTCCTCGTTTCCAACCTGAACAAATTCGCACATGGAGGCTGGTTCAGCTTTAGCATTGCCTCGTTGTTCTTCATCATGATGTTCATCTTGCTTCGCGCGAGAAGACTTCGCGATCGACACACGGAGTTTGTCGATTTGAAACATTATGTTGGCATGATTCAGGATCTTCAGGCCGATACGAGTGTTCCCAAAGAAGCTTCGAACCTCGTGTATCTGGCCATGGCCGATACCAAGCGTTATATCGACTCGAATATTATTTATTCAATATTCAAGAAAAGGCCCAAGCGCGCTGACGTGTACTGGTTCGTTCATGTTGATACCGTGGATAGCCCGTTCACCAGTAAATATGTAGTCGACACCATCATTCCGAAGAAATGTTTCTTCGTTCGCATCAAGCTCGGTTTTAAAACAGACCATCGTGTAAATCTGATCTTCAACAAGATCATTCACGAGATGGCCGATGCAGGCGAGATCGACCTGACAAGTCCTTATCCTGCTTTGCACAAGTACAGCATGATGGCCGACTTCAAATTTATCATTCTTCACTCCTGGGCATCGTCCGACAGCGAGATCTCGAACTTCGAACGACTTATTATCCAGGGCTATCGCGTTCTCAAAGCGAACTCACTGTCAACGGAGGAGCTATACGGCATTGAAGCCGCTAACCTCGAAATTGAAAAAGTGCCGATCCAGGTCGGACCGCAGGCGAAAGTGAAGATCAAGAGAGAAAGAGAGTAGTTCCGTATCAAAGGCTTGGTAAGTGGGTATTAGGAATTAGGAATTAGGAATGCAAGCGGGGAGCCAGCGCGCTAAGCCACGCTCATAAAGACAAATAAAATCCAGTGGATTGCATTCCGTGCCGTATTACTCGTGGATACAGTTGGTCCTATTGTCTCCTAATGACGCTTCTCTTTTGCCTTTCATTTCTCATGCCTAATTCCTGATGCCTCGAATAGAATCGAGCGGAAGTATTACTTGGCTTTTATACAGTGTTAGATCGAAGTGGCAGCTACCCGATTCCGGACACCCCTGTCCATCTGCGAACCCATCAAATATGGAAAAACGGCTGATTTCGTACTGAAATCGCATTTATTTAATGGCACCAATCTTGGAATTGCAGCTCCGTTAACTCCAAAACATGATCAAGAACTACTTAACCATTGCACTGCGCAGCATGAGGCGCAATAAGGTGTACTCTTTCATTAATATTTTCGGACTTTCTGTTGGGATCGCTTGTTGCCTGATTCTTGCTCTTTATATCCAGGACGAAGCGAGCTATGACAAACATCACAAGGATGCTGAAAGATTATACCGCGTAACTTCGATCATGGGTGAAAACGCAGACCACGTGATGCGCACTACCTCCGCTCCGATCGTGTGGGGCATTAAAGACGAACTGCCTGAAATTGAAAAAGTAACAAGACTCGTCAACCCTCCGGGTGTATCGCAAAATCTCATTCAATATGAAGACAAACAATTTTACGAAAGTGACGGCTATATTGCTGACTCCACCCTGTTCGACATATTTCATTATGATTTTAAAGAAGGCGATCCCAAGTCAGCCTTAGTGGAGGCGAACAGCATTGTGATCAAGGATGAAATGGCGAAGCGCTTGTTCGGAAACGAGTCTGCACTCAACAAGGTCATTCATGTAAACCAAGGCGGGCCGGAAGGCGATTTCAGGATCACAGGTGTACTTGCGGGAAATCAAAAGCACACACATATTCCTGCAAAGTTCTTTGTGTCGATGACGAGCAGCGGATGGGCAGAATACCTGCGAAGCCCTGCTGTCACAAACCAATGGGCGGGTCAGAACTTTATCTTCTCGTACATCAAACTTCGTCCGGGGCACAGTCCTGAAACTTTCATTCCAAAAATGAATAAGATATTTCTCAAGCACGGTGCTGACGATCTGAAAGCGCTGGGCATGAAAAAGAAACTCGGGCTGGAGGCGATGGAAGACATCTATCTGTATTCTCCGGCTGGACAAGAAAGCGCGCGGATCAGTTATGTGTATGTGATCGCCTCCATTGCTGCATTCATTCTGCTTATCGCGTGCATCAATTTCATGAACCTTTCAACCGCCAAGGCTACCAAGCGCGCGAACGAAGTCGGTTTAAGAAAAACACTTGGCGCTTATCGCAGTTCACTAATCAAACAATTTTTAGGCGAGACGATGGTGATCGTTATGCTATCGATAACGCTGAGTCTCGGTATTGTTCAATTGCTGCTGCCGTTCTTCAATCAACTCACTGAAAAATCGATCGGCTTCGATTCGAAAAACATCGTGTTTTTTGGTGCTGCCCTCTTCGCCATCGCACTGATCACCGGCCTCATTGCGGGAAGTTATCCGGCATTCTACCTATCCGGATTTCAACCGGCAAAGGTGTTGAAAGGCAAACTTCCGCTGAATCAATCCGGAAGTTTACTGCGAAAATCACTGGTGGTATTTCAATTTGTGATCGCCATCACGCTCGTATGCGGCATGATCATGATCGGTAAACAACTCCGGTTCATGCAAGAGAAAGATCTTGGTTTTGAGGCGGGGAACAAGATCGTTCTTCCGCTGCGGTCTGATGCGGTGCGCGCCAACTTCGCGTCACTTCAAAACGAGCTCGAAAAAAATTCCTCGATCAAAAACACGACCGGCTCGAACTACGTACCCGGTGGACACATCTGGCATGACTTCAGTTTGTATACCGAAGGATCGTCTATGGAAAAAGCAGTGATGATCAAGAACATGAGGGTAGAGCCGGATTTTATGGATATCATGCACATGAAGTTGATTGCTGGCCGGGGATTTTCAGAGAACCGCGAATCGGATTCTCAAAACAAAGTGATACTCAATCGCACGGCTGCCAAACGACTTGGTTTCACGCCTGAACAAATGGCGGGACAAATCATTTATTCTGATCGCAGTACGGGTAAAACTTCCTATGAAGTGATAGGGGTGATGGAAGATTATCACCAGGTGAGCGCGAAAGAGGAAATCTATCCGATTTTGTATTTTCTCGCTCC
>CBHROW010000156.1:0-11891 GCA_966080355.1 uncultured Chryseosolibacter sp.
TGAAGGATGGTGCGGATATTGGCGGGTGCGAGGTCACCCACCGGCTCGGCAATCGCGTTGAAGAAGACGGTGTCTCCGGGAAAATAGCTGTCCTGATTCAATGTCAGGTGAATCTTCACAGGCGGCACATCCTGAAACAACTTTTGCGAATCGGGCGAATTGGCCTGTTGACCGTAAGCTGATCCTATAGCAAGCAAAGAGAGTAATAAGCAATTTTTCATTTTCACCAGAGTGGAGGTCTTGTGGTTGTTGAGCCTGGATATTGTAACCTGCAATCATTGATGGTTTCGTCCTGCTTCAGCAATTTTTTCATCAAAGTTCTCGGTATCTCATAACTAATTTCAGCGATGGCGCCAGCTGAGAAAAACCCGAGAATGCGCTCATCGGGATTAGAAGTGCAGGTCAGATTTCCTTCAATGCGAATTGTATTGGGTTGAAAAATATCCGCTCGGCCATCTTCCTGTGCTTTCACTTTTCTCCAGTACTCATAAGCTTCTTCATCGAGGCTGACTTGCTCGAGCTTCATACGGTATTTGAACCACAATCGCGTTGTCTCGTACGGAATTATAGTAAGTTGAACGTTGTTGAATTCGTCTGCATTGAAAAACGAATTTTCGGTGATCATGATCGCTTTTCCATATTCAGTTTGAAAACAGGTACAGCACTCACACGGTCGAACAAAGATCAGGTTTGGGCCGTTGCCAATGAAGCCGCTACACGGAAACGGATCGGCATATAAGATCTTGCGTGGGCCCGGCTTCATGCGAAGCGAGGGAAACGTTTCAACTTGGTAAGTACCTGACCAACGCCAGCGAAACAAGTTCGGTGCGCCCGGCTCTCCTTTGGAGCTGAACACAACGCGAATACCGTCTTGCGGAAGCACCGGATTCGAAAAATTGAGCACATTTTCCTCAAAGGTTCCGTTGATATCGGTTATTGTGCCGGAAGGTAGCATACGGCTGGGTCTTGAAACATATTCTTTTTCATTGTGGCGGATGGTGATGTAGTAACTTTTTCCAACAACACCCTGCATGCCACCTTCTGAAGTCCGGTATGTTCCCGGTGCAACCTCGGTATACTGTTCGGAATTCCCTTCGTTATCATGGAGCGTGATGAGTGCACCAGTCACAACATCACTTTTGTCCAGGTCAGAGTTTACGGTTGATGAGTAAGTCAGGTTGATGGTGTATGGGCCCGGCTTGTCTGTGATTATTCCGTCTACAACAATGGAACGAACAAATGCACTGTCTTTGATTTCAAATTGTTCGATACACGAGTCGTTCAGAAGCAACAGGAAAGGGATGAATCTGATGAATTTCATTGCAGCAGGAATTTTCAAAATTTAACGTTGTAACTGATCGATGGAATCATGGTGCCGACTACGGACAATCTGTATGCGAGGATCTTGCCCCTGTTGTCTTCTACAAAAAACACGGAGTACACATTCTTTCTGGCATATGCGTTATAGATCGAAAAGATCCAGGAGCCGTCTAGAATTTTCTTTCTGCGATGTGTCCCTTCCAGGACAAGCGCCAGGTCAAGTCGGTGATAATCAGGCAGACGATACTGATTTCTATAAGAAAATTCAGCCACAGACACCTGGCCGATCCGATATACTGAAACGGGATACGAAATAGGGCGGCCGGTGTGGTAAGTGAAGTTCCCTGAAACAAAAATTCTCCGCGATACGCCATAGCGCCAGTTCATGTTCACAACGTTGGGCTGGTCATAGTTTGAGCGATAAACATTTCCATCATTGATCTTCTCGACAGCTGTTGCGCCATTAACCTGGCGGAACGATCGAGAATAGGTGTAATTGAAAGCGCCCTGCAATCTGCCTTTGATCTTTGTTGCCGAGAATTCAACACCGTACGAATTGGCCACACCCTTGAGCAGTGCGGTTTCGAGCTTGTTGTTCAATATGAGCGGAGATCCATCTTTGAAATCGAGAATATTTTGGACGTGTTTGTAGTATCCTTCAACAAACATTTCTACCGTGTTGTCGCTTACATTTCTGTAGTAGCCAAGCGAAACCTGGTCGGCAACCTGAGGTTTGAAATACGCGTTGCTCGACTGCCAGATATCGACCGGTGTGACTGCCGCGGTGTTCGTGATCATGTGCAGATATTGAAAGACACGGTTGTACGCGAATTTTATGGATGAGTTTGGATTCAATGTGTATCGCAGTGTGGCCCGCGGTTCGAGACCATAGTACGTTTTCATGATGTCGCCATTTCCATATTGCGTGGAGTCGACAACATTACGTTCTATCAGCGGTTCACCGGGTGCGTAACTGTAGACTTTACCGGGCCCAAAGCGCGTGAACATAGACAGGCGCAAACCGACTTCCGCAAAAAGATTTTCACGAAGGAAGAATCCGTCACTGGCATAGAGTGCGCTTTCAACCGATCTCTCCGGCAGCATTTCAATGTTTTTGGTCGAAGATTCTCCTGAAGTAGGCTTGAGATGTCCCGGTTGAAAATTGTAGTAAGTATTGTGAAACCCAAAGGCAAGTTCGTGCTCACCATTTCGGTTGAAATCGAGCTTCAGCGATGGATAGGTTACCTTGTAACTGAGATCAAACGCATTTTCGGGATCGTGCTCCTGCATGATATAACCATATTGTCCCATGGCCAGCGTAAAGCTTGAAAACAACCGGCTGCTGTAAGTCTTGTCGAGGCGCAATGATAACGCGAGATTATTCCAGTTATACAAGGTATCGTTGGATAGGCTGAACTGATCGTGACTGGTGTATCCGGAGAATACCAGCTTGGTGTTTGCATTGAACTTGTGTGCGAGCTTCAGTGATCCGTCATAAAAGTTGATTGCACTGTTGCTGAGATTTTGATAGTTGCTCTGAATGGCCTTAAGCATCCAGTTGGAGTAAGATGTACGAAGTGATGCAAGTAATGTTGTGGTGTCTCGCTTGATCGGGCCACCGATGTCTGCATGGCTCGAAATGATTCCAATACCCGCGCTTCCATGCCATTTTTCACTTGATCCTTCACGCGAAGTCATGCTGAGCACCGAGGAAACACGTCCGCCATATTCTGCCGGAATGCCCGCCCTATAGAATTTTACTTTGTCGATGATCTCGGAGTTGAACGCGGTGAAAAATCCAAGGGCGTGCGAAGTATTGAATATCGGAGTTCCATCGTACAAGATCAGGTTTTGATCTACACTGCCGCCTCGAACATTGAACCCGGTTGCAACTTCGCCAACCGAGGTAACTCCCGCTTGAGTTTGCAACTGTTTGATCACATCGATCTCACCCAAGAACGCAGGCGCGCGTTTGAGCTCTTTCATCTGCAGCGTGGTCTGGCCAATGCCGGCATTTACGATAGCCTGGTCGGAAATCACGACTTCCTCCAGCATGGTTGGCGTCTCTTCGAGCGAAATATTGAGCGCACCGTTGTCATAAATGCCTAGCGAAATAACTTTCTCCACGAAATTCACATACTGAAAGCTGACAACGTACTCGCCAGCAGCAAGCTTGAGATTGTAGTGGCCAGCCTGATCGGTGTTGGTGGCTACCTTGTCGTTCACGCGTACAACCACCCCGGCCATGTGTGAGTCATTAGACTCGTTTGTTACTGTGCCGGAGAGTGTAAGCTGAACTCCGCGCTTCGATTGTCTGATATCTCCGATAACCTGCTCTTCGATACGCTTTCGTGCCATGGCGGCTTTTCGAAGCAGACCCTGCCTTTCAATGGCATGCTGCGGGTCTTTGACGAGTATCACCGCGTAGTCGAACATGTAGAAGTACGACATTTCAGTTCCTTCGAGGATCCGATCCAATCCTTCCTGGATGCGCAGCCCATTGAATGACTCATCTACGTAAAACGGAGCGAGCCATTCGTCCATGTAAAAGAATTTCAAGGGTGCGCGGGTTTCAACTTCTGCCAATGCTTGCGTCAACGGCTTAGAACCTTGGATCCCGCTGAATTTGATGTCGGGAAGATTTTGGGCGTTGGAAACAATGCACGTCAATAAGAGAATGGCGAGTGGTAAAATTCGGTTCAAGCAGAAAAAATTTGGTGATTCAACAATGCGGTCTGCGGGTACAATAAGTCAGTTTACCGCAAAGTACGTGACTTAAACGCTGGAATAAAGGCCTTTCATGTAATAACATAGGTTTAAAACCTTTTTCAACGGTCGGGACCCAAGACAACGCAATATAAAAATGAAATCAACAGCAATAGATACACATGTTCATGGGATTTTTTTACGGCCTGGACTGATAGGAGCAGCGTTGCCTTTAAAAATTGTAAACCCAGGTGCTCGGTGTTATACCTGATCCACAGATCCACGCCTTGGCAGGTGTCAATCTTATAAAAATGGTTAACCGGCATCTTCACCGGCACAACTTTATTACTTCAGCTTCCGATGTTTCACAAATTTGTTTTTGCAACCGGCATTGAAAACAGCAACCCAACCATTCAGAACGGGAAGCTTCGGATTGACGAACTCGAAAAATGCGGACACTATAAATACTGGCGCCAGGACTTCGATCTTGTTCGTGAGCTCGACATCCACTTTCTTCGATACGGCCCGCCCCTTCATAAAACTTTTCTCGGCACGGGCAAGTATGACTGGAACTTTGCTGACGAAACCTTTCGAGAACTTCGTGACAGACGCATCGTACCCATTGTAGACTTGTGTCACTTCGGTGTACCGGACTGGATCGGCAATTTTCAAAATCCGGATTTTCCACAACTTTTTGCCAGCTACTGCAAAGCTTTTGCTTCACGATTTGGTTGGGTGCAATTGTATACACCCGTCAATGAAATGTACATCTGTGCATTGTTCTCGGCTTACTTCGGATGGTGGAATGAGCAAATGACAACAGACAAGTCTTTTGTCACTGCGCTTAAAAATATTGTGAAGGCGAATGTGCTCGCCATGCAGGCTATCCTTGAAGTTCGCCCTGACGCCATCTTCATTCAAAGCGAGTCGTCAGAATATTACCACGCAGACAATCCCAGGGCTATCAAACCTGCCGAACTCATGAATGCCAGGCGGTTTTTGTCACTCGATCTCAACTATGGAACACGTGTTGAGTCGGAGATGTATGAATACCTGATGGACAACGGAATGACCCGCGATGAGTATCATTTTTTTCTGACCAACAATCTGAAGCGCCATTGCATCATGGGAAACGATTATTACGTAACCAACGAACATCGCGTCTCTCACGATGGAAGCACGCGTGCTGCAGGCGAGGTGTTTGGATACCACGTGATCACTTCTCAATACTATTCGCGTTACGGACTTCCGGTGATGCACACAGAAACAAATATTAAAGAAGATGATTCGCATCAGAACGCAGTTGATTGGCTTTGGAAGGAATGGGCAAATGTGCTTCGCGTCAGAAACGATGGAATGCCCATTGTCGGCTTCACCTGGTATTCGCTCACAGACCAGGTAGACTGGGACACTGCATTGCGCGAGGACAACGGACATGTGAACAACGTGGGATTGTTCGACTTGAATAGAAAAATCAGACCGGTAGGCGAAGCGTACAAGCAACTCATTGCCGACTGGCGTGAAGTGTTGCCTTTACAAAGTATCTGCCTCACCTTACCGATCGTGTATCCGGAGGAAACGATCTCGCAGAAAATCAATAGAGCGGGTGATACCTCCGAGCAGAATCCGAAATCGACACAAACACTTTTAAAAGCAGGAAAACAATCATGAGATTTTCTAATCGAGTGGCCATTGTAACCGGTGCCGCCAGTGGAATTGGGTTGGCGACTGCAAAGAAATTTCTATCCGAAGGAGCGCGCGTGGTGATAGCCGATATCAATGAGCAGAAACTCAATGAAGTGAGGAAAAACCTAGGAGGTGATTTGGTGACAGCGCGATGCGATGTGAGCAAAGAAAGCGATGTTGTCCAAACAGTGGAGACCGCATTAAAATCCTACAACCGGATCGATGTGATCGTCAATAACGCGGGGCTCATGATCTTCAAAAAGATCGAAGATCAAACCATGGACGATTGGAATCGCATCCTGAGCGTGGATTTACTGGGGGCATTCTTCTTCATCAAGCAGGCTTTTTTGAAAATGAAATCGGGTGGATCGATCGTGAACGTGTCGAGCATCCATGCAATCGAGACAAGTCCGTTGGTAGCAACGTATGCGGCTGCGAAGGCTGCATTACTCTCGCTTACACGTTCGGCTAGCCTTGAAGGAAAACCGAAGAATATTCGCGTGAACGCTGTACTCCCAGGAGCGATAGATACACCCATGCTTTGGGAAAACCCCAACGTGAAGTCAGGCGTGGAAAAAATCGATAAGGCGGATGTTGGTAAACCGGAAGACATTGCTAACGCGATCGCCTACCTCGCTTCCGATGAAGCTACCTTTGTTCAAGGGGCAATGCTGAGGGTTGATGGTGCAAGGCTGGATCAACTTTAGTTGAATGCCGATAAACTTCGAAGAACACTGAGTGTGCGGAGAAATCGCGGAGGATAACGAAGGTTTGACTGTCTCGGGTGCTTAAGCAAAGCGAACTAACCGAAGCATCTCGCAAATACGAATTACGTGACCGGTAATTAGTCCGATTACCAAATCGATCTCAACGGCATTAACCATCGGAACCCACCAAAAGACCCGAATATGCTGCTCAATCAACTTGTCCTTGTTTTTACATGGATCCAACGCTATCGTGTTCGTATGATGCATGCCGATGCAGCCCTTGACGGATTGATCGCATTCGCCATAGTCATCGTTGTCGTGTTCTTGTTCAAATGGTTTATGAAATCAACAGACAGGAGGTACTGATGTGCTTTGTTCAATCTCGCGCTGCTTGCTTACTGGTCAGAACGGCTCACGGCTTTTAGCTAATGGCTCGTGGCAGAATTCTCACAGTGGCAACATCCTGTATGGCTCTCTGCGAGCCGGCTTCTTTTTTCGTGCCGCTTTCTTTTTTGCTTTGTTGTTCTTTCGGGTATGTGCCTTGAAACCCTCCGCATTGCCATAAGCAGCAGCAGCGGATGATGTCCTTGACGCTCCCGACTGTGGACTGCACGAAACTATCATGACTAGAATAACGATGGAGAAGATGATATTTTTCACGAGGGCATCAATGTGACTTATAAGACATCGGTTAAACGAAATCCATACCGTGGTATTGCGTAATGCGTTTCCAATTTCCGATACCACAATCCATGCAATATCAATGGTGGGGCGATCGCGTTCACGAGTCGGTTCAGCTTTCTGGCTCCTAAGTTCCCGATTTCTAAGATTGCCTGAAGTCAATATAAATTGAAATTCAAAATAAGCTCTATATTCATGTCGGAGTAAATTTCACCCATGAAACTCGTCAGCAACCCCACTTTCATTCTCAGGCTAGCGGTGTCAATCATTTTAATCATGCACAGCGTTCCTCCGATGTTCAACAATGGAATAAACGATTTCGGAAATTTGTATTTGAACGAGGTAGGTTTTGCGCCATTTGGGGTATGGCTAGCGTGGGCCATAAAACTTTCGCATGTGGCAGCGGTGATCTGCTTTCTCACCGATCGCTATGTTCGAGTCGCAGGCGTGATTACCATTTTGGTTCTTGTGATGGGAATCATCATGGTACACTGGCCGGAAGGATGGTATGTAGTGGGCGGAGGAAGAAACGGCATCGAGTTCAGTGTACTGCTGATCGCATCTATCTTTACGATCATGTTTCAGAAAGGTCTTGTGAAAAGTTAATGTGCGGATACCGATCTTACTTCTTCTATGCATCGGCTGAAATTCTGATGACGCACTTTTAGTCCCGATATCGCTATAGCTCACAGGGATCTTCGACTTTCAGCTCTTTGTCACATTTATTAAATTTGCTTTTCCCGGAGAGATGCCGGAGTGGCCGAACGGGGCGGTCTCGAAAACCGTTATCCTACTCTGTGGGATCCAGGGTTCGAATCCCTGTCTCTCCGCTCTTTAGATTTGAGATTTAAGATTTCTGATTCGTGAATTCGCCAGAACTACTTGCCATCGCCAATCAATGGTTTGAGGCATTCAATAAAAAAGATCTTGAAGCATTGTTGGCATTGTATCACGACAACGCGCAGCACTACAGTCCGAAATTGAAAGTCAGGCAACCGGAAACAAATGGCCTGATCAGGGGAAAAGCTGCGATGCGCGCATGGTGGCAGGATGCATTCACAAGGCTACCGTCACTGCATTACGAAGTAGTCAGACTCACACCATACGAAGACCGCGTGTTCATGGAATACGTTCGCAAGGTAAAAGGCGAAGACGACTTGTATGTTGGTGAGATGCTCGAAATAGAAAATGGATTAATCAAAAGATCGGCAGTTTTTCACTCTTGAAAATATAGAACAAAGCTCTTGGGTCACAATCCGACCTTCGTTCATAATCGTTCAAAACCGGACGTGACGCATTCATACAGAGTTTTCAATTGAAGTTTTTAGCGGTTTTCGATTCTGGCATGGTTGTTATTCCTACAATTAGAAAATAACAGCGATGAAATGTTACGTGCTTGGAGAGTTTGAAGAAATTGTACTGCTGGCTATCGCTATTCTCCATAAAGAAGCTTACGGATTCGCGATCAAAACTGAAATCGAGACACGGCTTAATCGCGAAGTAAGCATGGGTGCACTCCACACCGCCCTGCTGCGTCTTGAGGACAAAGGTTACGTGCGAACTGCGGATGAGAACCTACTGACGATCTCATCGCATGCCTTGGTACATTCGGGCTCATCTCTTTCACAAGCAGAGCGCAGATCGAAAGAGATCGGGATACGCAAAGTGCTCGGAGCTTCGGTGAGTGACGTTTCGTTCATGCTGGTAAAGGAGTTTATTGTTCTTCTCTTCATCGCAAGCGCCATCGCCTGGCCAGTGTCATGGTACTTATGAACGGTTGGATCAATGAGTTCGTCTATCGTACTTCGATTGGAAGTTTCCCATTTGTAGTTGCCACATGCATTGCTGCCGTGATTGTCATTTTCACCACGGGTTTTCGCGCCATGAGGGCAGCGTTTGCAAATCCAACGGAGAGTTTGAGGATTGAATGATCGAAATAGGAAGTCGATACGTTCCGCTATTCCCGAGATGCCAGCTCCACCACAGTGAATTCCACTCTTCGGTTTCTCGCTTTGGCAGCCTTCGTGATCCCATGATCGATCGGGCGACTCTCACCATACCCGCGCGCAATGAGCCTGGATGAATCGACTCCCTCCTTCACGAGATAGTCGACAATGGATTGTGCACGTCCTTGTGAAAGCGTCATGTTGTAATCCTCGGCACCCTCATCATCGGTGTGACCTGCGATTTCGAACGTTATGCCAGGATTTGCCATGAAGAACATGACGACTTCGTCCAATGATGCATGCGATTCGGGCTTCAGTATGGTAGTGCCAAAATGGAAGAAAATATTTTTCAATTCAACTGTAAGTCCTACCTCGATCGGGGTAAGTAAATAGTTGCGTTCGATGTTGGTGCGATGGTTGTCGGTTACCCAAAGTGTGTCGGTTTTATTGAGATAACCCTTCGCTTTGATCTCGAATAGATACCAGCCTTTTTTCTTAAGATTTTCAGAATACTTGCCATCGTGCGTCAGTTGAACATCATCAACCGCGATGTCGGTGTCGAAGTAGATGTCAAGTTCAGCGTCAACGGGCATTTGCGATTTCGCATCGAGAATTTTTCCGTGTAGTAAAAGGGTGTCATCGTTTGGGGCTTGAGCTACGGCCAGACAGGCCAATAGCAAAAACGCCAGCGTGTAAAAAGCGGGTTTCATGGATGGGTTGTTAGTCTTTGTAAATTTAAAAAGGAATAATGGCCGCTTGTAACATCTCAGCCGCTCATACAGCCGCCTGTCGAAATAGGATCTGTGCGTTAAATTTTTGTGAAATTTCTCTTTCGTCTGGGCTCATGCACATAAGCGTACGCGAGCTAAAGTGATACTTTACGTGAGGGTTGGTTGGACGACTGATGGCGCGGTATATCTACAACTTCGAAAAAAGTTGAAAAAATTCGTCCTTCTTTTTTCGGGAAACTGCAAGCTGCTGGTTGTTGCTCATCACTACAAAGCCCCCATCGCCACGTGTAAACTTCGATACGTGCTTCACGTTCACGAGATAGGAGGCGTGAATGCGGAAGAAGTCTTCACCCTCGAGCATCTCCTGTACGTCTTTGAGTGTCTTTGAAATGATCACCTTTTCTCCGGTTGACAGAAAGAATGTCGTGTAGTTGCTGTCGCTCTCACAGTAAATGACATCGTTTACATCGGTGAAGATCAGATGATCGGAAGAAGTCAAGGCGATCCTTCGCACTTTAGGTTTCGAAGGTTTGAAATAATTCATCAGCGTCTCGAGCTGAGCGGAAGGATTGATGCTGCGTTTGGCGATGATCTTTTCAACTGCCGCACGTAGTTCATCACCTTTGACCGGTTTCAACAAGTAGTCCACTGCGCCAACCTTCAACGCTTTCAAAGCATGTTGCTCTGCGGATGTAGTGAAGATCACTTCGAACTGCGACCGGCCTGTATGTTGAAGCACCTCGAACCCGGTTAGCGTTGGCATCTGAACATCGAGGAAAATAACATCGGGCACCAGGGATTTGATCTTGCCCACAGCCTCCATCGGGTCAGTGCACGTTGCTATCACTTGAATTTCAGGCGTAAATCTGGCGATCATCAGCTGGAGCAGCGTAATCGAATCTGATTCATCATCGACAATGATAGCCTTCATGGGGTCCGTAGACAGATTCACCCAAGTTAAGGATAACTTGCAACTTCCCTAGGTTTTGAAAAGCAGTGTTTTCATGTTCTCGAACAGTTTGCGCATGGAATCGGGTGAATCGGTTTCGCCTTCTTTTCGTTGGGTGAGCATGGCGAGTGTGAGATGATTGAGTGCATGCTTCCAGGCATTTTCGGCTTCGACAGAAAATTGATCGCCAACCTCGATGGCAATACTGTTCAGTAATAACTCATTGACCCACGGATAATAGCTGTTGTGCACACCTTTTTGTTTGTGGAGGTCACCCAGCGATCGCAGCGGCTTCAGCAACTCGGCCTGAAGGTAGTATTGATTGTCGCCACGTGGCTCGAAACTGTACACCACAAGCTCAAGCACACTCACGATCTTCGTGGAAAGATCAGTGAGGTCCTTTGGAAAAAGTGACTTTACCTCGGGATGTTTTGCAAACAACGTGGTATAAAACCTGATCGCAAGCCGGTCCAGATCTATCAGCTTGAACGTTTGTTTCAATAAGGTTACGTCCTTCAGGCTCAGTGGCTCGTATGATTCAGCATCCATTGATCTCCCTTTTTCAATCAAGAAACTGAATTTTTTTGAAAGTTTCCGGTGCGCTGAGCAAATGACAAGTTTGTTGAGTATTTGACGGCTGTCGGAACCCTCGTTTTTTCATTTTTTTTCCTCGAGGATCCTATTCGTTAAAAGGAAACTCAGTCTATCCACTCGTTTTTTCTGCAGCTTACTCAAGCCATCTGCCGGATGCTCGTTCGTGAGTCGCCACGCGAAACAGGCGAAGCACCTTTGCGTATCATCTGTCATAAAACCCGATACCAAAATGAATGCAGCACAAATCCAACTCGTAAAAGAAACATGGGGCTTCGTGATCGTGAAACCTGATGAAGCGGGTCAGCTTTTTTATTCACGTTTGTTTGAAGTCGCGCCTGGCGTCCGTCATCTTTTCCATGGCGAGATCAAAGAGCAATCGCGCAAGCTGATGAGCATGGTGACTTACGTGGTGGCAAAACTTGACAAACTTGAAACGATAGTAAACGAGATCAAGTCACTGGCACAACGGCACAACAAGTATGGTGCTAAAAAGGAACACTACGCTGTGGTGGGGGAGTGTCTGATCTACACGCTCAAAACCGGACTTGGCGACCGATGGAATGCGGAAGTT
>CBHROW010000157.1:0-11839 GCA_966080355.1 uncultured Chryseosolibacter sp.
CCTACAAAGCAGAGAGTCTAGGTTATCACCCCGAAGTTATTCTCTCCGGCAGACGTATTAATGATAATATGGGTATTCACATCGCCAATTCGGTGATTAAGCTGATGTCGAAACGCGATCTTCCCATTAACAAATCCAAAATCCTTGTACTGGGCATAACATTTAAAGAAAATTGCCCGGACATCCGGAACAGCCGTGCGGTTGATGTGATCACCGAACTCAAGAGCTACGGCACAGTTATTGATATTTACGATCCCCACGCAGATAGCGAAGAGGTACGTCACGAATATGGCTTTGACATGATCAAAGAATTGAATAATGTTTATGACGCTATTATCCTTACTGTCAGCCACGCAGAATTTGGAAAAATCGATTGGCATCGGATCAAGCATGATCGTTCGGTAGTATATGATGTTAAAGGACTACTCGACAAATCTATAGTAACAGCACGCTTATAATGGATCGAAAAAAGGTTTTAGTTACAGGGGCTGCCGGCTACATCGGAGCTCACGCTGTAGTTGAACTTTACGCAGCGGGCTACGAGCCAATTTTGGTTGACAATTTTTCAAAGAGCGACCGCACCTTACTCGAGGGATTAGAAAAGATAATCGGACACAATCTACCTTTTTGGCAAGGTGATTGCCTCGACAAAGTTTTTCTGACTCGCGTTTTCGAGAGCAATGGTCCGATTGAATGTGTATTACATTTTGCAGCGTATAAATCTGTTGGTGAGTCGGTTGCAAATCCATTAATGTATTATGAAAATAATGTTGGCTCCCTGGTAACTTTACTCCAGGTGATGAGCGAACAACATTGTTGCAACTTGATCTTTTCTTCCTCGTGTACCGTGTACGGGCAACCGGATATTATTCCTGTTTCAGAAAACGCCCCGTTTAAAAAGGCCGAGTCGCCCTATGGCGCCACCAAGCAAATGTGCGAACGCGTGCTGGAAGACATGCCTGCACTTAAGTTCAAAATTATTTCGTTACGATACTTCAATCCTATTGGGGCGCATCCATCCGGACTGATTGGCGAATTGCCCGTTGGAACTCCGAACAACTTAGTGCCGTACATCACACAAACTGCAGCAGGTGTACGAGACAGGTTGACAGTATTTGGTAACGACTACAACACCAAGGATGGCTCGTGTATCCGCGATTTTATTCACGTTGTTGACTTAGCGCAAGCCCATGTTAAAGCGATGAACTATTTGCTTTCCAGAAACCTCGACCAGATGCTCGAGATTTTTAATTTGGGAACAGGTGTAGGCGCATCGGTGTTGGAACTGGTGAATGAATTTATTCGGACAACGGGCGTGAATGTCAATTACACGATTGGACCACGGAGACCCGGTGACGTTGAGAAAGTTTATGGGAATCCCTCCAAGGCCAACGCCATTTTAGGCTGGGAATCAAAGTATTCATTGTCAGAGTCGCTTGCCCACGCCTGGCAGTGGGAAAAAAAGATCAGGAATATCAACTAGAAGAAAGAATGACCAACCCCCGGCCGATGAATATTAAGATGGTTGATCTAGTCGGACAGTACCGAGCCATTCAGGGCGAGATCGATGAGGCGATCACCCGGGTGCTTACGTCAACAGCATTTATCAACGGCCCTGAAGTCGATCAGTTCGCAACTCAGCTAAGTAATTTCATTGGAGCGAAGTACACAATCCCATGCGCCAACGGAACGGATGCGCTGCAAGTAGCAATGATGGCCCTTGACCTGCAGCCGGGAGATGAAGTTATTTTGCCTGTTCATACCTATGTGGCGACAGCGGAAGTGATCGCTCTACTCAGACTCAAACCGGTATTCGTTGACGTTGACGCACAAACATTCAACATCGCAGTCGATCAAATAGTGCCTAAAATCACTTCTGCCACCCGTGCGATCGTGCCGGTACATCTATATGGTCAATGCGCGGATATGGAACCTCTGCTGGCTATTGCCGCCAAGTATAATTTGTATGTGATTGAAGATGCTGCGCAAGCTCTCGGTGCTGTTTATCATTTCAAAGATGGAACGGTGAGGCACGCAGGAACCATGGGCACAATCGGGACAACCTCCTTTTTTCCATCAAAGAATCTCGGATGCTTTGGTGATGGTGGTGCTATTTTTACCAATGATCAGGCGTTGGCCGAAAAGATCAAGATGGTGGCCAACCATGGTCAACGAATAAAATATCACCATGATCTTATTGGCGTGAATAGTAGACTTGATACCATACAAGCGGCCATCCTGTTGATCAAGATGAAGTACCTCGGCCAATACACGAATGCCCGCAATGAAGCTGCTAACAGCTACGATCACGCTTTGAAGTCAGTTACATTCATTGAGTGTCCCTACCGTGCAAAAAATTCATCCCACGTTTTCCATCAATATACATTGAAGGTGAACGATCGCGATCGAGATGATTTTAAAAAGTACCTCGAGCGTGCGGGAATTCCGTCAATGATCTATTATCCTGTTCCATTGCATCACCAAAAGGCGTATCGTATCAATGCACAGACGGAGTTGTATCCAGTGAGTGAAAGTTTGTCAAAGTCAGTCCTTTCCTTACCGATCCATACCGAGATTACACGTGCTGAGATTGATTACATTACAGAAAAAATAATATCGTATTAACGATGGCCCAAGATTCAGTTTTTACGGCCCATCCAACGGCAGTGATTGATTCCGGATGTTCAATTGGCGGGGGAACGAAGATATGGCACTTCAGTCATATCATGTCCAATTGCGTGATTGGAGAAAATTGCAATATTGGTCAGAATGTGGTAGTCTCTCCCGAGGTTGTCTTAGGGAGGAATGTTAAGGTGCAAAATAATGTATCGATCTACACTGGGGTGATCTGCGAAGATGATGTATTTCTCGGTCCTTCAATGGTTTTTACTAATGTGATGAATCCCCGGAGTTTTGTCAATCGGAAAAACGAATTCAAAAAGACGATTGTCAGGCGAGGCGCCTCGATTGGCGCAAATGCTACGATCGTGTGTGGAAATGAAATTGGCGAATTCAGTTTTGTTGGTGCCGGAGCAGTTGTGACTAAGGCTGTTAAACCATATGCTTTGGTTGTGGGAAATCCCGCAACGCAAAAAGGCTGGGTAAGCGAGTATGGACACAAGCTGAGTTTCAATACTAACGGCATTGCCGTTTGCCCCGAGAGCCAGCAGGAATATCAATTAAGCAATGGGAAGGTAACAAAGAAATCAACATGAGACGATTTGCGCTAATTGGAGCGGCAGGTTACATCGCTCCGAGGCACATGAAGGCAATTAAAGAAACAGGTAGCGATCTGGTTGCTGCACTGGATAAGCACGACAACGTAGGCATTCTCGATTCATATTTCCCTGACGCCAACTTTTTTACCGAGTTCGAACGTTTTGATCGGCATCTTGACAAGTTAAAAAGAAATGGTCGGCCAGTGGATTATGTAAGCATCTGCTCGCCTAATTATTTGCACGATTCTCACATTCGCTTTGCCTTGAGAATAGGAGCAGATGCAATTTGTGAAAAGCCATTGGTTCTCAATCCCTGGAACGTAGATGCCTTGCAGGAAATTGAACAAGAGACTGGCAAGAAGATTTATACAATTCTTCAACTCAGGCTGCACCCATCGCTTGTTGCCTTGCGTGAGAGGATCAAACAAGGTCCGCGTGACAAAGTCTATGACATTGATCTAACTTATATAACATCACGTGGGAATTGGTATCATTCCAGTTGGAAAGGTGAAGCTCAAAAATCAGGTGGGATCGCAACAAATATCGGAATCCATTTTTTCGATATGCTCATCTGGATCTTCGGAGACGTGAAAGGGGTGCAAGTGAGCCGCCAAGACGATTCACATTCTCAAGGATACCTTGAACTTGAGCAAGCGCGCGTCAATTGGCTCTTAAGTATTGACTATAACGACATACCTGAATCGGTCAGACAGACCGGAAAACGCACTTACCGGTCGCTGACGATAGAAAATACAAGTATAGAATTTTCTGAAGGCTTCACAGACCTACACACAATCAGCTACGAGAGAATTTTAAACGGTAAGGGATTCGGCATTGCGGACGCCAAATCTGCAATTGACGTTGTCCATACCATTAGGAATACTAAATTTTAGCTTATTTTTGCACTCTTTTAGACACCCGCGTCCGGAACTGGGATGCAGCTAATTAAGCTTAATGAGTGCTGGGAAATTTGTACGATCAAACCTGATAATCACTACCCTTTCGTTGGTTGGCGTTGCGATCAATTTCGTCAGCCAAATGGTGCTGGCATATTATTTCGGTGCTAAGACCGAGCGTGATGCATATTTTTCGGCCGCTGCAGTGCCCGCCTATATCGTAACGCTTTTTGTCGGCTCGATAACCGCAGTGTTTCTTCCTTTCTATATCAATCTAAAAACGAAAGTTAATGAGCTAGATCTGCGGATTTTTGGTGCCAGTTCTCTCGGGCTGTGTGCATTGGCAATCGTTTTAATTGCCCTGGCTGGATTTACTTTCTCCCAGGAAATGATGGCGCTGGTCGCACCTGGTTACAACGGGGCTCAGCTTCAGCTCACCATTCAGCTCTTTAATATTCTTATCTTTGCCGCGGTATTCCAAACCCTGTCAAATTTCATCGCGGTGTTCTATCACGTAGAAAACAGTTTTCTGCTCCCTGCAATTAGTCCTATCATAACACCAGTGACTTCGTTGGTCATCGTACTGTTGTTCCATAGCTACGGCATTCAGAGCCTGGCGTTCGGCACGCTCATCGGATCGATACTGAGTTTGATTCTGCTGTTACCACGCGTTAGCGGGCAATTGGCTCCAATGGCGATGTTGAAAATTTTTAACCCGAATACGCGAGAAGTGTTTCAGCTGGCCATGCCACTGTTCATATCCGGAGCTGTTTATCGACTGACAACGATCATTGAACGCACGATAGGCTCGCGCTTACCGGAGGGTAGCGTCTCGTATCTGGGTTACAGTAGCCAGATATATATATTACTCGCAACGATTGCCTCTGGTAGCCTCGGAACAACCTTCTTTCCGATTTTATCCAAGGCATGGTCTGAAGGAGACACAAGTCGATTTCGGTTGCTGCTCACGCGGGCCTTCTTGTTGACTTTCTCCATCATCTTGCCTATTGCGTGCATCTTAATTGTGCATCGTAACCGGATTATTGAAATGTTATTCCAACGGGGCGCATTTGATGCTCACGCAACCGTGGCCGTGGCTACAAGCCTGTCGATCCTTATGGCTGCTTTCATATTTAGTAGCCTCGGCAACATTCTTACCAAAGCATTTTATATAGCAAATCGTACGTTCATTGTTGGTGTCCTTGGCATCTCGGAACTGATCATCTATACGGCTTGCGGATACATGCTTGCTCAGCACTATTCCTATTTGGGACTTTCTTCTGCACTGTCGTTGAGCACGGGTTGGACACTGATCTTGTTTATCGTTTTCCTCTTCCACTGGAAGCTGTTAGACGGGTCGATTTTAGTCAATGACGTTTTCAAGCTGATTGTCGCTAGCATGGTGTGTTGCCTGGTTATCTATATTGTTTATAAGCCGCTGGCAGGCAGTGGAAATTTACTTTCAACCCTCATCAGTAGTTTCATTGGGGTTGCGTGCTATCTGGTTTCTGTTCTTTACGTCATGAAGATCAGTGAGGCCGAGCTGATCAATAAAACATTAAAGAGCTACTTAAGCAAATACTTTCACAAAGTTTACTGAAACATACAGTCTTATGATAAATGAACTTGCGCCTGGCATTGAGGTCGTGTACGACAAAGACAACACGGTTCCCTTGTGTCACATCATCCGGGCAAGATATAATCCAGCTGCCACTGAATTTTTTACACCGGGCGATTATTCCCAGCAACTCGGAATAATTAAGTACGCCAAAGGCGGTACAATAAAACCACACTATCACAATAAGGTGACCAGAGAGGTACACTTTACCCAGGAGGTTCTGGTCATTCGGAAAGGAAAGGTCAAGGTTGACCTTTTTGACCACGAATTGAAATACATCTGCAGTGTCATGCTTGCCGTTGGAGACGTTATTTTGCTGGCCTCCGGTGGCCATGGTTTCGAGATGCTCGAGGACTGTGAAATGTTGGAAATAAAACAAGGCCCCTACAGCGGAGTGGCGGCTGACAAAACGCACTTTTGATTTTATGAATAGGATCAAGACAATTATGAGAAAGATTGTTGCGAGCATTCTTAGACGAGTTGATCGGAGTGGTGTCAACGCTTTTTTTATTAATAAGGCACAATTTGACGGCCTCCCTCAATTTTTCAATGGACTGGAATTTGGTGAAAACTTCGCGCTACAAGCCAGGTTTAGAAACACCGGGAAGGAGCAATTTGAACAAATCAAGGACATGCGATTTTATGATATCTGAAGCAAGATTTATTCCGGTTAATGAGCCATTGCTGGACGGCAATGAAAAGAAATATCTCAACGAGTGTATCGATACAGGCTGGATCTCATCGGAAGGTCCATTTATCAAATCTTTTGAGGAGGGAATGGCCGCACGCGTTGGACGGAAATACGGAATTGCCGTGGCCAACGGATCGGTTGCCATAGACTCAGCGATTCTTGCACTGGGAATTGGTAAAGACGATGAGGTAATCATGCCCACGTTTACGATCATTTCATGTGCTGCCGCCATTGTGCGCGCTGGAGCCAAGCCCGTTGTTGTTGATTCCAATGCAGATGACTGGAACATGAATGTCAGTCAGATCGAAGCAAAAATAACCAAACGTACCAAAGCGATTATGGTCGTTCATATTTATGGATTACCAGTCGATATGGATGCGGTAGTTGCTTTAGCCAACAAATACGGCTTGATGATCATTGAGGATGCTGCCGAACAACATGGACAATTTTATAAGAACAAACCAATAGGCAGCTTTGGGCACATCTCAACCTTCAGCTTTTACCCGAATAAACATATTACCACGGGCGAAGGGGGAATGATCGTGACAGATGACGAGACGCTTGCGCAACGCTGTCGCTCGCTTCGCAATCTCTGCTTCATTCCGGAAAAAAGATTCGTTCATCATGAACTCGGATTTAATTTCCGAATGACCAACCTGCAGGCGGCCCTCGGGGTAGCTCAGCTGGAACGTCTCGATGAATTTGTATCGATCAAGCACGCGATGGGAAAAAAATACACCGAACGGCTCAGGGACGTTAAAGGCATCCAGCTGCCGGCAGAGCGGGTCGAGGGAGCACAGAATATATACTGGGTATATGGAATCGTGCTCAAGGACGAAGTGCCTTTTGATGCCGAAGTGGCCATGAAAAAACTGGCTGATAAAAAGATCGGTACGCGACCGTTCTTTTGGCCAATGCATGAACAACCGGTTTTCCAAAAGATGGGATTATTTCGTAATGAAAAATATCCGGTATCAGAAAATATCGCCCGAAGAGGCTTCTACTTACCCAGTGGTCTCGGACTAAAAATAGCAGACATCGATACGGTGTGTGACGCACTGAAGGATATTCTCAAATCAAAATAAAACCGATGAAAGGCACTGGACAATTTGATGTATATGCGGCATTTTATGACCTTTTGTACAAAGACAAAGATTACCGCGGGGAGGCATTGTATATAGACCAATTGATCACACAATTTTCGAACGGGGACAAAGCGCAAATGCCTTTACTCGATCTGGCTTGTGGAACGGGGAAGCACCTGCTTGAGCTTTCCGACCTCGGGTATTCAAAACTTTCAGGAAGCGATATATCGGCATCCATGATTGAAGTTGCCAAACAAAATGCCGCCCTTAGAAAAAAACCCTTATCCTTTTATAATTATTCTTTCCAGCAGGCTGATCAAATCGATAAAAAATTTGACGTTGTAATTTCAATGTTTTCAGCGTTCAACTACATCACGTCCTACGAAGATCAAAGCAAGACACTCAAGAACATTTGCCAATTGCTGAACAAAAATGGGCTGCTTGTTTTCGATTACTGGAACGGTGCTGCCGTGGTTCGACATTACTCTCCGGTCAAAGTTCTTCGCAAGAAAATAGCCGAGAAAGAAATCCTGCGCATATCGGAGACCACGCTCGATCAAATGCTTCAGAAAGCGACTGTCAAGTTCACCTGCTCTTATTTTGAGGCAAACCAACGCATGGCTGAGTTTGAAGAAGTTCACCAGCTCCATTACTACTACTTCGCGGAGATGACGAATCTCTTGAAAGGGCATGGCTTTGAAGTTCTCAGCGCGATGCCGTTTATGTCTACCGATGATCGCGTGAAGACTGACGATTGGAATATCAGTATTGTTGCGCGAAAAATCAGTTAACCGCAATGAGAGTTAGAATTGTTTCATACGAAGACGTTAACGCGTGGATTCTTGGGAAATTTGCGCGGAAATTAAACGAGGAACTGATCGCGCTCGGGGTGAACTCCGACATCGGCATGGTGGCCGACCCTAAGGCCGACATCAATCATCACATCATCTATGTTAATTACAATGAGGCGTTGGGAACAACTGCCGACACCTTGATGGTTACGCATATTGATGATTTCAGAAAACTCAGTCAACTTAAACGGCAGTTACAGGTGGCGCGTGTCGGAATATGCATGTCAAAGCCTCTAATGAATGAGTTGATCGTTGGCGGAGTCCCGGCTGAAAAGCTGGCTTACATCAATCCCGCCCACGATGGACGGATGCCGCTGAAGAAATTTGTGATCGGCATCGCCAGCCAGGTTAAACCCGATGGATGCAAGCGCGAACACCTGATTGCTGAACTTGCATCCCGGATATCACCCAAATTGTTTACGTTCAAAATTATGGGATCGGGTTGGGAGGCCGTAAACAGGACGTTAGTTGATCGCGGATTCGAACTCCACTATCAACGGGAATTCGACTACAATCGTTATCTCGAATTTATTCCTTCGCTGGATTATTACCTCTACATGGGCCAGGACGAAGGATCGATGGGATTCATTGACGCACTTGCCGCTGGCGTAAAAACAATCGTAACCCCCCAAGGTTTTCATTTGGATGCTCACGGAGGTATTGACCATGCATTCAACACCCTGGAAGAACTCGTGGCTGTGTTTGATCAGATCGCGACTGATCGCATCAGGTTGACTGAATCCGTAACTACGTGGACATGGCCCGACTATGCAGCCAAACATTTGGAAATCTGGAAGTATATGATAGACCCTTCCAAACAAATAGTTAGCCACTATCAAGACGGGCTTAATTCCTGGGTCAACAAAAATACGGCCGCAGCCGGTGATAAACGAGCCTATCAACTTCGTCTTTATCGGGGTGCTTTCAAACGAACCGCTTATAAAATTCGTGTGGGATTTACCGACTTCACAACATTCAAAAAAAAGTTACGCAGCTTCCTCAAAAACCTGACCGGCCAATTCGGCAGGTAGTAAAGGCAAAATCAAATTGAATGCGCACAGAAAATCACCGTGTAAAAGTATTATTTGTTATACCCAGTCTTGAAGCGGGCGGGGCTCAAAAGGTATTAGCGGTGCTGTTGAAAAATCTATCGAAAAAAAAGTTCGATATCACACTTTGCGTATTGACCACCACCGGAGAATTTTACGATGATGTTCCCCCCTCGGTGACTAAAATCAATCTCAATCTTCCTCGTGTTCGTTTCGCGCCTTTCAAACTTTATCGAGTCATTCGGAGGATCAACCCCGACATCGTATTTGTTTTTGATGTAAACAATTTGAATTTGATCGTGGGTGTCTTGTCCTTCTTCCTGCCCGCGCGAATGAAATTCATTACACGGGAAGCCGTTGTATTGACGAGCTTCTTTGAAAACTACGGATATAGATGGTTGCGTAAAACGCTATATCGTTGGACGTTCAAACGTTTTGATCGAATTATCTGCCAGTCTGAGTATATGAAAAACGATCTCACCGTTAACTTTGGCGTCCGAGGTGAGGTCGTCAGTGTAATCAACAACCCAATAGAATCCGACTTGCTTCGGGCTCAAGCAGAATCCAACGAACGGCTGCTCGCACCAGAAGTGATCAATCTTATCGCTGTTGGACGCATTGTGTTTGTTAAGGGGTACGACCTTCTTATTCGGGCTTTTTCCAAGGTCAAACTAGTTAACGTGCATCTCACCATTCTCGGAGAGAAGACGCCAGAGAATCCTGGGTATCGAGAAGAAATATTAAAGCTCATTGAAGACAATAATCTTACAGCAAAAATTTCGTTCATGGGGTTTAATGCTAACCCGCACAAATTTGTGAAGGAAAGCGATTTGATGGTGATTGCCTCTAGAACGGAAGCATTCTCAAACGCGGCAATCGAGGCCAACGCGGTTGGAACACCAGTTTTGGCCTTCAATAGTCCAGGTGGCATGGCAGAGATCATCAGCCATGGATATAATGGATGGCTTGTGGAGAACGGCAATGTCGATGCGATGGCTGTTGCGATCGAACGGTCGGCACAGATTCAGCTCGATCGGGAAGAGATTATGCGATATACAACAGCGCGCTACGATGTAAGCCAGATCATTCCATTGTACGAACGCGTTATGGTAGGTATATTGCCATCCTAATCTGCAACGGGCTCCCAGCTCATGACAAACTCGAAACCCTTTTTAAATTCGATTCGATGAAGGCCGCACATAGGATCTTTCAAGATTGGCGTGCTAACAAGGGAAATTTTAAGGCAAGACTTGTTCTGGTTATGTTTCGATTAGCCAGATTGCTCCGCACAACACATCCGCTTACCATGCTTGTCGGTTTGCCTTATTTAATTTTTTACCGCGTAACAGTCGAATGGCTCCTTGGTATCGAATTGCCATGGAATCTGGAGCTCGGAGAAAACGCCACGCTGCATCACGGGCAAGCGTTGGTCATCAATGACAATTCGCGGATCGGGTCGAACGTTACGCTTCGGCAAAGCACCACGATAGGCGCTAAAAGAATGGCAGACGGAACTGTGTTAGCCCCGCTGATTGGCGATTTTGTTGACATAGGAAGTAATGTTGTTATTCTGGGCAACGTAGTTATTGGCAACGGTGCTGTAATCGGTGCCGGATCTGTTGTGGTTAAAAATGTTCCAGATAACGGAGTTGTGGCTGGCAATCCGGCTAAATTATTATACGTCAAAGAGACACATGCCAGCTAGCCCACATGTACAACTAAAAATTTTCGTCCCGACCGAGGCGTTAGATTAAAGACAGCTTACTTGCCGGCATCGAAAAGATAATCACTATCATGTTGTGAAAAGAAAAGTACTCATTGTAGGACAAACCCCGCCACCATTCGGAGGACAGGCTGTCATGATCGAGCAGCTTCTGGCGAAAGAATATTCCGCGCTGGAGCTCCACCACGTGCGCATGAATTTTTCTAAGGAGATGGACGAAATTGGCAAGTTTAAAGTTTCCAAGTTGTTCCATCTTGTTGTAGTGATCATGCGCATACTCTATGTTCGCGTGCGGCATCGGGTCGAAGTGTTGTACTATCCTCCGCCAGGTCCTAATAAGGTTCCATTCATTCGCGATGTGGTCATTCTATTGTCGGTGAGGCCATGGTTCAAGAAGACTATTTTCCATTTTCACGCGTCAGGTCTTTCGGAGCTTTACCCGAAGCTTTCCGGGTTCTTCCAATATTTATTTCGAAAAGCGTACTTTTTTCCTGATGGGGGCATACGGCTTTCTCAATATAGTCATGATGATCCAGGCGCTCTTTTTGCAAAAAGGAATTTTCTGATCCCTTACGGAATACCCGACTCAAATAACATGTCGCAACCCAAAGCGGAGAATCCAATCGTTCAGATATTATTTGTGGGCGTTAATTCAGAGCAAAAAGGTGTGCTTACATTAGTGAACGCTGCAACCTTATTAAAAAATCG
>CBHROW010000158.1:0-11766 GCA_966080355.1 uncultured Chryseosolibacter sp.
TGAGCATAGCTGAGTGCGGTAAAAATACAGGCTACTGCAGTAAAGATAAAAAGCAGCGCAACGGCAGGACCTCCATTGAAGCTCGCGCGACCAATCGTGCTGAAAATACCAGCACCGATGATGGCGGCAATTCCCAGGAAAGTCAAATCGCGAACACCCAGAACTTTTTTAAGATTTCCATGAAGCCCATCGCCCTCTCCGGATTGTACATCATTCAATATGGTTTCAACTGATTTCTTACGAAACAAAGACGTTGGCATGAACGTGGGTTTAAGGTGGGCAAAATAGTGAAAAATATAGCAGATACGCCACCAGCCAAAAAGTATGGCCGGCCATCGCGTATTTTCCGATCAGTTACTATTAAGGAGTAAACTTTTTGGATAACTTGAGCGTTGAAAGTGATCAATTTTTTGTCGCACAAGGGAATTTTTTGATGGAGCCGACATCCCATAATAACGGAAGTACCAGACCGATCTCGGGTGAAGAAGTTCGCCTGAACATCACATCGGACGAAATCAACATACTGCCCTTAAAAACCTTTGAAGGAAAGACGGTAGTTATCAATGAAGCTGCGCAAGTTGATAAAGCCATTCGCGAAGTGGAGAAGTACGAAGTGGTTGGATTTGACACGGAGACACGTCCGAGTTTCAAGCGGGGGCAGTTTTATCACGTAGCTTTGCTTCAGCTGGCAATACCGAACAAAGTCTTTCTGATTCGCGTCAATCACACCGGTGTTACCGAAGATATGGCAAGGCTGTTTCAAAATGAATCGATCATTAAAACGGGAGTGGGTATCCGTGATGACCTCAAAGCATTGCAGAAACTTCGACCGTTCGAGCCTGCGGGATTTCTCGACTTATCCACACTCGCCAAACAGGCAAGTCTCCAGGTTGAAAGTGTAAAAAAACTTACTGCACTTCTATTGGGCTTTCGAATTTCAAAAAGCGCTCAAACTTCGAATTGGGAAGCTCCTACTTTCACTCAAAAGCAAATCGAATACGCGGCAACTGATGCTTGGGTTTGCCTGGAATTGTACGAGAAGTTGAGAGCCCTGACGAGGTAAATACCGCGTCAATTGCACCACGCCCTTAGGCGAAAGCCGCGATCCACTTATCTTTGCGAACTTAGCGCCTTTGCGCCAGTGCGCGGTGGAGCAACATCACATCACGTCTCGTTCGAAAAGTCGCTCGATAGAACTCTCGCAACCTAGAGCTGCGCGCGGAACTACCATAGAACTTCTCATCAAAATGAACGCCCCGGCATCTCACCGCGAAGACGCAATGCTCGCAAGAAATTGATCCGTGCCTTCGTTCTGACTTTTTGTTAAATTGCTGTACCATCAGAGATGCCAATGAAAAATGACAAAACAAAAAAGATGGGACTTATTTACGCAGAAATTGAATTGATCAATGGCGAAGATCTTTCATTGGCTAGAAGAAACGTTATAGGCGAAGACGAAGTGAAAAGAATTCGCATCGAGGCGCTAGTCGATACGGGCTCCTACATGCTTGCTATCAACGAAAGCATACAGGAGCAACTTCAATTACCCATTGTTGAGAAACGTAAAGCACAATTAGCGAATGGTCATATTGTTGATTGCGATGTAGTGGCACCTGTTGAGCTGCGTTTTAAAAACCGGGCAACAACCTGCCGGGCGATTGTACTGCCGGGTGACGCTGAACCTTTACTGGGAGCAATTCCCCTCGAAGATATGGATGTGATCATCCACCCGCTTCGACAAGAGCTAATTGTAAATCCCGATCATCCATACTTTGCGCAGATGAAGATGAAATGCAGCACCGCAGAAGGCGCAAGGATCGATAAGGTCTGTTCCTAAACTTTGTGATTTCATGCCTTAGTAGCTAAACAAGCTTGTGAATCCTGGCGTACTGCAACAGCATAATGGTCTTTGCATCTTTGATCTCGCCCTTCTCCATCATTTTCCACGCATCTTCAAAACTCAACTCCAGCACCTCAATATTTTCCTCTCCTTCCACACCCCCACCCTCATTTACCTTCTGATCCATTGAGTATTCAGCAACAAAAAAATAAAGTATCTCCGTTACCGATCCAGGCGACATGTACGCTTCATAGATCCGCTTTACATTTCGAATGCGGTAACCCGTTTCTTCTTCGGTTTCTTTCCTGATACAATCCTCAGGATTATCCTGATCGAGCAATCCCGCGCATGCTTCGATCATCATACCATCTTTGTTTCCATTCACATAGGTTGGCAATCGAAATTGCTTCGTTAGAATGACAGACTGCTTTTCCCCATTGTAGAGCAAAATAACTGCACCATTGCCACGGTCGTAAGCCTCGCGTTGTTCTGTCTTCTTGTTTCCATTTTTATCGACCGTCTCATAGGTGTACTTATATAAAGTGTACCAGTTGTCTGAAAGGACTTTCTTTTCGAGGATCTTAACGTTTGAATTCATTTTTGCTGAGGTTGAATTGGTAAGAACGACAAAATTTCGCCAAGGTTATTCGTTAGGGTCTCCGGAACGGGTCAGACGACTCACCGACTGGGGTCCGCCATTCACCTACTGCCGGCTTTTGACGGCCTATCTACGGTAGCCGCAGGGCACCTCTGCCCGTACATTTACATAAAAAACAACGCAGCTATATGGAAACGACTAATCAGAACCCCCAAAACCAAACAAAGTGGAATGAGCCGACTCCCGGCAATCGTTCCGGACGGGTAATGGGCGGCCTGTTCATTATTGTGATCGGAGCCTTACTCCTCGCCAGACAGACTGGTGTCTACTTCCCGCACTGGTTGTTCTCTTTCCCAACGCTGATTATCGCCATCGGACTCTATGTGGGATTCCGTCACTCGTTTAAAGGTTTCGGTTGGCTTATTCCGATCGGTATCGGTTCCGTGATGCTCGCCAACAATTATTATGATCAGAATATCTGGACATTCGTTTGGCCCGCGATCATTATCGTCATCGGACTCACCATCATGTTCCGCCCGTCTCGCAACCGGTCAAAAGATTGGCAGAAGTGGCACGAGGGAAATATCGAACGCACGTCAGGTGACGACTATATCGACTCGGTTGTATTCTTCGGAGGCGTGAAGAAAAATATCATCTCGAAAAATTTTCGCGGTGGAGAAGCGGTAACCGTGTTTGGCGGAACGGAGATCAACCTCACGCAAGCCGATGTGAATCACAACATCGTTCTCGACCTCACCCAGGTCTTCGGTGGAACAAAGCTGATCGTTCCCCCGCACTGGAAAATTCAATCGGAGGAAGTGGTGTGCCTCTTTGGTGGAGTGGAAGACAAACGTCCGATACTTGCCGACCCGAACCTGGTTGACACATCAAAGGTGCTGGTGCTCAAAGGTACGTGTGTATTCGGTGGCATCGACATCAAGAGCTTCTGATCATGAACTTCACCTTAATCCTTTTGCAAGCTTTACTTATGAACTGGTTCATCTCAAAAATTGTCTTCAACATCTCTTCTGAGAATACGGCTCACACGCCACAGTTTGACGAACAACTTCGGTTGATTGCGGCTGAAAATATTGAAGAAGCGTTCATCAAAGCCAGAACGCTTGGGTTGAAAGAGGAAGACACCTTCTTCAACGATCAGCGAAATAGGGTGAAATGGGAATTTGTGAATGTTGCAGAGATCGTTCCACTCGGCAAGCTCGAAGATGGCGTTGAACTTTACTCGAGCATTCACGAAACCGAAGAGGCAACAAACTACATCAGGTGTATTCATCAAAAAGCTATCTTTATCAGGAATGAATTTCAACCCTGATGGCTACACTTACAGCGATCAATTTCTCTTACCGCAGGCTTGCCGTAGCCTATGTAACCTGGTGCATGTGCTGGATCGTGCTCCAGGCTTACGCACTTCATCACACGTTCGGTGTACCCTGGAATCTTGCGCTCTCTGATGGTTCGATAACCAACGCACTTCTCGCTGCCTGCGGATATGTGTTGATCAGCATCATGCGCTTCTACCAGCCAATCCCCGGAATGCGCCTCGCGATGAGCCTGTTCATGTCGGTGTGCTGTGTGTGGATTGCAGAATTTTGTATGACAATACTTGGAAGCGACACGCCCGACTACATCGCGATACTCGATAAGTCAACTACAATCCGCATGCTCTATAGCTGGCTCATGATAAGCCTTATAAGTTCGGTGAGCTGGTTGTGGTTTTCCATCAAGGAGCAACAAGAAACTGCCGGACGAAGTAGCACGGCCGAAAAACTTGCGCGTGAAGCCGAGCTTTCAAAACTCAGACAGCAGCTTCAACCGCATTTTCTTTTCAACAGTTTGAATTCGATCAGCGCGCTGGCAGGTACAAAACCTGAACAGGCACGTAAAATGATCCAGCAGCTGTCCGACTTTCTGCGGGGAACGCTGAAGAAAGATGATCAACAACTCGTAACGCTATCGGAAGAGCTTGACCACCTTAATTTATATCTTGAAATAGAAAAAGTTCGTTTCGGTCACCGGCTTAAAACTGTGATTGAAAAAGATGATCAATCCCTCTCACTCAGGTTGCCTTCGCTCCTTCTGCAGCCGGTCGTTGAAAACGCAATCAAATTCGGCCTGTATGACACTACGGGTGAAACTGAAATTCGCGTTGAAGCGCGGGCTGAAGACGGTTATCTGAAGCTGATGGTTTCAAATCCTTTCGATCCTGCCACCGCACAGCCCAAACAGGGAACGGGGTTCGGATTGAACTCGGTGCAACGGAGGCTTTACCTGTTGTATGCACGTCAGGATCTACTGACAACATCCCAACAAGACAACATATTCAAAACTCAAATTCTCATTCCGCAAACCGCATGATCAAAACCATAATCATCGATGACGAACCTCTCGCACGAAGCATCGTAACAGAATATTTACAGGCTCACACCGATGTTACGATTGTGCAAGAGTGCAATGATGGCTTCGAAGGTGTGAAAGCGATTGCACAACACAAACCCGATCATATTTTTCTCGACATTCAAATGCCGAAGAACAATGGGTTCGAAATGCACGAGCTGATCGAGCAGCCTCCGTCAGTGATCTTTACAACCGCCTTCGATGAATATGCCATGAAAGCATTCGAATCGCATGCCATCGATTATCTGCTCAAGCCGTTCAGCAAGGAACGCTTCGACAAGGCCATGCAAAAGTGGCTGAGTCAACGAAAAGAAAATGATTCAAAGACAAAAGTGCTGCTAACAGAAGAGATCCGTCAGCCGGAAGAGCGCAATAGAATTGTAGTGAAGGAAGGCGGAAACATCCGCATCATACCCGTGAACGAGATCCAATACATCGAGGCGTATGACGACTACGTTAAAATATTCACCGCCAAGGAAATGTTTTTGAAAAAGAAAACGATGAGCTTTTACGAGCAAAGTCTCGACCAATCACAATTCATCCGTGTACATCGTTCTTATCTCATCCAACTTGCACAACTCACCCGCATAGAACCACTCGAAAAAGATTCGCACGTGGCGCTCTTGAAAAACGGTACCCGTGTGCCGCTGAGTAGATCCGGCTACGCAAAACTTAAAGCAGTGCTAGGCGTGTGACGCAGCTGCCGGAGCCGTATCGGGCTTTGGCGTAACCGGATGATTTTTCTTCAGGCTTGAGCGAGCAAGGATCGCACTGATTATCGTGAACACCGCAGCTGCAAACATCACCGCACCCGGAAGGTAGAAGTTGCTTTCAGGTTTACTGAATGAATAAAACAACGTGGTCATCAACACCGGACCGAAGATCGAAGTGAGGCTCATCAAACTAGTCAGCGCACCTTGAAGTTCTCCCTGCTCATTCGGTGGCACCTGTGACGACATGATACCTTGCAATGCAGGGCCGGCAATTCCACCAAGGCTATAAGGAATCAGGAATGCAAACATCATCCAACTCTGTGTCGCAAAACCGAAAAGTGTAAATCCAATAGCATATAACGACAGTCCGATATAAACGCTTCGCTGCTGGCCAAGCTTGGGAATGATGATTCGGATCAATAAACCCTGAACAAGTCCGATGAGCAATCCGACAAAACTCAGGGAGTAACCCACGAGTTGTTCACTCCAACCGAACTTCAGCATCGTGTAATAACTCCAGCAACTTTGAATGGCGTGCGCAGCAACATACAACAACATGATCGATGCCACCAGGCCAAGAATAACTTTATACCGCATGAAGAATTTCAGAGAGCCGATCGGGTTTGCCCGTTTCCACTCGAACTTTCTTCTATTTTCCGGCTTCAAAGACTCAGGCAATACGAAGAAACCATAGAGCCAGTTTAGCGCAGTCAGTGCAGCGCCTGCAAAGAAAGGGGCACGCACTCCGTATTCGGCAACTACGCCACCGAGCGCTGGGCCGATAATAAATCCCAGGCCAAAAGCTGCACCAATGATTCCAAAATTTTGCGCGCGTTTCTCAGGAGGACTTACATCGGCAATGTATGCGGCAGCGGTCGTAAAGCTTGCTCCCATGATCCCGGCCACAGTTCGGCCCAGGAACAGCCAGCCGATAGAAGGCGCAAATGCCGTGAGCAAATAATCCAATGCAAATCCGAATAATGAAGCAAGAAGTATCGGCCTTCTTCCAAATCGGTCACTGAGATTCCCCACGAGCGGTGAAAACAAAAATTGCATGATCGCGAATGATGCCACGAGCCAACCACCGTAAGCAGAAGCTTCTGCGATGGAAGCATTCAACATACCACTGAGAAGCTTGGGGATCACCGGAATGATAATGCCGAAGCCGGTGACATCGATCAATAGTGTGACAAAAATAAATCCGAGAGCTGGTTTTCTTTCTTTCGTCATAGGTTGTGGTGGGGATAAGAAAACAAAATAACGCACAATGCCCGACAACGGAAAAGAGAAACGGATATAATTTCATTGGCGCGAAAAAACAGGTTTGTCGTGAAACATATTACTCAAGAGTTCAGTTATATCATTGGCCGGCCATTCAATCCAAGCGCATCAATAAGCTTCTTACCCGGGCAAATCTTGTCGAGGAAACGCTGTCCGGCTATCACTGCCTCAAATTCCCTCAAATGACGAAATACGTTTCAATTGTTGCAGTAATGTTAGTTTTTCAGTTAGCGCAGTTTCAACTTCCAATTTGTATTCAGCCGTCATTCTACAATTGTCACTAAAATCCTGATCGCGGATCGCAAGACCAAAATCCTTAACAACCTTCATCACCTCCGGCATGCCATCGTAATTGAATCGTATCGAGATAGTCTTCGTGACAGCAACTTCGATAATCGTGGCCCGGTCTAAAGCCGCGATCGAAGCGGTACGGTACGCTTCAATCAATCCGCCAACGCCAAGTTTAGTTCCACCGAAATATCTGACAACAACAACCAAGACATTGGTAAGGTCACGCGATTTGATCTGTCCCAGGATCGGATCACCGGCAGAATGATTGGGCTCTCCATCGTCATTGGCCCGTAATAATTTTTTGTCTGCTCCCAGCCGGTACGCGTAGCAGTGATGGCGGGCGTCAAAGTATTTCTTGCGAAGTATTGTCAGCAAATCCTTAACTTCATCTTCTGACTGGACGGGAAACGCAAAAGCCAGGAATTTGCTGCCTTTTTCCTTGAAAAGACCCTCCGAGGGCTGTTGAATAGTTCGAAATGAAAGCGACAGCATTTGTAACGCCAGGCGATTTTTCGCGTCAAATAAAACAATTGGATATCCTGATGCAACCTTCGCCACGCGGGTGAGTCTTATGGATGTCGATTAACCGGATTTTACATTGATTAATAAAAGAATCTCTATGAAAAATTTTATCGCTCCGCTGATGGTCTTCCTGATGGTGTCGGGAATTGCATTGGCTCAGACTCGTGAAACGCGTGATGTGAGCACATTCACTAAAATCTCCTTTCGCGTGCCCGGAAAAGTTCTCTTGCGTCAAGGCTCTCCTCAAAAAGTCGAGATCGAAGGACGCAAAGACGTTTTGAGAGAAATCGAAACCGAAGTTGACGGTTCAAAGCTCATCATCGGTAAGCCAGGCAAGTGGTTTGATTGGAACTGGAGCGATGACGACAAAGTGACCGTCTATATTACTGTTGCCAATATCGAAGCACTGAGTGTAAGCGGCTCTGGAGACATTATCGGTCAAAATAAGATCACCACGGGCGATATCGATCTGAACGTGAGCGGATCAGGTTCGCTCACTGTGGAAGTCGATGCAAGTGGCGACATGAACGCTGATGTATCGGGTTCTGGCGACCTGGAAGTAAAAGGCAAGTGCAGGAATTTCGAGAGCGATGTAAGTGGTTCTGGAAATGTGAAACTCGATGCACAGATTGCGAGCATGGCAGATTTCGGAGTTTCAGGTTCTGGCAAGATTTACGCAAGTGGTTCGTCTGACAATGTGAAAACTTCTATCAGTGGCTCTGGAAAAGTTCTTGCAGCAAACCTCGAGACTTCGCGCTGTGAAATTCGGATCTCCGGATCGGGAGACGTGCAGATCAACGTGAAGAACGAACTCGATGCAAATATCACCGGAAGCGGATCCGTATCATACAAAGGCAATCCTAATAAAGTGAACAGCCACGCGTCAGGAAGTGGAACGGTGCGCAAAATGTAAGCTTAACGCTCAAAGCCGAAAGCTTGTGTGTGCGTGAATTCTGGTGAATCACCAGCTCTGAGGTTAATTTGCAATTATATCGAATACTGAACACCGAAGTGAGCAGCTCGACATTCGGTGTTCGATTCATTATTCGATATAGCCATGTTCGCGTGCTAGACGAAAAGATACAACGACCTGTCATACTTCCTCTGTATCATTTCCTTCACGCGCTTCATTTCTTGTAATCCTTCCTCTCCCCGCACCAGTGCGCAAACTGTTCCTCCGCTTCCTCCTCCGGTAATCTTTGAACCGTATACCCCACTTTTCCCTTTCAGCATTTCAACGATCTCATCGGTGCGTTCAGAACCAAGTCCACAGCGGGAGTAACTCTCGTGTGATTCGTTCATCAGCCGTCCAAGTCCTTTTAGATCTGGCTCAACTTGCTGTAAACCGCGCATGAATTTCTGAACTCGTTCGTTCTCAAAGATTGGATGCTCGGTGCAGACGCGAACCTGATAGTTTGCATCAGGCTGAACTGAAGTTGCGTTGTCGGTTGTTTTTCCAAAGTCGCGGAGAAAATCACGACCTAAAATCGTTTCTGGAAGCAGTTTCTTAAAACGCTCCTCATATTCGTCCGGCATAATGTTGCAAAGATACCCGCCATAAGGAAGCTTCTCCCGACTGGAAAGAGAATGCCCCACGTTTACGCCAAGGGATTTGGCAATGATCGTATATCCCATGAACGCTGCGCATCGCACATCCGTATACGAAGATCCACCAACAGCATGTCGAACTCCACTATCGAGCCCGATAAAGGCGATCGAATCCGGAATCAGGATCTCCTCCAACAAAATATCCGGCTGACATCTGATTGGAAGTAATTTCCTGTACTCGCCAAATGTACTGGCGAGTTGATCCATCAATCCACACGGTGCACCTGCAACAAAATTTTCAGCGTGTTGTGCAAATCGCGCGATCTCTGTTCCCGCGAATGAAATTTGAAAGGCTTCAGCCAATGCACGCATCGTTGCAATCTCAAGCGATGCCGATGACGAAACGCCTTTCCCAAGCGGCACGCCTGATTCAATTTCAAAGTCAGCTCCGCGAAAATCGATCTGTTTTTCCTTTATGAGTACGAGCACACAGCCCAAAACGTAAGAAGCCCAATGACGATCAACACTCAATAAATCCCTGGAAAACTGATAGTCGACATTTCCTTTATTCAACAATAAACGAAAATCAATGGACAGCTTCAGTAAACTGCCCTCAACCTGGCTGGATAAATTGCATTGATAATCATTACGCAAACGCACGCGAACATCCGTGGTTTCTTTTATTGGCATTTGCAACACGACCGATCCGGAGTAGTCGGCAATCCCTCCCATTACATCCATCCGTCCCGGTGCCGAACCATTGAACCAATCAGCTGCCATATTTGCTCGGATCGATTTTGTTCAATTCTGCAGCCTTCTCTTCGGGCATGGTGTCGGCCATGAAATTTCCTCCACCGATCTCGGGGCCAGCGAGATATTTAATAAGTCCGGGTTGTCTGAAGGGTGGTTGTATCCAGATATGAAATCTAAATTGATCATAATTGCCGCCATCGACAGGCGCCTGCATTACTGTCATCACGTAAGGAAAACTCATCTGATAATTCATGTCAAGCTTACGAACCACCTGGTGGAAGATCGCGGCAATACCATCGAGGGCGTTGTCTTCGAAAGTGACAAAGGTCTGGTGGCTCGATTTTGGAAAGATCATCACTTCGTAGGCATATCTTGCAAAAAATGGAATGAAGGCAACCGCCTGATCATTTTCTGCAACGATTCGAATACCATCACGCTGTTCTGCAGCGATAATGTCCTCAAACAAATTGCTCCCGTGACTTGACCGATATCGGTTTGCGATCTCGATCTGCTGCCCGATGAAACGAAACGTAAAATCGGTGGCATAGATCTGTCCGTGCGGATGTGTGTTACTCACGCCCACAGCCTCTCCTTTGTTCTCAAAGATCAGCACGCTTTTGATCAGCGGATTCTCCGACAGTTCTTGTGACTGTTCACGCATTACCTGAAAAACACGTTGAACATTTCCCAAAGGCATTTGCGCAAGGGAAGTGTTGTGCTTAGGGTCAAAACAAATTACCCTGGCTATTCCTCTTGCCCTCTCGCGCTTGTATAACGGAAAGGCTATGGGCTGCCTGACATCAGGTGCGGATGTTCCTACAACAGGATGATCGTTATCAAAAACAAATACACTTTCATAAGAAGGATTCTGTGAACCATGAACCCTCGGGTTTCCAGGACAGAGATAACAACCGGAAATATAGCTTTGAGACCCGGCTGCCTTGATGAGGTCAGCGCCTTGCCACGGTCGCTTGTTGCGATGTGCCGAATACACCACCCATTCTTCACGCAGGGGATGCCATCTTTTCTCCCATTGACCTTCCGTGTTGTTCATGCAAAAGTCAAGATACGAAGCGGATCATAATCGCGCCTGTTCTTCCTCAGAATGTTTTACAATTCCTGAAACGATCAGATACTGGGCAGCGATGTAGGTGATCATGATATAAAGTCCCGATCTTGAAACCGGCTCAAGAAACTTATTGACCGCAAGTATCGAGTCGGAGATCATAAACAAAATTGCCCCCATGAAAACGAGCCAGAAGCTCTGTGACGAAGTTTTGCCGTATCGAAAAAGCGCAGTGAGCACCATCGTGGTAATCACGGCTGAATAAATTAGAACCGGGATTTGCAGTGCGCCAAGCACGGGAAATAACACAACCACGAGGCCAGTGCCAGCCAGTATGATCGGAAAGGCAAGGCGAATTCGTTGGATGCCGCGCAACTCGTCAGTCGATTCTTCATGCCGATGTTGTCGATAAGCGAGAATGTACATGATATGCGCAAGTAAAAATGCCACGAGGCCGAGGACAAAATTGGATGGATCCATGAGCAACACATCTCCCGCGAGCGAAAAAAACAATCCGAGTAAGAAACTGACAGACCGGTTTTCGCGATCGGTGGAAAAGTAATAGTAGAGCGAAAGCGAAACCAGGATCAAGGGCTTGCTGATGAATTGAATCGTTGCCTGACCGGTGAATTCATGGATCAGCGTACCTACACATGATAAAGCGAAGAGTACCAGTGAGATTTTTTTCATATCGTGGCGATGGGCTTATTCCTGGCGATGATCAAATACAGAAATGCAACAC
>CBHROW010000159.1:0-11758 GCA_966080355.1 uncultured Chryseosolibacter sp.
TTTGATTTTGACTATAAATCACTACAGGAGATACTCGACAAAAAGCAAGATCATTGCCGCCAGTTGTTTTGCCGGGCCAAGCAAAAGGTCGCTGCTGAACGCGAGCGTTTAAGTGCAGTTTTGGCCGAAAAGACCGAATTAATGAAGAGTTTCAAGGAATCGTGCGATGTTGGACATGCAACCGAACTCATAGAAAGCCTGAAAAAGGACGTCAAAGCCGTTCTGGCAAAAAAAAGTTAGATATTCTTTCAAATCCTGTCACAAAAGCCGCGGTTTTGTTGTCTTGGGTGGTGAGACCTAAGCGGATGAATAGCCGTGCGGTCCCTGTTATTATAAACCTGTAAATTTTCATGACCACCATTTTGATCTTTTTTGTAGCGCACTGGTACCTGTCGCTATTTTTCCAGACATTCTTTCTTCATCGCTATGCGGCTCACCATGCCTTCACGATGGGAAAACGAACCGAGAAAGTTTTTTACGTGCTCACGTGGATCTTTCAGGGTTCGAACTATTTAAGCCCATATGGTTATGGCGTAATGCACCGCATGCACCATGCCTTTGCCGACACCGAGAATGATCCACACTCTCCAAAGTATGACGAGACCATCTGGAACATGATGTGGAAAACCAAGACCATTTATTCTGCGCTTGCCAGCAAGCGAATGGTGGTGGACAAGCGTTTTACCGAGGGTGTTCCAGATTGGCAGGCTTTCGACAAGTTTGCTCGCTCATGGCCGTCACGAATTTTTTGGGGATTGATCTATAGCGCTGTATTCTTCCTGTATGCAACTACATGGTGGATATGGTTGTTGTTGCCTGTGATGTTCATTATGAGCCCGATCCATGGCGCAATCATCAACTGGTTCGCTCACAAATATGGCTACCGTAACTTCGAAGTCGGTGACACGTCACGCAATTTCTTGCCTGTTGACTTTCTGATGATGGGTGAATCGTACCACAATAATCACCACAAGATGGGCTCACGTGCAAACTTTGGCGGTGTACGCTGGCACGAGATCGATCCGACATATCAGGTTATTAAAGTCCTTGCTAAGCTGAAAGTGATCACTATTGTAAAGCAAAGAGAGATCCAGTTGAACAGCGTGCAGAAAGCAGCTTAAGAAGTTTAAGGCTAAAGTTGAAAGCCGAAAGCTTGTGCGCGCCAGGAGACGTAGCTATTGCGAGATCACATGAAAAAATGTTGTATTTCCTTTCATCAGCAAATCTGGTGAGCGCGCGATCAATTGGCAGGCATTGGCTTTCGGCCTTCAGCGTTTAGCTTCAGCTTTCAGCCTAGGATTAATCTCAGCTTTTTTTGATTCTGTGGATGATCATTCCAGCGATGAACTCGCCAATGGAAACACGTTTCGGTGTCGTTCCTTTTTCTGTTCCATGAAGATGTGCTCGTTTCAATGCCTCGCGTTTTTCCGGATCGCGGCTTTTTTCTTGTGCAAGACGTTTTGAGTGGCCTTCGGTTTTCTTATTTACTATCGCTCCGTTATCGCCACGACCTTCGGTAGACACTGCTCCTTCAACGGGACGAATTTTCCGGCCGTGAAATGTAGCATAAACTTGTGTAAACTCGGCACCGAATAAGAGTATCAATCCCGAGTAATTCACCCACAGCATGATGAGGATGATCGTGCCGGCTGCTCCATAAGTTGAACCGGGATTGCTATGACCAAAGTATAATCCGAGCAGGAATTTGGCGATCACAAATAGCAACGCGGTCATGATGGCTCCGTGCCATACGTCTCTCCATTTGATCTTGGCATCGGGGAGGAATTTGAAAATAGCAGCGAACAGTACAGTGATCACACCAATGGATATCACGATATCAAGAATTTTGAAAATGACAAGGAAAGCTTCCGACACGTATTGCTGAACCCAGTCGCTCAACGCACTCAATCCTGCCGAAAGCGCAAGAGAGACCAACAGCAGGAAACCAACGACCAGAATGAGCCCAAATGAAAACACGCGATCTTTTACCAGCTTGAGGATTTTCTGCTTGGGTTTAGGTTCAACCTCCCACATCTTGTTCAATATCTGCTGCAGTTGATAGAAGACTCCCGTTGCACCGAACAAGAGCGTGGCAATACTGAGGATGGTTGATAGCGTGGTGCCATCGCTTTTTGTAGCGTTCGCAACAATGGCCTGAATGTCTTTTGCAGCATCACCACCGATTATTCCGCCTATCTGATTCGACAGCTGTTTGGTGATGGCTTCTGCGCCAAAAAAATAACCAGCTATATTGATCAGGATCACCAGTAAACCCGGCAGCGAGAAGATGGTGTAATAAGCGATAATGATGCTGTTGTTAAAAGGTTCGCGTTCATTCCATTGATGAAGGGTGTCTTTCATCATCTCACCGTAGCTCTTCGCATGCTCTGTCAGTTTACTCATACTCTCCGGGTTGCTGCAACGACAACAAAAAAATCATGTGCCGAAAAAAGTCCCCGGGAAAACTAAATGCATCCCGGGGACTTGTTGAACCTGTCCTGTCATTAGATGACCGCAGCCTGCATGGTTAAAAAAGCATACCCAAGCCCATCACAAGTTCTCATTTACAATTTCATTTTCAATAGCCAGGAGCATCGGCCTTACCGTTCGGTCATGGTTGCCCAGGATGATGAGTGTGTATTGGTTTTTACCGATGAAGTAGTGTCTGTATTCAGAATTGTAACCCGGAATCCCTCCACTATGGCCGAAAGCCTTTGATGTTCCCGCAGTCGTGATCATCATGCCATAGCCATACGGGAAACCTTCCTGAGTGACCACGGTGCGCATGGTATCGAGACTCGACTGCGAGATCAGCTTGCCTGAGTAAAGTGCATTATCGAATTTCAAAAAATCTCTCGCAGTGGTATACATTCCGCCATCGGATGAAGGCGGTGGAATTCCGAATATGTTTGAAATCCATGTGTTGTCAGTGTTTTGCCTTATATAAGGTTTTGCAAAACCGCTGATATCCGCAAGGTTCGGCATGAGCGTGGATCTAGTCATCGATAGTGGATCAAGAATTCGTGCGGTCAGAACTTCGGCATACGGCTTCTTCTCGATCGACTCGATAATTTTTCCGAGAACGATAAACCCCGAATTAGAATATCGAAATTCCGAGCCAGGCGTATCGAATACCGCGGGCGTGGCCAGCACAAGCTCCATAAGATCATCAATCCCAGCCGATCGGCTCATCATGGAATTAAATTTTGCATGCGTCATGTAGTTGCCAAGCCCAGATCTGTGTGAGAGCAGATGCCGCACTTTGATCCGTTCCGCGTTTTCGATCTTAACTCCGGGCAGCAGTTCTGCAATTGTATAGTCAAGCTTGATCTTGCTTTCTTCCACTAACTGGAAAATGATGGTAGCGGTCAACATTTTTCCGATCGAGCAAATGTTGAAGCGTGTATTATTTGTTGCTTTCTTTCGAAGCGCTTCATCCCCATAGCCCACCGTTGTTTCGAACACGGCATTTCCATTTTTCGCGATGAGAATTGATCCGCTGAAGTCCGGATTGGCACTGATGATCCGGTCTATATGCTCATTGTATTGACTGTACGTTTGGCAAGCGACAGTGAGCATGAAGACTGCCAGAAAGTAGAGATATCTCTGCATGTTAAGTATTCGTCATTCAAATTCGGCAAAGTATTGTTGGTTAGCGTCATCCGGCTGGGGTTATTTTTCAAGAGGCATGTTTTTTAAGTCGATATGCGAAAGCACTGAATATATGGCAGCGATAAAAACAAAACTTCGCAAGCCAGCCAAGCGGACTGGTGAGCCAAAGAAGGACCTGGCGAAGACGTACAATAAATTCAAAGAGTTTGAAGGACAGAAGTACACTGGCATGAAGATCGGTCGCAGTCATAAATGGTATTATGACAAAGGCGAATGGAAGGAAAAGAAAATAACGCCTGATGAATGGGAGATCAATTATGCAGTGACTAAGCGGAGGGCTGGAAAAGCTCCTGAGGGATCGGGCGTTCCGGTTGGTACTGAATATCATTGGTACATTCTTGCACATCAGAATGTGAGGAAGCTCAATGCCAATGATTATACAACAGCCATGACCGGTTTGAAATTCAAACTTGCTCATAAACGCTTCGATCAGGAAAAATGGAGCGCATCAGACAAAGCTCAGCGGAGGAAATTGATCAAGATATTTCAACAAATGATCGACAGACTTCAGGCTGAGCTCGATCAGGCTTGATCGCGACTCGCTGATCTTTTATATTGGTTCATGAAACAAACGCCAATGAAAAGATCGTTCACTATCCTTTTGCTCGTCCTGCTCTGTGGGCAAGTGTTCGCCAATGTTCGCCTTCCGCGGGTTTTTGGATCCAGCATGGTCCTTCAACGCGACAAGCCGATTGTGATATGGGGATGGGCCGATCCGAAAGAGAAAGTAACCGTGACCTTCCATGGAAAATCGAAGACAGTTGCCACCTCAAAAGACGGATCATGGAAAGTAACGATGGATGCCGAAAAAGCCGGAGGGCCTTACACGCTGTCTGTGAAGGGTGAGAATGCGCTTGAGTTGACTGATGTTCTCGTGGGTGATGTCTGGATCTGTTCCGGACAATCCAACATGGAGTGGACAGTTCGAAACAGCAACAATCCCGATAAGGAAATCAGTGATGCGAATTTCCCGACCATTCGTCATTTTAAAGTCCCCAACATTGTAGCCAGCGAACCGAAGAACGATTTCCCGTCCGGTGATTGGAAAGTTTGTTCGCCTGAAACGGTTGGCGATTTCACCGCGGTCGGATATTTTTTCGCACGCGAACTTACACGCGAGTTGAACGTGCCTATCGGTTTGATCAATACGAGCTGGGGTGGAACGCACTCCGAAACGTGGACGAGTCGTGAAGCGTTTGAATCATCCAATGAATTCCGCGAAATGATCACGGGGATGCCAAAACTCAACCTCGACTCATTGGCACGCCAAAAAAATTCAGCTATGCTCGCCAGGCTAAACACGCTTCAAGGACCGGTGGCCTCAGCTGTTGAAATTGATCGATGGAAAAATAACCTCTATAATGACTCGGAGTGGAAATCGATGAAAGCGCCAGGGCAATGGGAAAGTCAGGAGCTCGGTGACTTCGATGGCGTGGTGTGGTTTCGAAAATCATTTGAAATGAATGCTGGTGATGCGGGAAAAGAAGCTGTTGTAAAGCTGGCGATGATTGACGATTCAGATGTTACCTATTTGAATGGTGTGAAAGTTGGGTCAATGGAGTGGAAATGGAATGAACAGCGTGTATACAAAATCCCCGCTGGAACTTTGAAGGCAGGAACGAACGTGATTGCGGTTAGGGTGGAAGATACAGGCGGAGGAGGTGGCTTTCATGGCGATGCTGCTGATATGGCGATCAAACTTCCAACATCAACAATTCCGCTTGCAGGCGAATGGAAATGGCGCGTGGAATCCCTGGGTTCAGCAAGTGCAGGCGTGGGACCCAACAGTTACCCAACACTTTTGTTCAACGCGATGTTAAACCCATTATTCTCTTTGTCGATCAAGGGCGCGTTGTGGTATCAGGGAGAGTCGAATGCGGGCAGGGCATATCAATATCGTCAGGCGTTTCCTTTAATGATCAAAGACTGGCGCGCGCATTTCAAACAAGGTGATTTTCCATTTTATTTCGTTCAACTTTCTTCCTTCAACTCCGCCAACGGCACGAGCGAATGGGGAAGCACGTGGGCTGAGCTGCGCGAGGCTCAAACGCTGACACTTTCACTGCCTAACACTGGAATGGCCGTAACGACCGACATCGGGAATCCGACTGATATTCACCCAAGGAATAAGCAGGATGTTGGAAAGCGCCTCGCTGCGATTGCATTAAATAAAACGTATGGAAAACAGCGGGTGGATAGCGGCCCAACGTTTAAGGCTATGCGCACGGAAGGAGATCGGGCAATTGTCACCTTTGAGAACACGGGGAGCGGTTTGGCAACTCCCGATAAATATGGAGATCTGAGGGGCTTCGAACTTGCAGGTGCCGACAAGAAATTTCACTATGCGCGCGCATTGATCCAGGACAACACCGTTGTCATTTCATGCAATGAGGTGAAGCAACCTGTTGCCGTGCGTTACAGTTGGGCGGACGATGCATCAGAATCAAATCTCTTTAATAAAGAAGGATTTCCTGCAGCTCCATTTCGAACCGATCAATGGCCGGGGATTACGGAAAACGGAAAATTTACTATCGGCTATTGATCGATGCTTGTCAACGCAAATCAAATTGCATTGCATTTCCAGGCAACCAGCACTTAGCACCCTGGGCCTGATTTTTACGTTTTCTGCTTTCTCTTCTTGGCAGAAGGGAACAGAACGTTATTGAGGATGAGACGATATCCTGGTGAGTTTGGGTGTTGATTTAGGTCTGTGGGTTCGCGCCAGCGCCCGGGACTGCCTTCAGGATCGTGGCCGCTATAATACGTCCAGTGACCTTTGCCTGCCTCACCATAGATATAACGTACATTGTCGAGTTTTGCATTCTCGCCAAGCACAGTAGCCTCGGGCTTCACTGTGAACTTGTTGAACGAGGTAGTCTGGCCGTGAAATTCTTTAATTACGTTTTCATGATTTTGAGTCAGGAGTGAAGGAACGATATCCCACTTGGCGGAAGACTGGAACAATGTGAAGTAGCCTGTCGCGCGTTCAAAAAAATCAGGGCGGCCTGTGTTGATGTCTGAAAACCTTCTGCTGTGCCCGGGTTCTAACGTAAAGTTTTCGAACGCGAGGGTTTTTGAGAAATCGAGTTTCATCTGCGCCTGCGGATCCGAATCATCGCCATCGTAAAAAGATTCGTTGATATCGACACCGTCAGCGGAGAGGGCAATATCGAAGGTTTCAGCGCCCGAACACATGGCAAACAAATAGCCACCGCCTGAGCAAAATGCCTTGATCTTTTTCGCCACCGCAAGTTTCATTTCCGAGACTTTCGCATAACCCAGTCTACGCGCTGTGGCTTGTTGGATATCAGCTTCAATTTTCGCAGTCTCTCTGCGGAGAAATCGCCCAAATTGGCCGGTGAAATCTTCGTGATGCAAATGCAGCCAATCGAAACGTGCCAGTTCATCTTTCAAAATCTCTTCGTCATAAATAATCTCGTAAGGGATCTCGGCATAGTCGAGCACCACGATGACTGCATCAGTGTCATCGAGTATAAGATCATTCTTCGGTGAGTAAACGGCAATACGTGGTGCGCGTTCCAATTTTACAACGTTCATATTAACGGATGGCGACTCGATCTCATTCAGGATCTTATTGACGTTGAACTGGTCGATCGTTTCAAATGAAATTCCGCGCACCGTGCATTCAGTCTCCACGGCTTTGCTCCATTCAATGAGGAAGCTGCCACCGCGATAATTCAGGAGCCAATCGACTTCGCCACCTTGCTTTAGCACATAAAACGCCAGGCCGTACGATTTAAGATGATTTTTCTGGCTTTCATCCATCGGGATCAGAATCGACATGGCTTGGGTTGTAGCCGACACTAAAACGAACAGGGCGAGTGTAAATATGTATCTCAACATGGGCAAATATTGTTGAGTGTGGAATTGATTACAGGAATTTACCGAATATTTTCTCATTCCTGCGAACGCACTGTGTCATAATTTCTTGCAAACGATTTTTTCTCGCGTTAAACCTGCCATGCATAACTTAAAAATCCACAGCTAATCGCTTGCATTAAGATTTGCGATACAGCCGGCACGAGATTTTAATTGGCTGCTTCAGAATTTTTCAAATATGAAACGGCTCGGGATATTGATGATGGTAGGTTTTGCATTCGTTATGCGAGGTTCTTTTGCCCAGTCTGCTCTGGATTCGCTTCGCTTGTCCGACAGGCTTTGGTCAATGAAAAAGAAGGCGTTGATCCTCGAAAGAATGCAATTGACAGAGGCGGAAAAATCTTCTTTTTGGCCTGTCTATGAAAACTATAGTAATGCTTCGCGATACCTGGAGCTGGAGTATCTGATGTTGGCAGGCAAATACACACGGTCATCGCAGCATTGTTCATCATCTGAGCTGGAAGATATCTCCACGCGCATGCTGAGCAATGATCTTAAGCTCGCTAAACTGAGGAAACAATATTATAAGAAATTTAAACACGCGCTTAGCGCCCGGAAGGCAACCGAATTTATTCAGATCGACAATATGTTCCGGTCGATGATCCGGCTTGAATCACAAGAGAATTTTTTGATATCACAGGAGAACATCCCTGTGATGGCTTACACAAGGCAGTAGTTTTAGTTGGTTTTTCCAAAGTCGCTCGGCAAGAGCGCAGACTGGCAGCACAAGTTCCTGGCATTCGTTTTGACAACCCCGTAAGGTTCGATCACTTTGCCATATGAAAGGAACTGGTGCTGCCGTTATTTTATCGCTGCTCTGTTTGTCGTTTGTATCAGACCCGTCACCCCATGCTGACACGTTGGAGTGGAACGAATATCGCCACCTTACCTGGGCCGACTTCCGTGGAAAGCGGGCCGAGGATGCCGCAGGTGATGCCGGATCGGCAGTTCAGATCAAAGCAAAGCCGTATACCGTTAAGGACAAGGTGTATTATGATGTCACGGCTTTTTTCGTCACGAATAAATCGTGGTCGGATGCGCAAAGCCCTGAACTTCTCGCGCACGAACAACTGCATTTCGATCTGGCTGAATTGTATGCCCGCAAGATCCGCAAAGAAATCGTTGAACTACAACGGTCAGAAGACCATGACGTGAAACATTATAACAAAATCGTTCAACGCCTTCTCAGTGAAAGCAATGAAGAAGACGTTTTGTATGACCTTGAAACCCTTCATGGTGCCATGATCGGAAAACAAAAGGAGTGGAGCGACAGAATAAAGCACGATCTATATCAGCTCCAGCCATACAAAAAGCAAAAGCACGTCATATCGAGATCACAGTGACATCCGCATTTCTTTCGTAAATTAGAAGGTCATTCACACCTTATGAAAATGCTACGCCTCACGTGTTTCGCTATGTGCTTTATGGCGAATCTTGTTTTTGCTCAGGTAACAGTTACCGTTGAGATCACCAACCCGCTCAACCATCTGCCGGTCAATGCAGATCTCGGCTGGTATGATCCATCGACCGTCAAACATCTGGCAACGGGAAAATATTCCGTTGTGCTGGGTGAAGGGAAGGAAGAGATACTCGCGTTAAGCCGGCCCGGTTATTTTGACTCGAACGTGAAGCTTGACTATGAAACGGTGAAGCAAAACCCTGTTCAAAAGGTGGAGTTGCAGCCGGGAATCCCTCAGCTGCATATCACGATACTTAATGATGAAACGAACGAAGTGCTTCCATCGGCCATTGATCTGTTTACGCTTGACGAGTCTTCCATCGTATTCAGCGAGGAAGTTGAAGTTGCACCCTATACCATCGATCTGGAGTATAATGAGGCGCACGTATTGCAGGTTCGAAGCGATGGTTTTTTTTCGTTCAAGGATACCATCAACTACAACGGAGTGTATGACGGGCGTGTTAGGAAAAAGACCGTTCGGCTTGTGCCATTGAAAGCGGGGAACAAGATCAGTTTGAACAACATTTACTTCCATCAAAACGAATCAACGCTAACCGATTTTGCGAAACTGATGCTGGTGGAACTGTCGCACGTGCTGAACAACCAGAAGAATATTGTGATCGAGATCGGAGCGTATACCGATGACGTTGGGTCTGATCAATACAACGTTGATTTGTCGCAGAAGCGCGCGGTTGCAGTAAAAAATTACCTGCTTGAGAAAGGAGCGAAGCCAGAACAGATGATGACGAAAGGGTACGGTGAGGTGTCGCCTGTTGCTCCAAATACATCTGACGAAAACCGCGCGATGAATCGCAGGGTGGAGTTCAAGATCCTCAAATTCTAAAACCCTGCGTTTGACTTGTGCTGAGCGTAGATCCAGGAAATGAAATCCGGTTCTTCAAAAGCCTTCGTCCAACTTCCGAGGTGATTGGCTTCCGGGTAGATCTTTATCTCCACACTTGCTCCGGAATCTTTTAAGGCCTTCGCCATTTTTTCGGATTTTTCGCTGCTCACGATCGTGTCTTTGTCGCCACCAAAGATCCTCCACTTTGGCCTGGTCATGGAAGGGGCCTTGCGTGCATCTCCATCTCCCGAAATCGCCACGGCAGCAGCGAACAAATCCGGATTATCGGCCACCATCGCATAAGTTCCGTAAGCTCCCATCGACAATCCCACAATATAGATCCGTGATTTGTCAATTGAATATTCTCCTGAAAGCGTTTGAATAATTCTTCTCAAATTCTCCATGGGAGATTGATCGAACCAATAGTGGTCAGTGGGACACTGCGGAAAAACAACAAAAGAAGGAAATCGGTGAGTTGCATTGTCAGACTGAAAAAGGTCACTGCCCCATTTCAATTGTTTTTCATTGTCGTTGCCGCGTTCATCTATTCCATGAAGAAAAAGGAGTAGTGGATATTTTTTTTCTGGATCATATTTTCTAGGAACCATGATCCGGTATGGCATTTCACCTGACCTCTCAATTTGATAGTAGGCCGTATCCGGGCCAATGTATCTGCTTGAGTCGTATGTGCTTGAGTCGTTGGCAGCTGGAGCGGTTTCCGGATCTGCTTGTGGTTGTTGCGATGCAGCGCTTGTCGAAGTGGAATCAGCAGCAGGTTGATCGGGCCTTACTATTTCATCGTCATTGCAGCTGAATATTCCAAACCCAAGAATAATCAGCAGAAGTCTGGTGTAACGGATCATGGATGAGAGATGTTCGTGTTTCAATAACCAAACTTCCGGCAAGATTCGCATGGCAAGATGGCCGAAATCAGACCAACGAATGGAAAGATCGATCAGCTTGTGGATTTACGGGATAACGCGGCCGCTAGGGTTCCGAAAAATTTGAACGCCAGAGGTTGAATTTGCAGCCGCTTGATCTATTTTGCCGCTTCAAAGCTCCACGACATGTCAAATACGTTGATAGGCACACCGCTAAAATCATCCGCAGTAAAAGTGATGATGTTGGGATCAGGAGAACTTGGAAAGGAAGTTGTCATCGAGTTTCAGCGATACGGTGTCGAGGTGATCGCAGTCGATCGGTATACCCACGCCCCGGCTATGCAGGTAGCACATCGGTCGTACACGATTTCGATGCTCGATGGAAAAGCATTGCGCGAAGTGATCGAAAAGGAAGACCCAGATTTTATTGTTCCCGAGGTCGAGGCCATTGCGACAGACACACTCATCGATCTTGAACGAGAAGGCTTTACCGTGATTCCGTCTGCAAACGCAACCAAGCTCACAATGAATCGCGAAGGTATCCGGTCACTGGCTGCGGAGAAACTCCAACTTAAAACATCGCCTTATCGTTTTGCAGGAACAAAAGACGAATTTATCACTGCCATCAAGATGATTGGAATGCCTTGCGTGGTGAAGCCGATCATGAGCTCGTCCGGAAAGGGTCAAAGTGTTGTCAAAGCTGAGACCGATATCGATCACGCATGGCAATATACACAGGAGGGAGGCCGCAGCGGTGGTGGGCGAGTGATCATTGAAGGATTCATCGATTTTGATTTCGAGATCACGTTGCTTACTATCAGACACAAAGACGGAATTTCATTTTGCCAGCCGATCGGACATCGGCAGGAGCCTGGCGATTATCACGAATCCTGGCAACCGCATCGTTCGTGCCGGCTTGAGTCGGCACCTTGGTGCCTGGCTGGGCCTTGCGCAACTCCTCGATTGTGCGCGTCAGATCTCGCAATTGCTGCTCGATCTGTT
>CBHROW010000160.1:0-11748 GCA_966080355.1 uncultured Chryseosolibacter sp.
CTGCATTTTTCATTTTGCTCAGCCTTATCATCGAGCATGCTGGGGTTTTTTTCTGTCATTGAATTCCCAACTTTTTAGCGATCAGTAACGAGAAGCGGTTCGACTAAACTGACATACAACCCTGCTGAACGATAATTCAATCACAAATCGTGTGGTTGAAGAGCGTATGCTTTCTCAGAATTTTTCCGGGCCCGGGGGCATGTTTTTTTTGCCTGACCGGTTAAAAAATTATGGCGAAGTATTCGAAAAAAGCGCAGAGCACAGTGGCAGGCGCCATGCGGAGGAGAAAAAAAGGAACGCTGACTTCCGGTCGCTCTGGAAAAAAAGTAACCAGCAGAAAACAGGCGATCGCCATTGGGCTGTCGGAAGCACGCGCAAAAGGAGCGAAGGTTCCACAAAATAGAACCGGCCGTGCTCCGCAAAAACGTGCGAAGGCAGCGAGCAAGCGAACCAGGCGTACACGGGCCAAATCCTGATCAATTTCGATCGAATGAAAATATATCCGCATCCTTTGTGCTTTTGCCGCGAAGGTGTTGTGAAAGTATGTTTGCCGCGATCACGCTGAACGTAATTCCATTTCCGCCAAAGCCGAGCGCAAAATAGCACCGTGGATATTTTCGATAGGGCCCGATGTAGGGAAGCCCATCATGTGTAGACCCGAACGTTCCTGCCCAACTGAATTCGGCTGTGAACTTATTCCTGGGAAAAAAAGCCTCAAAGTCTTTTATAAGCTGGTTTGTTTTCCTCTCGATCAATCGATCTCTTCGCGAAGGGTTTACAAATTTTTCATCTCTTCCACCAATGACAATGCGATTATCCGAGGTGCAGCGCAGATAGAGATAGGGATCGGATGTATTCCAGAACAACGCGTCCTCCCCGGGTATCGGAGACCCGATCATGTTTTCGCTGATCGTTGCATAAGTAGCCCGGAGAGAGACAATCTTTTTTGAGATCATCTCAGTGACTTCATAGCCAGTGGCAAAAACGGCATAGCTGGCGGTGATCCTTTTTTTCTCTTTTGTTTGAAGAATTATCCGATCATGGCCGGGCTTGATTCTTTCGACATAACTTCTGTCGAATACCTGAAGACCATGTTTTACTCCTGCCTGTAATAAATGATGCGTAAACAAATAGGCATCAACGTGTGCTGCGTTGAGAGAACGAATTGCGCAAGTTGAACGAAGGTTGTATTGCTTTTCCAAATCGTTTTCATCCATCCACTCGACAGCTAGTCCAACTTTCTTTCTCGCTTTGTACTCGCGATCGAGGTATGCCTGATCGCGGTCTTGTGCGACAAAGTAAAGACTTTTGCAAGTTTGAAATCCTTCATACCTGATCTCACATGCGAGAGCCTCCAGCGATGCAATGGAATCGTTGCACAGCCGGTAAGCACGGACGGCACTGTGCTCGCCAATTTTATCGATCAATTGATGAAGGGGAACATCAATCTCATATTGCAGGAACGATGTGCTTGCGCAGGTACTTCCCAACCCGATCGAGCGACCATCGAGCAAGATGCAGCCCCAACCTTCATGTTGAAGTGTATAAGCAGCAATGGCTCCTGAAATTCCGCCACCGACTATAACAACTTCACACTGCTTGTCCTCATCGAGTTTGGGATAGGCGTGAGGTAGCCCGTATAGGATCAAGTAATAAGGATATCCTGATTTCAATTTCATACAATTTTATATTTTCAACTGTAGAAAAAAGTGACCACACAATGCAATGACCGAATTCGAAAATTCCGTCTCATGGAAAAATGTTCGCGGGCAAGATAATTGAAGTGGAGATACAACAATCGAACCGTGAGCATATGACATTACGTGATGGCGCCCGAAAAAGCCTTTGGCAGGAAACAACCACCCCGATCATTCCCAGGGATCAACCGGATCACGATTCTGTTTATGATGTGATCATTGTCGGAGCGGGCATCACCGGTGTAACGTTGGGACTGTTGCTGCAAAAGTCGGGAAAACGTTGCCTGATCCTCGAGGCTCAAAATATAGGTTTCGGAACTACAGGCGGGTCAACCGCGCATTTGAATACCTTGATGGATACACCTTATCCGACCCTGATCAAAAATTTTGGCGCGGAGAATGCCAAACATGTTGCTGATGCGACACGTAAGGCGCTTGCCCTTTTTCATGAACATATCACCACTTACAATATCGATTGCGGATACCAGGAAGTTCCAGCGTTCTTATTTGCCCAGGATGAAAAACAGGCTCAGGAACTCACCGAGATACACGAAGCTTGCGCAAGTGTAGGTGTGGAAACTTTCTTCGTGGATGAGCTTCCGATTCCGGTGATGGCACAGAAGATCCTCCGCATTGAACGCCAGGGGAAGTTGCATCCTTTGCGCTATGTTATGTCTTTGGCTGACGAATTCCGAAAAGTGAACGGGATCGTAGTGGAAAATTGTCGTGTTCTCGATGATTCTGCAGGTCATGATCCGAGTATTGTTGAAGTCCACACCACGTCCGGAATTTTCAGAGGCGGATCACTCGTATATGCCACCCACATTCCGATTGGTGTCAACCTTCTGCACCTGCGATGCGCTGCTTATCGAAGCTACGCTATGGCCGTGAAGCTTCAGCGCGGTAACTATCCCGAAGGATTGGTTTACGATATGTATGATCCATATCACTATTATCGATCTCAAATTATTGACGGAGAGAATTACCTCATCGTTGGCGGTGAAGACCATCGCACAGGAGAAGAGACAAACACGAATGGATGTTTCCTCAATCTTGAAAGTCACGTGCGTTCACATTTCGATGTTGCCGAAGTAAATGCAAAATGGTCGTCACAATACTTCGAACCTGCAGACGGCTTACCGTACATCGGGCGACTTCCTGGCAACGCGTCAAATATTTTTGTTGCAACCGGGTTTGGCGGAAATGGAATAACCTACAGTCATGTAGCGGCAGCGTTATTGAAAGATATTCTCCTTGGGCAGGCAAATGATCTTGAACATCTGTTCCGGCCAGGCCGTGTGAAACCCGTTGCCGGATTTACCGAATTCGTGAAACACAACAGTGAAGTAGTGAAAAGTTTCGTAGGTCGATGGTTGGGGCAAGAAAAGCTCAGCGAACTGTCAGGGCTTGCCCATGGCGATGGAGCCGTTGTCAAGTATGAGAACGAGACCATGGCGATCTATAAAGATGAATATGGCGATGTATATGCGGTGAATCCAACCTGTACGCATTTAAAATGCTCAGTTGCGTGGAACGCTGCTGAAAAATCGTGGGATTGTCCGTGTCATGGTGCCCGTTATTCTTTTACAGGTGAGGTTCTTACGGGCCCTGCCAGCAAACCGCTGGAACCGATAGAGATCAGAACGATTGAGGGCGAGGGATATATTGCGCCTGCGGTTTAGTGACTGTCCTGCAAATTGACCGGAGCTAAATTGAAATGCAAAAGGTAAATCGGAAGATCCCGAGTAGAGATCCGATTCAGTAAATGCAACAGGGATCGAGGTGTTTGTTAACCGCAAATCGAGGTGCGGCTATTTATCCGAAGCATGGTCCCGGTCACTTACCTGTACCTGCTCATAAAATCCAGATAATGCCGATGCAGGCTTCGCGCTTGCATTTTACCATTCAAATAGTTTCGAAGCGTGCTGCACAAGTCAAGTAAGTTGACACCAAAATGTCTCGCTTTCCACTTCGTTCACGGAGTCTTCGATTTTTGCGTTAATCTGCATTTACACCTGCAGAAGCCGCGGTCTTAAAATTCAAGACTGTTTTTCCAGGATTATCATTCATTTGGAGGGTCTTCAGCGCCTTTGGACTCCGCCTGAAACATTTTCATGCACCGCGAAAACCGCTTTTCGTAAATTCCCAAAATAATTCGACCACCTGAGGCAACCCTGCTGTATTAAAGATTGTACTGGTAAATAAATCTACTCGCTTGGACTCAAGTCGCCACCTGGAAGACATGCTCACCGGATGCCGGAAAAATGACCGGAGTAGTCAGAAATTGCTCTACGAGGAATTTTACGGCTACGCGTTGAGTATCACCCTTCGATATGCAGATAACCGCGATGAAGCTTCAGTAATCTTAAACGATGGATTTATGAAAATTTTCACCAGTATAAAACAGTTTGACCTGAGCAGGCCTTTCAAACCCTGGCTCAGAAAGATCATCGTGAATACTGCCATCAACCATTATCGGCAAAAGCAACGGGATGCCCAGACGGAAGAACTCGACCATGCAAGCCGCGAATCGGAAACCGAAAACATCATTGCCGGAATTTCCTACCAGGAGATCATCACTATGCTTCAAAAGCTTCCACCGGCATATCGCACCGTATTCAATCTTCACGTGATCGAAGGATACCGGCATGAGGAGATCGCAAAGATGTTGTCCATTACAGTGGGAACGTCCAAGTCGAACCTATCGAAAGCCAAAGAGCATTTGAAAAAAATATTAACGGAGTTTTTTGAAACAGATTATGTCGAAAAAAAGTGACGATAGTCTAGAAAGCTTTTTTCGCAAAGGCGTAGCGCAGCAGGATACGTCATCGCTCGAGCGCGATTGGCAGCAAATGGAAAAGATGCTCGATGAGCGTGATGCTGCCATGGCGACCCTGAGACCGAAAAAAGCGAGACCCTATAAGATCGGAGCTGCGGTTGCAATAGTGCTGTTGGCGCTGTGGTCTGGCTATCGGTTTGGATTTGAGTCCACAGTAGATACGCAGGCGGCAGCAGGTACGGTAGCTCCCGGGGATGAGGCGAATGACCAAACTGCCGACCTGCTTTCTCAAGATAAGAAAGCAGCGAAGACCGGCTCCAGACCAAGCGAGGAAAGACACAGCCGCGCGGAAGTTGCATCGGATCCTGCTAACAATTCGAGCGGAGGATCACAAGCTGTCATTCAAAGCGAGGGCGCCCGAGTTCCTCCCGCACATACTACCGGTGAGACGCAAGAAAAATCGAATCATTCAAGCCGGTCATTTAAAACAAATCGGATTGAGCAGGCTGGATCTGTCTCAACCCCATCAACTGATAACGTTTTGGATGCCACTGTTTATTCCGGTCGAAAAGATGTTACCGCATCGTCATTGCAATACGCGTTGACGTCAGGAAAGCCTAACCAGGAAATAGTTTCAGATGAGCTCACCGTGGAAATTCCACCTGTTGCGCAGGCTGCGTTACTACCGGCCGAACTTCAACCTGCATTCGTTTCGGAAGATCAGCCCGCTACATCTTCAAATGATAACCGGTTCAACATTTCCGCGATGATTGCGCCAGACTTCAGCGCAACCACATTGGGCAAATACACAGCCCCTGGTTCTGCCTTCGGACTTTCACTCGGCTATCGCATCGGCAGATTTACGGTAACTACAGGCGCGATCAAGAGCGCTAAGCGATACACCGGCTACGGAAAAGACTACTCGCCACCCGAAGGCTATTGGAAGAGACGCACAAATGGAATTGTTCCGAGCGAAATATTCGGTCGATGCGGAATTGTTGAAGTTCCATTGATCGTACAGTACGATCTTTCTTCATGGAGACGCTCGCGGTTATTCGGATCGTTGGGCGTGTCAAGTTATTTTATGCGTTCCGAGTCATATGAGTATACGTTCAAAGAACCGAATCCCGGAGCTGCCGATCATTGGACGGCTCCGCAACCCAGCTCTTATTACTTCGGTGTCGGGCACGTTTCCCTTGGCTACGACCGCAAGTTGAATGAACATTTTTCGTTGGGAGTTGAACCTTACGTGAAGATCCCGTTCAAGGGAATCGGTTGGTCGAATGTGAATCTTGTCACTGCAGGAGCGTACGTGAATCTGCGATACTTTTTTTCGTTTGTGAAACTTGATCACGCAAAATTGAATTAAACCTATGGTCTTCAATAAGAAATCAGAACTGTTCAACCCTACAGTAAGCCTGAAGAAGTTTTACGAAGATAACTACGCTAAAATTTCATTTGTTGAGTCGATCCCCTGTGTAAAGGTGAAGATAGAGGGCGTTCCGAGAAGCAGCGATCATTATCAATTGGTCTTCAATAAAATGGTCGAGCTCGTTCATGAAGAAATGGAGCAATATTGTCGGCTGCACCTTTTATCAGATAACTCGAAAGCCGGTATTGTTCTGGACGAAGACATTCAATACTACAATGACGTGATCATCCCTCAGATCGAAAAAGCCGGAGTGCGCTTTCAGGCCATTGTTGTTCCCGAAAGTGCATTTGTGCGGACACTCACGTCTTCTGTCTCGCAACCTTCCCGCAAACTACGCGTGGAATACTTCAATACCGTCAGCGGAGCCTCGAAATGGCTCAAGCATCGGTAATACAGCCGCTTGGCCTTGGAAGGAATTTGAATATCGAACAAGGAACAGCGAATGACGAACAACGGGATTGTGTCTTGTCCCGAAATTCATCATTCCTTGTTCCTTGTTTATCATTCGACTTACATTCACCAGATTCACCAACTCCAGGAGAGCGTGACAGACGATGAAGCCGGTACGAATTTTTACCTGCCGTTAGGTACGACCACCAAACCCGGTCTGCGTCTGGATAATGAAAAAAATTGTTGGATTGTGGGCATTGCTGTTTTGTTATTTACCGCAGGCATTCTCACAGGTTGATACATCGTTTATTTACAACACCAATATGCCATACGGAACCCTGGATCTCCGTATCGCAAAATCAGAGACCCGCTATTACTATCTGCAAGAGAACGTTACGTTCAGCTATCGCGAAAGTTCGCCTGGCGTAAAAACAAATACGTTTCGCGATATGACCTCATGGGATTCAAGGCCCTTCAAGGAAGGAAATTTGCGCGAGCGTAATGGAGATCAGGATCTGTTTGTGATGAACTATCGCATCCTGTTTCCAAATAATTATGATCCGAACTACGAGCCGGGATATCCGATCATCATTATGCTTCACGGTTACGGAGAGCGGGGCAATTGCTGGAATAATAACTGCTATTGGAGTACGCCAAGCTGGAATCCAAACACAAACAGTCCAGCTGCGCCAACATCAGAGACGCACAATCTGCTGAACAATGACCACAATCTTTTGCATGGTGGTCAAAAACATCTTACCGCAGTGAACCTCGCTGGCTCGAAGCTCCCGGATGACCCAACTCTTCCTTCAACGGCATTTCCCGGAATTGTATTGTTTCCTCAGGTGCTCAACGGTTGGCAGCAGACTGCACGCGTGGAGGAAGCGATCAAAATTCTGCGACTCGTCATCAAAAAATACAATGTCGATCAAAACCGCGTCTACATTCATGCGCTATCAAACGGTGGCGGGGGATTGTATCAGGCAGTGAAACGCGCGCCATGGTTATTTGCCGCAGCGCTCCCCATGTCGGCAGTGAGCAACGGAGGTGTTCTCACGGAAGGTATGGCCCAGGAAGTCGGCAAGATCCCCTTCTGGGTTTTTCAAGGTGGCAAAGATAAAAATCCGACTCCGAGTAAAACCTACAACACCGTGAAAGGACTTCGCGAGGCAGGAGCTTCCGTTCGTTATTACCTGTATCCAAACCTCGGCCATGGAACATGGAACACGGCTTACAATGAACCGGACTTCTTCAGCTGGATCCTCGAGAAGAGAAAATACAACCCGCATGTTTACTATGGAAATCCTGTGATCTGTAACACAACAGCAACCGGTGTGCGCATCAGTTTTTCCAATGGATTTCGTGCATATCAATGGGAGCAGGATGGTGAAATCATTGCGGGAGCAACTTTCGCAGACTTTGTTGCCATGACCCCGGGAACGTATCGCGGAAGGTTTAGCCGCAAAGCGAACCCGCAGGAAGGAGAGTGGGAGCCGTGGTCACAGCCGATCGAAGTGACAGAGATCAGCCCGGCCAAGCCCGCGATCGAAGTTCTTACATCTACACACCTTCGCGGGCCAGGACTGGTCAGCACCGCTGCCAACAATACCGTACAACTCAAGTCGCAGCAACAGGCAGAATTGTACACGTGGTACAAAAATGGAACGATTGTCGATTTCCCCGGAACCGATGTGAACGACACGCTTCGAACCGCAATTTTTACGAGCGCTGGGTCCGGAGCTAACGGTGCCTATACGCTGAAGACACACTTTTCGTATTGTCCAAGTCCGCCATCGGATCCGGTGTATTTGTTCTTCAACAACTCTGCACCACAGAATTTGACTTTCAACGCAGCGTCTGCCGACTTCAAAGGCAAGAACATCAACAACGGTGTGTTGTTGACATGGAACGATATTGTCTCTGGAGAATCCGCTTATGAGATCTGGCGAAGAAAATCCGGAACAAACGTATTTCAATATGTTGGAAGAACACCCAAAAATTCAATCTCGTTTTTTGATGGGACTGTTGAATCGTCCACAACCTATGAATACAAAATTCGCGCAGTTGGAAATGCAGGGCGTTCGAATTATGTTCCTTCAGATGACTTGAACATCAACTATTCGATTTTAACACCGGGCGATGCGACACCACCTTTGCCGCCTCAGGATCTCAAAGTAATAATCAATACGATCAACAGCATTACGCTTTCGTGGAAACCGGCAATTGATAATACGGGTGTCAAATCGTATAAAATTGTCTATGGAAACCAGGAAATTCAGACCGATACTTCGCTTACTGCCTTTACCATCACGGGTCTTAGTGCTAACACGATCTATCCCATCACGGTCAAGGCAGTCGATTTTGCAGGAAATGTTTCTTTGAATTCAAATCAAGTGATCGCATCGACTTACGTGATCGGGCTTTTTTATAAGCACAGCACGGGCGGCTGGGAAACACTTGATGATTCGACCTTAGTCGAAACCTGGTACGATCCGGAATTCACGGGGCACGTGAGTAATTTTTCTCTCGCTCCCCGAACGCAGGAAGATTTCTTCGACTTCCAATACACCGGCTACATCGACATACTAACGGAAGGTGACTACATTTTTCGTCTCACATCGAATGATGGCAGCCGAATGTTTATTGATAATGCATTGGTTATCGACAACGATGGCGTGCACGGCAACGTGACAAAATTCAGCGATACGCTCCACTTGCCAAAGGGTCCACATTGGGTCGAGTTGCAATATTTCGATTACGCTGGTTCGCAGACGCTCACGGTGCAATGGAAAGGCCCGGATCTGAGTCAGAACTACAAAGTCGTTCCTGATTCCTTATTACGCAGCGGAAAATATATTGCGCCAGCTCCACCTGCAGCTCCCGACAATCTCATTGCAAGTGGTACAGGCATTCAACGCATCGACTTATCCTGGACGCTGAACGGAAATGACGTTGAAATATTCAGATCACTTGCAGCAAATGAAAATTTTGAGATCGTAGGACGCGCTTCAACGGGAGCCTGGATAGATACGTTATCGCTGGATCCGGGAAGAACATATTATTATAAGATCAGGACCGCTTCAAATACAGGGATCTCTGACTTTTCAACAACAGCTGCAGCAACAACACAAGTCGATAATATTGTTCCGACAGCACCGACCGACATAGCCGTCACCAACAAGAGTCACACGCAAGTTGCATTGACATGGACGCCATCTACCGATAATGCGGCAGTGAAAGCTTATGAGATCTACGTTGATGGAATTTTGAAAGGAACCTCATCCATGGCTGCATATACGATGACCGGGCTAGACCCCAATACCACCTATATGATCATGGTACGCGCAGTTGATGCAAGCAACAATCATTCGGCTTTTTCGTCAACATTCCCGGTGACTACGAGCCCCTCTGCAATTTATTATTCGATGGCATCGGGACCTCTGAACGCACTATCGACCTGGAAACAAAATAGCAACGGTACCGGAAGTTCACCGGTAGATTTCCTTGAGAGCGGTCAGTATTTTGTGATCGCCAACCGAACTTCAACTTCTATTGGTGGACCGTGGGATGTTTCCGGAGGTGCATCGAAGGTTATCGTATCGAATGGAGTTACCTTGACAATCGACAACATATTTGTGGGGCAAATTGAGCTCGAAGGAAATTCCGTACTGAATCTCAATAGTGAAAGCATTCCCGACTTTTCGAAGGTATCGCCAGCATCAACTGTAAACTTCAATATAGCTTCACAGATCCCTGCGATGACCTTTGGCAACGTTGGAATTGGCGGAAGTGGGACCAGTGTGCTCGAAGCAGATTCTACTTTTGTTCTTGGAAACATTTCTGTGGCGAGTGGAAGCACGTTGAAAGGTGCTCCTGGAAATTCGTCAGTTTTATTTCTCAGTGGAAATTTTAACTACAATGGCGTACCCGCTCCGGTCGCGGCTGACAACCGGATCCATCTTGTTGTTTCAGATAACACGTCACACAACTTATTGGCTCCATCGAAAATGTTTTTTTATCAGATCACGGCTGGGGTCAACGCGGTTGTCACGATGGATAATTCTTCTCATGGACTCGTTTTAGGTTCACTTCACGGTGGCGGAACTTCACTGGGTCCGGGGTCGTTGCTCGATCTTCAAAATGGCTCCATCGACCTGATCGGTGCATCTGCGATCAACGCGGAAGCTGAAACGGGCACAATCGCAGTTAATGGTGGAGACATACGCATAATGTCAATATCATCTGCCGATTCGCATCTTTATTTCAAAACTGATAGCCATGCCGTTGACACCTTGAAAGTCGATCTTACTGCAGGAGGGAGACTAATGATCGAGAGTGCAGTTGATGTAGCGGGTGCCGTGATTGTGAATGGAGGCGAACTCGGTTCAAACGGATTCGTTACGCTTAAAAGTAGTGCATCCGGATCGGCCTACATTGCAGAAATAGGAGCGGGCGGTTTGATCACGGGCAATGTCAACGTTATCCATTTCATTCCCGCCATGCAAAACCAATGGCTTGATCTTTCCACGCCTGTGAGCAACGTGACGGTAAGCGATTGGCAGAATTACTTTCCAGTCACGGGGCAATTTGCTGGTGCGAGTTCAGGAAATACAGATCCATCAATGATGACCTCGAATGGGAGCGGACTCACTGCTTATCCTGCATCCGGCACCGATAACCAATCACCCATTCAGCGAGGCGTAGGATATGAAACGAAAATGCTCAACACATCGGAAGTGATGCTCGTTCAGACAGGCGTGCCGTTTCAACACGAGGTTTCAATTCCTTTGATTGGCGGAAATTCGACCTCAACCGGATGGAGTCTGGTCGGTAATCCTTATGCCGCCCCGATCTATTGGTCGAATAACAGTGAGGCGATTGCTGCCGGTGGCGTAAATCAAACGATCGCCATTCGTGAAAATTTCACGATCAACGGTTTGCCTGTCGCTCGTTATCGCTATGAAACCATGTCACTGTCCAGCGTGCCTATTGAAGCGTGTCAGGGCTTCTGGGTGAAATCAACATCGGTTGATCCTTCACTCATGATCAGGGAAAAAGCTAAAATTGAACCATCGCCCGGTCATGTCGACCACTTGATCGTTTCCATGAAACAAAATCCGTTGGATGATCGCGTGCTGATCATATTTTCAGATGCAGCGACTAATGGTTTCGATCCTAATCTCGATGCGTTGAAGCGTCCGAATGAAGGCATGTTTAATTTTTCACTGTTGTCGGGCAATGAAGCTGTCGCGGTAAGTCAGCTTTCGGCCAACTTCTGTTCTGTTACGGTGAAGCTCAATATCGCAAATGCTTCGCCCGGAAATTATTCGCTCGCGTTTGATTCACTTCAGGCTATCCGGGGCGTGGGCACGGCAACGCTGATCGACAATTTTCTTCACACCTCTAAAATTATTGATGGCGCGGATTACCCATTCTCAATTACATCTGAG
>CBHROW010000161.1:0-11735 GCA_966080355.1 uncultured Chryseosolibacter sp.
TGCTAGTCCAAAATAGCTCCCAGATTGTTGATCGCGATGCTTTGAAGCCGCGGATCGTTCAAGTGCTTTGCGATCAGTTTTGCATCAACGAAGTACGATGAAGCCCTGGCGAACTGCCCCTGGCGAAAGGCTAAAGTACCCAATCCGATCAATACATTCGCCTGACCTTCGACATCATCAATTTCAATTTTGATGCTGCGAGCTTCTTCATACAATGCTTTCGCGGAATCTGGCGCGTCAAACGATTCGTACAAGTCGCCCATATTCAGCAAAATGGTTGAGACATTATAACGATTGTTCAATCCGTTACTTATAGACAATGCTTTGTGATAAAATTCTAACGCCTTTTTGCGATTTCTTATTCGGTTGTAAACCAGACCAAGGTTATTGTAGGTTCCAGCTTCTTCGCTGACATCGCCCAATGCTTGTGCAGCGCGAAGCGACTCGAGGTAATAAAAGATTGCGCGCTCAAAATTTCCCTGGTTCCGAAAAACTTCGCCAAGATTATTGGTTGCGTGAGAAATAACTCTCGTATCGCCAATATTTTTAGCCAGCTCGTATGCCCGCGTGAAATTGTTTGTTGCCAGCTTGAATTGTGCCCGGTCCAGGTAAACATTTCCGGCATTGATCAAGGCCTTCGCAACACCTCGTTTATAATTGAGTTGCTCGCTTTCTTCCCGGGCTCTTTGTGCAGCGGCTAACGCGCTGTCCATATTTCCGGTCAGCATGAATTCAAACGACAACTTGTTCAAGACAATAATATGCGCGGTATCTGTCGCTGTTTGAAGTGCTTGTTGTAAGCTATCGATCCGATGCTGCTGAAATGCGTTGGAATTTGCCAGGGGCGCGAGAATGAGAGCAGTGATAAAGAGTACAGCGTGACGTGGCCTTTCCATGTATTCGATCAATAAAATTAGGTACGAAGCATCATGCTGGCAAGCAAAAAACTGCACGGAAACGACTTTCAAAACGGATGTAACCTCATGTTAACCTGCAAAACTGAGCTGAATTCCAAAATGTGAAGCTTTCGTGAATATCCTTGCAGTCACTTTTTCACAATTCATTGCATTATTCGCAAACCATTTTTGCCCTATGCAAACCTTGCGAATTCTCTGCTCTACTTTGTCGGTTCTAATCGCACTGACCGCGTCTGGCCAGCAACCCATTGAACATTCACCATCACTTGACCACTTTCCGCTCAGCCGAAATCCATTCGATCTCATTCAAATCGATCCCAGTCTCGCCAATGCACAATCCAGTGAACGTTTGAGGGCGTCTGGCGATTGGGAAAAGATCGACATCGCTGAAGGTGGATGGACCGATGATGTCGTCAATGTGAATGGAAGGCTTTTCATGAATAACTATACGCAGCTCTATTTTTCCGATGACGGTGGTGTAACGTGGAATAAAAAAATAGCTGCATCACCGAACGTCAATGATTACGGTGAAAAACAGATCCAGGTATCAGGAAACCATGTGCTGTTTCGCGATCTGTTTTCTTCTGATGGCGGTGAAACTTGGACGAAATTTTACATTTATACGCAAACGCTTCCGACATGGTACTTTAATGCAACGGACCTGCTATTGGCCGGGCCAGACCTTTTCCTTGGCACCCGCTACAATGGAATCTTCAAATCAACCGACCTGGGCGTTACATTCACCGATGCAAACTCGGGCTATCCTTCGCAGTATGGATATCGAGACACGCCTCTTGCCACAGGGCTGTACAATAGCCTTCCCGTTGTCGCCACCGCCAATGGCATTTTCCGATATCAGGGTTCAAGTTGGGTCAATTGTACCGGGACGGGAATTCCAAAATACAACAACGGAACCAGCCAATTCTATTTGATCACGGAAATTGATTTCAGCGGGCCGATATGGTTTGCCAGCGCGCACGATGGCGTTTACAGAAGCTCCAACCAGGGTTCAACATGGCAAAAGACTGCATTACCTGATATCGATCCACCCGTGGGCCTGAACTACGTCTACCTAGACTGGACCGACTGGCCTAAAGTATTCTATCATCTAGACTTTGCTGACAACACGATTTTTGCATCATTTCAGAATACGTTTCACTTTTCAACTGATGGCGTGACCTGGAAACGAAGAGTACTTTCTACCGCAGCAGATATCCGTGGCATTACGATGTGGAAAAACAAGATCGTGGTAGCAACCACCGCAGGGATTTTCACTTCTGAGGATTCAGGACTCACGTGGAATGAAAGCAATTCCGGGTTAAATGGTATAGGCATATCCAATTTCTTAACGACCGACACCACCATTTATGTCTGTTCATACGGCAGCGGAATTTATAAATCTACAGATGAAGGACGCAGCTGGAGTAAGAACAATTCCGGGTTGCCAACACTCAGAACGGGTTTGCTCACTGACGGTGTAAGAACTTACGTAAACACCGTGGAAACGATCATGTACGATGGAACCGGGCAGGGCAGAAGCGAACATGTACTTCAATCGAATTCCGATCGATCCGGTTGGGAACCAGTTCCGCTGAATTTTGCAGCCGACCAGGTCCTTGAAGTTGCCAGTGACGGTGTTCAACAAATTGCAATAGGATTCAAGGGTGGACATAGGCTAAACGGAATCCAGTACTCTTCAGATGGTACTTCATGGCAAAATATTTTTCAAGGCGTAACCTCCTCGCCTTATCCTGACATTGCAGTTGACCTCTTGTTGGATGAAGACACGCTGTATGCCGGAACATCTGTCCATGGAATTTATAAAACCGGGAATCACGGTCAGACCTGGACACCTATCAACAACGGATTGACCATTGCATCGGCAGATCTCAGCAATCTCAATGGACTCCTTCAGGTGCACTGTTTGACGAAGCTCGACAACAGCATGTATTTTATTGGCGAAAAATTGAGCGGCTCATACGCGTTGTTTTATTCCTATGATCGCGGTAATACATGGAGCGAAACCGACTTCTCTGCCGTAACGGGATCAAACCTCGCCATTCCGATCGATCATATGGTGGTGACCGAACATGAAATAATCGTTCATATTCTGATCACGGATCCCAATTACAATTTGTTGGGCTCAAAATTTTTAAGATCGACAGATAACAAGACCTGGGAAGAGTTTGGATCAGGCTTCCCTGAAATTTATGCGTTCTCTTTTAAGAAAGTAGGCCCAAGCATTCTGGCTGCGGGTAACGGCTCGTTATATCGATTGCCGTTAACTGATGAGACCGTAACCTTCTTCACCCATGATCAAACATTGAAGAACGGACGTATCGAGCAGATCCCCATTCGTGCAAAACAATTTGAAAATATTCTCGGAAGTCAGTTTACGTTGCAATGGGACCCAAAAGTTCTGGCTTTTGATCGTGTAAGTAATTTCAATTTACCTGGCATGGATTCCACCGACTTCGGTTTTGACTTTGTCGATGAAGGGAAGCTTACATTCTCCTGGTCATCTGTAGACTTAACACCAATATCTCTGGCAGACAGCTCAGCTTTATTTTCGATTTTTCTTAAATCCCTAGTTGCCCGCGATACGACTCAACTGCTGATCAATGACAGTAAAACAGCGATTGAAGTCGTAGGTGAAAATCTTGAAGTGCTTGACCATCGAACCCATGCAGGTCAATTGATCACAGATGATCATGTTTCAGTTCACGGCCAGGCAAAGCATTCGCAGCACGGAGTAAACGTGAATATCATCGCCCTGACTTCTCTTGACTCGATCGGATTTCAAACGAACCCCAATGGAGAGTTCAATTTTTCAATTCGTGCAGCCGATAATGTTCAACTTTCAATTTCAAAACCGACAGATCCGGCCACCTTTCAACAATTTCTCGATGCGGCAGATCTTGTTGCCATAACACGTCACATACTCGGCTCTCAGTTACTGACCAACGCCCAGGAGTTGCTTGCTGCTGATGTAAACCGCAATGGAAGTATCACCACATTGGATAAACTTTGGATACAGTCTGTCATACTTGGCGAAAAAGTTTTCGACAACCATGCGCAGTGGTTGTTCATGGTCTCCGCTCACGACCGGCAGCCTTTTTCTCTCTCCACAGAAAATGACGCTGATCTCGCTGTGAGTGCGGTCCACCTCGGAGATGTTTTTCACAACGAATCGGAATTCGATGCAGGCCGGCAAAAGAACGATCCGATCAATCTCCTTGTTTCACGTCAATTCGATGGTAAAAATCTTGTATTCACATTCTCATCTCCGAAAAAGATTGAAGTCTCAGCGCTTCAACTCGCGATCGCATCAATTCCAGGTTTCGAATTCGATAGGATAGAAGCAAGTGCCATCCTTCCCTCGTTTTATCATAACGATGAAGGCGTACGACTAGTTTGGCACGAACCCAATGGAAAAACTTATACAATTGGCAAAGCGCAGACCTTATTTTCCATGCATTACCATATCGTGCTGGAAAATGTTACCGAATTCCCCATTGCCCTGAATGCTTCTATGTTGAGTCCGAAAGCCTTTGACAAGGACCTTTCTTCACGTCAAATCGAGCTTTGGGTTTCCAGTGACGCGCTACCTGAGACTGATATTTTCGTTTGGCCCAATCCATTTGAAAGAGAAGTTCACTTTTCTTTTTACAGTGATGTTATCGATACTGCAATGATCAGCATCTTCGATGTTGTTGGTCTAATAATACTCTAAATAACAGTAACGACAGTAAAAGGCATCAATCATTTCACATGGGATGGTTCTGATCGCTACCGAACCATTCAGCCCGGAATATATATAACCCACATCGTCACTACGTCACGTCAGGCGATTGTCAAACTCATCAGACGATGAAATGATTTTCAGGATGCTTGACTGGGAAACCATGCTTCTTTAATTTCATGACCTTAATCAAATTCTATGGTCCGAGCTGCTGTGGTTCCCATGCTCTACGGAGACAACCTGCGTGATGCGATGGAATTTTATAAAAATGCTTTTGGTGCTACTGAACGCTGGAGCATAAGTAATAACAATGGTGGCGTTCATGTTGCCGAAATTGAAATCCAGTCTAACCTGGTTCGCCTGCACGAAGAAGTTGCCCGCGACAAGAGCATAAGCCCATCTACTGCGAAAGGAACCACGGTTGTTCTCGGGCTCCTGGTTGAAAATCCTGATGAGCTTTTCGACAAAGCCATTGCGAAAGGAGCAAAGGCATTAAGCGCGATGAAAGATTTTGAATACGGATACCGCCAAGGTACACTTGTCGATCCGTTCGGGCATCATTGGTGCCTGGAACGACTAGACGACATCAACAAAAAGCCGATTTTCCCCTGACGCTGATCTGGCCACTTCAGATCTTCACCAACCTGATCACTGAAGTGCGCCCTTTGGCTGTTCGTACAATGGCATAGTATACACCCGCAGGAATCTCTTTCTGCCATGCAATACGGTTTGTTCCCTCATTCAGATCAACTTCGAGCGCATCAGCAGACACACCCTGCGAGGCCATGAATTCGATCGATGCTGAAGTTCGAACATCGCTCTCGATCACGATCACGGTTTCCTTCTCAAATGGATTTGGAACACTGTAAATTCTGCGATCATCTTTCTGCTCAACACCCGTTGTGATCAGCGTTTGAAATTCGAATGATGACGAGATCATCGGGTATGTCATTGCTCCGGCTGCTATTACATTGGTGACACGCCAGAAGTAAGTCCGAAAAGGCTCGAGCCCGCTCATGTTCAAAAACGTATCATTTGTGTTGGCGGAAAAAACAAGATCGGTAAAAAGTTGATTTTTCGAGACCTGCACATTGTAATGATCTGTCGATTCCACCGCAGTCCACGCGAGTTTGACGTCCAAGGGTTGATCGATCGACTGGTCTGTCGGTTCGATCAGATCCACCGTTCTCAGATCCACGGTAGTAAACGATCGGACCTCCGATGTGCTTTGTGCTGTGTTATTACTTGCAAAAGTTGTTACCCTCCAATAATACGTCACACCGTCTTCGAGATTTGTCACTTCAGCGCTTGATTGACTTACCCTCAAAGAACGATTGATCGTTGCAAAGGAATTGTTCTTACTCACTTCAAGCTTATAATTCAGTGCCTGAGGTACGGATGCCCATTCGAAATTCAGCGTCAGTGGTTTGTTGTTTGATCCGGCCTCCGGCAAAGTAAGCGAAGGCGCAGCCAGCTTCGGGGTGGTAAACCGGAATACTTGAGAAACACTCGGGCCGGAGTCATTGAACAGTGAACGCACACGCCAGTAATATTCCGTGAACATTTCAAGCTGAACATGTTCAAATTTCAAACCCGTTGTATACTCCATCACATCCATACCGCTGAATACCGGGCTTCGGCTGACCTCGAGCCAATACCCTGTAGCGCCAGCTGCTGCTCCCCAGCTAAAATCGATCAGTGTGTTATCGAGTTGTTGTTCATTGCCGGGAAACTCCAGGCTCGCTTTTGAAATTTCTTTCGTCCGTAAATGCAAAGGCCCTGCGATCATTTCTGTTGAATTATCGAATCTCGCTTTTACTCTCCAGTAATAGTCAGTCGAACTCGCCAGTTGCTGCACAACAGCAGAAGTTGATGACGTTAGCATCGACACCTCGATCAATTGAAAATCGCTCGTTCTGCTCAATTCAAGTTTATAGCCCGGAGCACCCGCGTTCGTCCATTGAAACGTAACGTTAGCATACGATGTCAATTCACCATCGGCCGGTTTCAAAAGCGAAAGAACCGGACCTGCCGGGGTTGTGAAATGAAAAATATCAGAATAGATATCGTAACCCGATTCAACCTGATAATTGCGTATTCTCCAATAGTATGTTGTTTCAGGAGCCAGGTTCTCAGCACTTGCCCCTGTTGCCGTACCGTCAATGGAGCGCGAGATAATTCCGAAGTCGCTGGTGTGACTGAGTTGAAGCGTATAGGCTACGGGTTGTCCTGCAGATTGCCAGGTAAACACTGGCGACAAATTTTCAAGGGTAGCTCCATCTGCTGGCGTCAGCGGTGTTGCCGCTAGGATACTTTCGGTAGTAAAATCAAAAACATCAGACACCGTTTCGCTTTGCCCTTGTACACTCATTTTTACTCTCCACCAGTACTGCCTGTTGGGAAGCAGGCTTCCAATATTCTGAACCGATGCAGGGGTAAAAATGAGATGTGACAAGTTTGAAAAATCCTGTGTGTAAGAGATTTCAAGTGCATAGGTGGCGTTTTCAACTCCGTTCCAATCGAATGCGAGATTACCAAAAGAAGTCACCGCATGATTGGCTGGCGATATCAGCTGTGCCCCTGGCAGAATGTTCGACTGGAAACTATACACCGTTGACCAGTGTCCATTGTTATTATTCTTTACAGGCCTTACCCGCCAATAATACATTGAAGCTTCATCAAGCGGATTGACAAGTTGAAAGTTCGGGTCGTTTGAAGCGTACTCAATTACACCCGAGCCGAAGCTGTTGTCTTTGCTTATCTGAAGAACGTAAGTCGCGCCTTCCACAACACTCCATCCGAATTGTGGCGTTGTGCCCACGTATTGTGCATTGTTGATTGGCGTTAACAGGTTTACAGTTGTGAACTCCTCTTCGCCTTGTCGCTCTCCAATGAGAAATGCAGGTGAAACTTCATAGCTGAACGTATTCCCTGAATTATCATTCGCAGTCACCAGCAGGTCATAATAGCCGACTGCAAGTGAGGATCCGAAGCTTGAACTATAATCGTAAACACTTCCGGTCGTATTTAAAGTAGTCCAATCCGATTCACCCTCGAGCTTGATCTTCACTGATACGTCATGAACTCCCGTTTGATCACACCATGCCCATTCGCAATCGTCACTTACTACTAACTTGAACATCCCGGATTTTCCGACTTCAAACTCGTTGGTGTCGTGTCCGTCAACCAACAGCCGCAAGCTTTCAATATGGGGTGGCTCGTCATCGGTGCGACTCATATCGAATGTGGTTTTCACTTTGGCCACACCGAACCTTCCACCAGTTTGAAAATCGCTGTATTCGAAATCTAAATGATATTCACCGCTTGCCGCGACTTCCAACTGCGGCATTACACTTTCAGTCTGCGCGAAAATTGCCTGTGCAAAATTTCCTTGCTGCACAATTCCACCAGCATTGGAAAGTTTGTAGGTTATCGTTCCCTTCGAACGCTCTCCAAACGCGTTGTCAAATGCACCACGTCCCAGGAATACCGAGTAAGTAGCATATGGCTCCTGGTGATTGGGCCGCAGCACGAAATTGGGAATGGTTCTTCCAAACACATAGTCAAATTCGGTTTGTTCCAGCGTTACGAGGTTGCGGTCTACATGGCGATTGAACAGTATCTTCCCATTCTCCGAACGTATATCCGAAGTCTCCCAAACGTATCCTGATGCATTGTTGGCAGGCGATAAATTCAGGAATGCGCCCAACATTCCCGAACCGGTTTGATATTCGCTTTGATGAAGTGTAAAAGTTTTCGGCATTTCAACAGGCAGGTAGTTCCAGGAAGTCATCCAGGCATAAGGCGATCCCATTTTGCCAAAGAAATTCATGTTCTGCGCACTGCCATTCGCAGCACTGGGGTTCGTGATCTGGATATGACTGTACTTAGCGGGGTCATTGCCAGTAACTATATTGCTATGGATGCCAGCATCAGCTTTTGCAACGATGTCGTAATATGAATCTGTCGTGTGATTTTTTCCGTGGAACCTGAACTCAAAACCATAATGGTCCTGATCTGAAATATAAAGCGAGTCAACGCTCCAGGGGTACCATGTTAAAATGTTTCTATCCACGCCTGAAAAGAGCGCCTGGCCAAAGATCTGCCAATTCAGGCCACTGCTGAACGAGTCCGTTGACATGTCGATCGGGTTACCGTTTTCATTCACCGGTTTAAATGTCACCAGGTTTTTTGCGAGTGATTTGCTAAGTGTGATGGATGAATTGTTCTCCGCTTGAACACCTTCGGTAACTACAACATATTGCCCACCGCCATACTGTGTGATGATATCATATTTCCCCTGGGGAAGATAAAGATCGAGGTCTGAAGAAGTTGGATTGAAAGGTTTCCAATACCAGGAGCCTTCAATACCGATCACTACGATCAAGCCAGGCAACTCACCATTAAAATGAAGCCTTGTCTTAGGCGAATTGATGAAAACCATGGGAACACGTGTTACCGTCAATCCATCGGAGGTTATCCGGGCAATCCCGCGGTAAGCTTCGGGTAAATTCCTGGATGGAACATCTGCCGTGTTTCCCGAAATGCTGACTTGAATCTGAGAGTTTTGTCCGGGATCAAGCGTAACAGAAGAAGGAGAAAACATCAATGAAAAAACACCGGCTGTCAAATCGGATTCCCCGGTTAAATTAAAAGTTTTCCGTTGGGTTGTTGTGTTTTGAATTGTCAATGTGCTTGTTCTTGAAAATGTTGGCTCCGAATTCATCGAGCCGAAATTGATGGACCCCGGCACGGCAACAGAGTTGACTTTCAAAGCCTCCAGAACATTGATCATTCCAGCGCCCTGATCCCACGCATTCAGGGCCATTGAAGGGTTAGCGCTATTCATCAATGCACCTTTGACCATTTCAGGTGTCCAGTCAGGGTGCTTCTCGAGGATCAAGGCAGCAGCACCAGCCACATGCGGAGTAGCCATCGAAGTTCCGCTAAGCGATTCGTATTGCTGATTGGGGAATGTTGAATTGATATCAACGCCAGGAGCAGCTACATCCGGCTTCAGTGCGAGCGTACCTGCAACAGGACCCTTTGAGCTGAATGGTGCGGTAAAACCATTGTTATCAACGGCAGCTACAGTAATTGCTTTTTCAGCGATGCCTGGCGATCCTACCGTGAAATAGTCATAGTCATTTCCTGCTGCAATCGTAAATACAATTCCTTTCGCAACGGCATTGTTAACCGCTTCTGCCATCGGATCATTTGCAACGGGTGCTCTTCCCAGGCTCATGCTCACCACATCAAGCGCATCATCAGTGTTCGGATTTTGATCGGGGTCAGCACTGCGTTCAATGGCGGCCATGATCCAGGAATCATATCCCCATCCTTCGCTCGTCAAAACTTTGTAAGCCATGAGCTTTGCATCGGGCGCTACACCTTTGAATGAGACTCCGTTAGCCGCAGCAATTCCTGCAACGTGAGTACCGTGGCCATGATCATCCATCGGGTCGTTATCGCCATTTACAAAATCATATCCGCCAACTACTTTAAAGCCGGCACCAATTCCTTGTCCAAGGTCAGGATGATTGTAGTCGATACCTGTGTCTATAATTCCGATCGTGATGTTTTTTCCGGTTGCATCGAATTGTTGCCAGGCCTGGGGAGCGTAAATGGCATTGTTGTTATCGGAATAATTGGTTTTTACTTTTCGGTCTTCAATCACCTGGGCAACATAAGGAAGCTGACGGATCTGATCGGCAACACTTTGCGTAGTTGTTATTGCAAAGCCGTTATAAACCGTAATGAACTCATGATGTACAATGGGTGTAGTGGAATTTGTTGTTCGCCCGGAAATTGAATTGCCCGATAATCTTGTAAAATTATTTTTGAATTGTTGATGCTCAGTTTGAATTGCATCAACGCGCGCACGTCCCTGAACATTTCCAATAGGTGAAGACTGAAATTGAACTATGACCCGCACTTCATCAGAACTGAATAGGGGTGAAGATTTTACAGACGGAGGATCAATTACGATATAGTTCTTTCTCGCTCCATCGGAGACATTGATATGGTAAGTCTGCTGGGTGGGATTTTGAGCGAATAATAGATGGTTTAACAGTAATCCGGCAATGAAGAGGGGGGTGCGCATGGTCGGAAGGCTTCAGGTTGTTAAGCAGCAATATACGAGGATATATACAATATTTGGGGTACATGTAATTCACCGTTAATCAATAAATTTGCAATTGTATAATTATCTAATCATCAAGGATATAACGTGGCAGCATTACAGCTATTATTAATATACTTACTTCGAATTGAGTAGACATAAAAGCCAAAAATATTAGTACTAAACACTAATAATATTAGTTATTTTCTATCTTTGACCTACCAAAGTCGAGGGTCATGGGAGCCAGGAAAGCTGATATCATTGCTTCGCTGCAATGTGATATACTACGTCTTCAGGGATTTAAATCTGCAAGCCAGCCGGCATTGCGTATTGGATTAGGTAGCATGCTTTCAGCGTTCCCCAACTCCGCATTTCCGATCGGCTGCGTCCATGAATTCCTTTCATTTCAGCATGATCAGCTTGCCTGCACACATGCGTTCATCTCCGGCATTATCTCATCATTGATGCCAAGCCAGGGAGTTGTGTTGTGGATAAGTGCCTCGAGAAAAATATTTCCTCCTGCAATCAAGGCTTTCGGAATAGAGCCGCATCATATGCTCTTCATCGATCTCAAGAATGATAAAGAAGTGATGTGGGCTCTTGATGAAGCTTTGAAATGCAGTGCGATAACTGCAGTTGTTGGAGAAGTTGCAGACCTGAGTTTTGTCGGATCACGCAGGCTTCAGCTGGCTGTTGAACAGAGTAAGGTGACGGGTTTCATTGTTCGTAAAAGCTCCAAAGCACTACAGACCACCGCCTGCGTTTCACGATGGGGCATAACTTCTTTGCCGAGCGATACTTTTGATGAATTGCCCGGTATCGGGTTTCCAAAATGGAAAGTTGAATTACAGAAAGTCCGGAACGGCAAGCCCGGCTCATGGATTGTCGAATGGAAGAACGGGCAATTCCGCGTAAGTGAAATAGGGTCTGACGCATTTGAAAGCAAAGACACCGA
>CBHROW010000162.1:0-11641 GCA_966080355.1 uncultured Chryseosolibacter sp.
TAATAGTTTATCAACTAAAAATTCTAACTCAATCTGATCCTTATTCATAAAGATACGTTCGCCAGGGCCCTCATAAGGAGAAATGCTAACCATTACATCTCCATCGGAATCAATAGAAATGAAATTTACACCTTTCGAATCCCTATGTACGAACAAGATTTCGCCCTCCTCAAGAGTTTGCTTGAATGTTACTTGATTACATTCAGGATCGATTGTTGCCAACTCCTCAGCAATGTCATATGCAACCTCATTTTGATTTTGCGAAAGGATCAACTTGGAAATAAATTTGTTGAATCGCTTCTCAAAATCGTCCTCTCCCGGCCATTCTCGACTGAAGCCACGTCCCACGGGCGTCTGTAACTTATACACACTTTCAATTTTGAAAGTGTGTATAGATTCGCGATCAATGTCAATAGTGATACCCATCAGTTAAACATTTTTATAGTCAGCGGTGTCAGAGAACTAAAGAAAATTTCATTCTTGAAATTTCTGATATGTTCAAAATCTGCAAGCATTTCTTTTATCGATTTCGCTTCGTACACTCCATTCTTAAAAACATCAATGTCAAAAACAACTCTAAAGACTTGTTCAAGTGATGGCGGATCTAGATTAAACACTATTTTCGAATGCAACGTGTTTTCCGCTTTTGGAATTAATAATTGAATTGAGAATCCGACCAAAACTTGTGGAAGCGTTTCTGGGTAGGTTGGTAAAATCTTAAAATATTCGGTTGGACTTTTTTCAAATCGCATGTGAAACTCATTCACATATCGAAGCGCGATTCGACTTACCCGTATACTCGGGAAGAATGAAAAAAAACGATCAACAATGGGTGTTACTTCGCTTCTTATTTCTTCCCATGACACATAGGCACCAGTTTTACTGAATGTCAATCCCTCAGATCTTAGCTGGAGCACGAAAGATTTTTCCTTATTTGACAGCCTGAACCCATTCCTTTTGCGGTTCGGAGATTCAGCATCCGCTGTAGCCTTCCCACGGATAATATTTGCCCGAAAACTCACAACGAACATTTCATTAATTTGAGGAAATTCTTGTTTGAACTGTTCACAGAACTTCTCAAGAGCTGATATGTCAGGGGCAAATGACGGGTGAAACCTAAGGTCGAAGGCAGCCTCTTTGAGGGGTGGGTTTTTGAGTTTTTGCCAAGTCATCCGATTATATGAAACTGCTCCTGACAAACGGTTATCCACAATCTATCCACAGTTTTAACAACATTACAAAGGTCGCAAAAATTCTAAAACGCTCCAAAAATAATTATTTGCCTCATTTTCCGGTACTTGTCGATTTCTAACCGCAGTCGCAATTGATTTGTGGTTTCACCGATCGAAACGATCCTGACCTTTGACGATACCACAGCGACTTCAAGTCGCTAGACGGTTCGACAACTATCTTCGCGCGGGTGATCCAATCCAGAGACTCTTCGCAGCCAAAACCCACCGCTAACTCCCCATCTGATTTTTCTCGATAAAATCCTTGAACTGCTTTTTGTAGCTGTCGCTGATCGGGATCATGGTGTTACCGATCTGTACATCCCCTTTGTGAATGGCATCGATCGCTTTGAGCGAAATAATATAAGAATGATGAATGCGAATGAATTGATCGGAGGGCAACTGCATCTCCAGTGCTTTAAGGCGCTGAAGACTGACCACCTTTTGCTGCCTGGTGTGAATAGTGACGTAGTCTTTCAAACCTTCAACGTACAAAATGTCATCGAAGTTGATCTTGACGAGCTTCGTTCCATCTTTCACAAATACAAAAGTGGCAGCTGGCTCTGAAGACGATTTTTCGGCAACAACGGTTGCAGTGTTCAATCTTTGGCTGGCTTTGTCAACGGCTTTGAGAAAACGATCGAACGTGATCGGCTTCAACAAATAATCCACCACATCGAGTTCGTAGCTTTCAAGTGCGTATTCAGAGTAAGCTGTGGTTAAGATCACCATCGGCTTCTTCTGCAAAACTTTCAACAGGGTGATACCGGTGATCTCCGGCATCTGGATATCGAGAAACAAAATATCGATCGTGTTGGTGCGGAGTACTTCGAGACCTTCAAGCGGATTCGAACATGCTTTCACAAGATTGAGATAAGGAACCTTCTTTACGTAGTCTGTGAGGAGATTTCGCGCAAGGGGTTCGTCTTCAATGATGAGGCAAGTATGCTGGTTCACGACAGAATGATCTTCAGTTGAACAGAATATCGGTCAGGTTTGTCTTCGATCGTAAGCAAATGGCGCTGAGGGTAACTCAGCTCGAGCCTGCGTTTCACATTCTGCAACCCGATGCCCGACTTCTCTTCCGCTTCGGGTTTGGTTGTTGGGACTTTGCTATTCTCCACTTTGTAAATGCATTCCGATCCGTTCAACCCGATCGATATGTTTACCCACGCATTCGGATGGTTGTTACTCACGCCATGCTTGAACGAGTTCTCCAGAAAAGTAATAAAAATCAAAGGCGCTATCAACACGCCCTGGGTGTTGCCTTGAATATCGAATTTGATGGGGATTTGATCGTTGAGGCGCAACCGCTCCAGGCTGATGTAGTTCTGCATGTATTCGATCTCTTTCGTGAGCGGCACCTGCAGATAGTTCGAATCGTAGATCATGTAACGCATCATCTGCGAAAGCTTGGCGATCACTTCCGTTGTATTTGGCGATTGTGTGTAAGCCAGGTAATATAAATTATTGAGTGTGTTGAATAGAAAATGCGGATTGATCTGCGCTTTCAGAAAATTGAGTTCCGCAGTTAGCCGTTCGTTTTCGATCTCTTTTTGCCGGGCAGCGAGGGCAAACCAGTCGGCAGCGAATCGTAACATGGTGATGAAAACAGTGATGAAGAGTGTGATCACGGAAACTTCTACTACATAGAATGTGGAATGAAAATAATGCCTTGGCCCGTTGTCGGCACCGGCAATCAACAACCGCTGCAAAAAGATCCTAACGCTGATTAGTAAAGCGAATGGAACGATGAACTCGATCACATATTTCCAGATCTTTTTGTGGGCCAGGAAGCGTGGCAGCAAAACGAAATAGTTGAGATACGCGATGGACATGGTTATGGTCAGTTGGACCATACCGTGTAACGAGGCATTCCCCCAGTCGATGTCGCGGCCCCTGCGAAAGTTGCTGATCTGGTAAAAAAAGAACGACAGGTACACCAGCCAGAAGGAGATGTGCACAAGAGTGACACGATTTCGATGAAGCAGTGATTGCATAGTGACTGTCGAACGTAAACTTTTTGTTAAAGGTATATTATCCCGAAGGATGCGCGATGGTTCATACGCTTTTTTCGACCGTTGAAACAAAAGGTTAGACCGTTTGCACGCGATTGAACTACTTTTGGCCCCTGTCTAAGAATCTCCCGGGATGTCGAATATAAGTTGCGAGTTGTCTAATAATTTTTTGAGTGGCGGAACCAACCTCTTTATTTGTCGTTTGTCACTGGTATAGACATTATTGCGCCCGAATTAAAGCTAAAACAAACATTTTAAATGAGAACAATTTTTACCTTCCTGGCTGTCGCTTGTAGCATCGTGGCAATAGCACAAGGTAATTCAAGGATTACCGGAACTGTGGTGGATTCAACTTCATCGAAGCCGGTTGAATTTGCTACCGTTGCATTGACAGATCCAACTACCGGAAAGCCAATTGATGGAGCGATTGCCGATGATAAGGGCGAGTTTACGATTGTGAAAGTCGCTGATGGAAGCTATATCGTAACCGTTACATTCCTCGGCTACGAAACAAAGAAAATCCCCGTTCGTGTAGGCGACAAAAAAGAAATTGACCTCGGAAAGGTGATTATCAGCCCGAGTGCTCAGGTATTGAAAGAAGTAACTGTTGAAGGCGAACGGGCGCTCATTGAAGAACGTGTCGACCGAACAGTATATAACGCAGAGAACGATCAAACAGCAAAAGGCGGAGATGCGACCGATGTATTGAAGCGCGTGCCGTTGTTGTCTGTGGATATGGATGGCAACGTATCTTTGCGCGGTAATTCTAATATCACCGTACTCATTAATAATAAGCCATCGACCATTGTAGCGACAAGCGTAGCCGATGCGTTGAAACAAATTCCGGCTGACCAAATCAAGACCGTGGAAGTGATCACATCGCCATCTGCGAAATACGATGCTGAAGGTTCAGCGGGTATCATCAACATTGTAACAAAGAAGAACAACCTTCAGGGTTTGACACTCAACATCGATGCTGGTGCAGGGTTGCGCGGATCGAACCTCGGCCTGAATGGAAACTATCGCAAAGGTAAAATGGGTTTCTCGGTAGGTGGCTGGGGCCGATCAAATTACAATGTGCACGGTAAGTTTACAAGTGAACAGATTGCTCTCGATGGAAATGGCAATGTGTTGTCAACCAATGAACAGTCGTCAAAGTCAAGAAACAACGGTCTGTTCGGCAATTATAACTTCGGCTGGGATTATGACATCAACCCGAAAAATACCCTTGCAGCTTCGGTGCGTTTCGGTGTAAGGAATTTTAATAACTATCAGGATGCGCTGTCCATCGCACAATACAATGCCGCAGGTGATCTCACTACACAAAGCTTGCGTGATGCTGCAACTACAAATCAATCAAATAATGTTGATGCCAGCCTTACATATACCCATTTATATGCAAAGCCGCAACGCGAGTTGAGCTTCCAGGGATTGTACAGCAGGAACAATAATAACAGCAACTTCAAGAACATCATCTACGACCCGTCAGACTTTAGCTCGATCTCTTCGCGCATTAAAAACCTCAATGATAGTTACAACCAGGAAATGACATTCCAGGCCGACTATACCACACCGATCAGCACAAACCAGATTTTTGAAGTAGGTGGAAAGAGTATTATGAGAAGGGTGTTCAGTGATTTCAATTACTACACGGCAACAGGATCTGATGGAAATTATGTGCAGAGCCCGAATTCGAGTCTTTCGAATAACCTCAATTATGATCAAAATGTATCATCGGGATATCTGTCGTACACGTATTCTACGAAATCCGGATACAGTCTGAAAGGTGGAAGCCGCTACGAATACACTACGATCAACGCCTACACAAAGACCGAAAGTAACATTGAGATCCCTTCCTATGGCGTGCTCGTACCCAGTGTGAACCTTTCTAAAAAACTGAAGAACGGAAACATGGTGAAGGCTTCTTACAACCGGAGAATTCAACGGCCTTCAATTCGTTTTCTAAACCCGAATCCGCAGAGCGCAAACCCTACAAACGTTACGATTGGTAACCCCACATTGAATCCCGAATACACAAACAACTATGAACTTTCGTACAACACTTTTATAAAAGGAACTACGATCAATTTTTCCGGCTTCTACCGCAACACGAACAATGCGATTCAAAGTGTTCGTAATGTGATCGCCAATATTCCAACCGATGCCGACACCATTCTCACAACATACCAGAACATTGGAAAAGAAGACGCGTATGGAATGAGCATCTTCGCCAACGTGAACATTGGCAAGCTTTCGCTAAATGGTGGCACTGACCTCTACTACGCGTATCTCAGCAACAACAGCTCAGATCCCGTGTATGCCGCGAAAAATCAAGGCTGGGTGATCAACGGTCGTATTTTCGGAAGTTACAATCTAGATAAAGGTTGGGGCCTTCAGTTCTTCAGCTTCGCGAGAGGAAGACAAGTACAACTTCAGGGAACGCAAGGCGGATTCTATATGTATAGCCTTGCCGTGAGAAAAGAGTTTAACGAGAAGCGTGGAAGCATTGGGGTTGGTTTCGAAAACTTCCTGCAAAGTCACATCACCATCAAGAACAAGCTCGAGTCTCCGGTTCTCATCCAGAACAGTACGAACACCATGTTCAACACAAGTTTCCGTGTCAACTTTAGCTATCGCATCGGCAAAATGACGATGGAAAATCGTCCGCGCAGAAGCAGACGCGGCATCAACAATGACGATTTGAAAGATGGTGGCGATGGTGGTGGCGACATGGGCGGTGGCGGTCAGCAGGGACAAGGTCAGGCTGTCACAGCTCCGGCCGGTGGTTTCAACGGTGGAGGTGCCCGTCCGAACATGGGTGCAGCTCAACAGAACACGAACAAGCCCGCTGAAAACACGCTCCCAAAAGCAACTGAAGGCGTTGTATATGAAGCTGCCGGCAAATGGAGCTTCACCATCGACTCGCCTCAGGGTGGTGAGGGTACCATTGTGATCAAGAAAGAAAACAACGTCTATTCCGGAACGATCAAAACTGCGCGCATGCAGCAAGAAACTCCGTTCACTTCAATCTCTGTAAATGGAAATGAAGTAACGATGTCATATAGCGTGAGCTTCAACGGCAACACATTCCCCGTGAACATCAAAGCGAACATCGTTGACAAAGCTATGCAGGGAACGATGGCGATGGGAGAGTTTAGAACGTTCAATCTCACAGGAAAGAAAGTTGAATAAGCCGAAAGAAGGCAGCTTAGTATAATATTGAATAACGAACACTGAACACCGAATATCGAAGTAGGATCTTCCTTCGATATTCGGTGTTCAGTGTCACTACTGTCGGGAGAAATTTTAGAATCGAAAAAATCTTCGAATTTGGTTTACGCTGAGACGTTTTCTAGCATTTGTGAAAGGAGCCCTCATCTGCATTTTTACCTTCCGGTATGCTTCAGGAGGACCTAAGCCTGGCCTTGGTCTGGAAGTGGAATGCGCGGCCAGGGTTAAGGCCGGATGAAGCATATCAGTGGCCAAGCGGCCCCGGAGCGACAAAAAGATTTAATCGAAGTGAAGGTGTTGGAAGTTCTGGTGAGCTTTCCCCGGACAGTAGTGATTCAGTGTTCGTTATTATTTTCTTTTTCAGGCCGGCAGTTGATATGAGAGCTTGATGCTCCATTTAGATCCCAAACTTCAGTCCCTGCTTCATCGCCACCTGATACTTCTTCTGATCGAATCGATACAAGAATGGCGCCTTGTGCGCACCGCCTTCCTTGCGTTCTTTCAAGCGCTCCAGGATACCGAACGAAAGGATTTTTTTCTGGAAATTTCTTCGATCGAGAGACTTGCCGAGTATCGTCTCGTAGAGGGATTGTAGCTCGGGCATCGTGAATTTCTCAGGCAAAAGATCTTTTCCCACCGGGTAGTCGTGCAAATTCAGTCGCAGTGATGCGAGCGCCTTCTCGAGGATATCGTTGTGATCGAGAATGAGTCTGGGTGTCTTGTTGATGTCCCACCATTTGCAATCCATCGAGAACTCATCGGGTGCAGGAGTCACTTTCGAGAATTCGACAAGTGCCCAGTAACCCACGGTGATAAACCGTTGCATCAGCCAGTTGGATGCGGCAACTCCAGCTGGTGTTTTGATGCCATGTTTTCCTCGCTCGCGTTGCGGATCCCCGAACGTATAAAATTGCTGAAGGTAAATATTTTTCAGTCCTGTTCGATCACGCAATATTCTCACTGCGGCAGTGTCGATGTGTTCATTGCGCAGAATAAATCCTCCCGGCAGACACCATCGTTTGGTTTCTTTCCATTGGAGTAAAAGTACTTTGAGCTCATTGTCGTGGAATCCGAAGATCACACAATCAATCGATAAGTGTGGAATGAAATGTTCTTGCCCTTTCGTGAAGAATTCTTCTAAGCTCAGTTTTGGCTTGATCGGCATAACGCTAAGATAATGCAACTCCCTACTTTTTCACGGGCCGACATACCATTCGTGGAATGATTTTTTTTGATTGAATTAGGTTCGCCATGTTGCTAAAATTCAATCCATAAACGCCCTTCTGTTTAAAATGGTGACATTTAGACCGATTGAGGCGTGAAAAAAAATCCATTATGAACGATAATTCAAGACATGGGAGATTGATCGTAGTTTCCAACCGCCTTCCTTTTCAATTGCTCGAAAAGAATGGCACCGTTACGCTCAAAGAGAGTGATGGCGGATTGGTGAGCGCATTGAAAAGTTATTTTGAAGGCGAAGGCAAGGACCTGGGTGTGTCTGAAAAGTGGTGGATTGGCTCCGCTGAATTTCCGGAGAAACGATGGAAAAAATTTACCACGCAAACACGGTACGAGGGTTCATTTCATGTCGACCCCATTTATATCGACAAGAAGATCTATAATCAATATTACAATGGGTTTTGCAACGCCACCCTTTGGCCATTGTTTCATTATTTTCCATCGATGGTGGAGTTTGATGAGAATACATTCAAAGCCTACGAAGCAGTGAACCGCACCTTTGCTGATAAAATTATCTCGGTGCTCAAAGCAGACGACATTCTTTGGATCCACGATTATCAGCTCATGCTTGTTCCTGGAATGGTGAGAGAACAAATGCCGGAAGCAGACATCGGTTTTTTCCTGCACATTCCTTTTCCATCTTTTGAGGTGTTCCGCCTTATGCATACTCCATGGAAGCAGAAGATCGTGCAGGGCTTGCTTGGCGCTGACCTGATCGGATTTCACACACACGAGTATGTTCAGCATTTTTTGAAGACCGTGCAAATGGTGACAGGCTTCGATCACCAATTTCGAAACATCATGCTCAAAGACCGTGTTGTCAAGGCGGATTTGTTTCCCCTCGGCATCGACTTCGATAAATTTCACAACGCTTCTCAACGGCCTGGCGTAGTTCAGGAAAAGGAGAAAATTAAGAGCAGTTTTGGCGATCGCAAAGTAATTTTTTCGGTAGACCGTCTCGATTATACGAAAGGAATAACCCATCGTCTTTCAGGTTTTGAATATTTTTTGGAGCATCATCCGGAATGGCGCGGAAAAGTTGTGTTTGTACTCGTGGTTGTGCCGTCACGCCAGATCATCAGCAGATACTCAGAGCGAAGAAAAATGATCGAAGAACAAGTTGGTCGTCTCAATGGCAGATATTCGACCCTGGAATGGCAACCGATCATTTATCGCTACAATCACCTTAACTTCAACGAGCTCGCGGCATTGTACGACACTTCCGATATCGGCCTCATCACCCCGTTACGCGATGGAATGAACCTGGTGGCCAAAGAATACATCGCGAGTTGTCATGACAAAGGCGTGTTGATCTTAAGTGAGCTCGCAGGCGCAGCGAATGAAATGGGAGAAGCCGTACTGGTCAATCCGATGGATCGGCAGGAAGTTGCACAGGCGATTCTCACCAGTTTATCGATGTCGAAAGAAGATCAGAAGCAACGATTGGAAGCTATTCAACAGCGGCTTCGCGACTACAATGTGATCGACTGGGTGAATGACTTTTTAAAACAGCTCGAGTTGGTGAAGTCCGATCAGCGCACGCAGGAAACCAAGCATCTTTCATCGAAGGAACTGAGTGTGATCGGAGATCATTTCAGAAATGCGAGAAGGCGCCACCTGTTACTCGATTATGACGGAACACTCGTGCCCTATGCCCGTCACCCGCGCCTGGCAATTCCGAACGAGGACCTGCTCACCTTGTTGAATATTCTTGCCTCCGACAAACGAACAGAGGCAACGATCATCAGCGGTCGCGATAGCAAGACGCTTGACGAATGGTTTAGAAATGTTCCGATCAATTTAGTGGCTGAGCACGGTGCTGCTATACGTTTGCGAAATGGAGAGTGGCGTCAGGAGCGTGATTCCGATCAATCGTGGAAGCCGCGTATTCGCCCGACATTGGAATTATTTACCCAACGAAGTCCGGGATCGCTGATCGAAGAAAAAGTCCATACACTCGCGTGGCACTATCGGAATGTGGACCCTGAACTTGGTTTTGTTCGGTCGCGTGAGTTGCTGGATAACCTGCATCACTTGTTGAGAAACACGTCATTGAATGTTGTCGATGGAAATAAAGTGATCGAGGTACGCATGGCGGGTGTCGATAAGGGAACGGTGGCAACGAAACTTCTGTCGGGAACAGACTATGATTTCGTGCTCGCGGTAGGAGACGACAAAACCGATGAAGATATGTTTCGCGCTTTGGCCGACAAGGCTGTCACCATTAAGATCGGCACAGGTAACACGGTTGCACAATATACTCTCTCAAATCACCTCGAAGTAATTCATTTGCTCAATCAACTGCTGAACTAAGCATGAGTCGACATACATATAACCTGGGAATAATCGGCAACTGTTCCTACATGGCTTACATTGATCTGCAAGCGAGTGTCAAGTGGATGTGTATGCCGCGTTTTGATAGCTCGTTTTTATTCGGATCACTGCTTGATGAAGAACGTGGAGGAACATTTTCGATCACACCACAGGAGGAATTCACATCGCGGCAATACTACATCCCGAACACCAATGTACTCGCCACAGAATTCTTCACGCGGTCAGGCAAGTTTCGTGTGCTCGACTGCGCACCTCGATTTTATCACTTCGAGCGATTTTTCAAACCATTGATGCTGGTACGAAAGATTGAAGTGCTCGAAGGAAGTCCTGCGCTGAAGGTACGGTGCGAGCCAGTGGGCAACTACGGAAAGGTTGTTCCCGAAGTCGTTGTCGGCAGCAATCACATTCGTTACATGAATCTCGATATGCAGGCGAGGCTCACAACAGATATCTCGCTCTCCTATATCACGAATTCCGAGGCGTTTGTACTCGATCAAAATCGATATCTCGTTTTCACGTATGGCGAACCGCTGGAAGCTCCGCTCAAAGCCACCGCTGAAGATTTTATTAACCGCACGGTTCGATATTGGCAAACTTGGATCAAAAGCACGTATCTGCCGGATATCTACCAGGAACAGATCATTCGCTCAGCGCTGGTACTGAAGCTTCATCAATACGAAGACACTGGGGGCATCATCGCATCCGGTACAACAAGTCTCCCCGAAAATCATGGAAGCCAACGCACGTGGGACTATCGCTATTGCTGGTTTCGCGACTCTTATTACACATTGAAGGCCTTCAACGAGATGGGCCACTTCGATGAGCTCGAAGGTTATTTCGAATATATCCAGAACATGCTCATGCGCGAGTCAGGTCGGATGCAACCGTTGTATTCAGTCACGGGCCACAACGTTCTCGAGGAAGTTTATTTACCTCTTGCAGGATATCTTGGAAATCAGCCGGTACGTGTCGGCAACAACGCCTACATGCAGGTTCAAAACGATGTCTATGGACAGATCCTCGTTGGATTGTTGCCTTTGTTTGTCGACAGACGATTGCTTCCCGTTCGAAAGACCTCATACCGGCCACTTGTTGATCGTCTTCTGACTTGCATCGAAAAAACAATGGACGAACCGGATGCAGGTCTCTGGGAATTTCGGGCAGTCACTCAGGTACATACCTATACACTGCTTTTCCATTGGGCAGGAAGTCACGCGGCAGCGAAAATTGGACGGATCATGAACGACCCCGAGCTCGTCACCCGCGCCATGAACCTGGAAAGAATCGCGGCAGCCGGGATTGAACGCACTTACGATGAATCACAGGGCGCCTATACACAAGCGATTGGAGCGCGGCACCTTGATGCGAGCACCTTGAAACTCATCACCATGAATTATCTCGATCCGAACTCTGACCGTGCACGAAAACACCTCAGCGAACTCGAGCGGCAACTCCGAACCGACCAAGGCCTCTTCTACAGGTATGTTCACCAGGATGATTTTGGAAAACCTGAAGCTACATTTCTCGTCTGCGCATTTTGGTATGTCGATGCGCTTGCCTGTGTCGGCAGGGTAGACGATGCGATCAGTA
>CBHROW010000163.1:0-11614 GCA_966080355.1 uncultured Chryseosolibacter sp.
CTGTTCAACAGCATCGGTGTCAAGAAAATGATACTGATTGGAATGGTGGCCTGGTTCCTTCGCTACATCTGCTTTGCTTACGGCAATGTTGACTCAAACATTTGGATGCTTTATGCAGGCATTGTCCTTCATGGCATTTGCTACGACTTCTTCTTCGTGACAGGATATATGTACACTGAAAAGAAAGCCGGAGAAAAAATCAAGAACGCAGCGCAAGGTCTGTTCACATTCGCCACTTATGGATTAGGCATGTTTATCGGAACCTGGGTTTCGGGTTTCGTTGCCCAGCATTACACCGTTGATGGCGTTTACCAGTGGACAAGCATCTGGTATGTGCCTGCCGGAATTGCCGTGGCGGTATTAATTTACTTTTTGTTATTCTTTAAGGAAAGCAAAGAAATTCAGCAAGCTCAATAGAATGGATGCGAGCTTCACGCCTCAAGCTGCAAGCAATGCACCCGAACCACAAACTAACAACTAAAAACTACAAACTTTAAGCGTATGAAAATCGCAATGCTCGGCTCCGGTTTTATTGGCCGGTTTTATGCCGACTCACTACAGGGCTACAGAAGCAAAGACAAAATCGTAACCATCTACTCGCGCAAAGAGGAAAGCGCTAAGAAATTCGCGAAGGACTACAACGTTGCTTATGCAACAACCAACATGGAAGAGGCGATCAATCGTCCGGAAGTGGAAGTTGTTTGTATTTCACTTCCCAACAACTTGCACGAAGAAGCTGTGATGCTTTGCTGCAAACACAAGAAGGCTGTGATCACCACGAAACCACTTGGAAGAAATGCTGCTGAAGCAAAGCGCATGCTCGAAGCGGTTGAAAAAGCCGGCATCTTCAACGGATACCTTGAAGACCTCGTTTACACTCCGAAATTCCTCAAAGCGTATGAAAGCGTTAAGGGTGGTGCGCTGGGAAGGATTCTCTGGGCTAAGTCTCGTGAAACTCACCCCGGCCCGCACAGCGATTGGTTCTGGGATATCGAACAAGCCGGTGGCGGATGTATTCTCGACCTGGGTTGTCATTGCGTAGAGATCACCCGTAGTTATATCGGCAAAGATATCAAACCGGTTGAAGTAATGTGCTGGGCTGATACGCAGGTAAAACCTATCGATGCCGAAGATCACGCGATCGGTTTGATCAAATATGAAAACGGTTCGGTAGCTCAGTTCGAAGTGAGCTGGACGTTCCGCGGTGGTCTCGATCTTCGCGATGAGGTCATGGGAACCGAAGGAACCATCTGGGTTAACAGTTTCCTGAGAACGGGTTTTGAAATGTTCACTACCGGCAAAGGTGCTGACTATGTAGCAGAAAAAGCAGAAAGCAATTCCGGTTGGTTATTCCCTGTTGGTGATGAGCTAAACGAACTCGGATACAACCACATGTTTGCCGACATGTTCAATGCGATGGAAAAAGGCACACAACCGAAAGAAACATTTTATGATGGCTACGTGGTAAATGCCGTTCTCGATGCCGCCTACAAATCAGCGAAAACAAAACAGTGGGAACCCGTTCAACTCGACATCTGGCGCGGTAGAACTGGCGTAACAAAAGACAGCCACCTTCAATCATACGATAACGACAACTATCTGGTGAAAGAAGAAGTTACCCACTATGGAGCGAAGAAAGTTATTTTGAAGAACAAGAAGACGGGGAAGATTTCGGAAAAAGTACTTTCTTAATATGCCGATTTGTCGATACGACAACGTGCGGATGGGGGGGAACTAGCCAGCTTATCGCGCCTTTGCTTGAGAAATATCGAATAATGAATAATAAATATTGAATAACGAGTATCGAAGTGATCACCGTTCGATATTCGTTATTCTTTTTTTCGACATGCGTCTTTGCTGCCGACCTTCCCCACTTCTACCCGACCGTCACTCCTCGGGAAACTGTAAACATAATATGGCAACTGTGGCCGCGGGCCGAACACAGGGCCGATGAAGTAAATCTTGCCGGCAAGTGCCTCATTTCTCACTTCAGGTCAACGTTCAAGATTCTGGCTTTCGAAAATTGGGTTGGATGATTCTGCAATATCAATGGAGAATATACCAACCGAATTTGCAGCGAGTCTTTAGCCGCTTGGCCAAGTGTTGGTATCATCGCCAAAATGAAAGCAAAAAGGACGAGTATCTTTTTCATTTCAAAAAAGCTGCTATTCGAATTTAACAAAGAAATAAATACGGAACACCGTGTTGATTATTCGATATTATTTTCTTGCGTAAGACCGATAGTTGCCTAACACCCCCGCCACCGTCATTCGCGGGAAATGGACGTAGAAATGGTACTTAGGCTTAAATTTATTTTTCCTAAGAAATTTTGTGATCGTCAAAACAAATGTTTACCCAATCATCGGCACATTGGCTAATCGGCTAATTGGCACATTTTTATTTCAATGACAAATCAAAAAGACGCGGCAGTAACAGGTGTAGATAACTTCACCTTATACCGGTATCCACTGCCATAAAATTCCTGCATCTTCAATACTTCCTTCGATTTCTTCGCGATCCAGAAAATCGCCCATGAATTCGGCCCATACTCGATCTTCATTTTCCAGCAATCAAGATCCTGGTCATTTACAACTTTGATCTTATCGGAACCGATAATTGCATACTCGTGGTATTGAGGAGCCATGCGCCCGCCCGGATGATAGAAGTTGATGAAAAAACGCTGACCTTCTTTTTTGATCGGCAATGTTGAAAAAACTTCAAGATCTACTTCCCAGTTCAACGTTGGCGCAGCGAGTCTTACATCGAGATCGCCTTTCATATTGTTCGCCACCGAGTCTGATCCAGTGACTTTTGTCGGAGTGAAATCGAATGCTTCAGTCGCGCCTTTCATTTTTGTTTTGTGGTAAATGGGCTCAAAAGTTTTTCTTTTTGAAATCGAATACACATAACGGTTGAAAAGCGTGTCGTTACCGTACCAGTTCTGTTCGATCTCGATAACGTCTTCACCCTTGAATTTTTTAAAAACAACATTCCGGTTCCACAGCGATGGATTGCCCAGCCTTTTCTTCTTTGGATTTTCGAAGTAGACCAGGTATTGATGCAGTCCCGGCTTCAATTGGGCGGTGATGAGGTCGGGCTTCGCTATGTCAATCGTATCCATTTGAGCGAAAACCTCGTGTCCGGGTAACAAACACCATATTAATAAGTAAGAACAGCAGAAGAATTTGGTCATAGTTTTAAAGTTTGGAGTTTACTATTCCAAGTAAACGACTGCCTGCATAAGTTGAAGGGTCCGATCAATCATCCCCTGGAACAATTCACCCCAACGTTGATTCCTATCTGCCAATTACATGCATAGACGAAAATGTCAACCCGGTTGAATGAACCATCCAATCTATTGATCACTGCTATCGAAATTATTTACAAACGGTTACTTTGCGTATGATGAGATCGTTTGTTGTCAGAAACAAAGTTGTATTACTCCACATTTCATTTTGGGTGCTGTACGCCAGCTACCGTGTTTACGACATCTCCGAATATCTCGGATTGAGGAAGGCGATGATCTATTTGAGTGTACCCACTTCTTTCAACATCATCGCCAGTTACATTCACTATTTCTTTATTCTTCCGCCACTCATCCGCGATAAAAAGGCATTGCCATACGCGGGTCGATTGCTCGTATTGCTGTTTGTAATTTTTTCTCTCCGGATTTTAGTGGAAAATGAAATTCTCGCGCAAATCACCACGAACGAATCATACTACAAGACGTTGCGGATACCACGCATCATCAGTACGGTTTGGGATACCATGTCATTCCTGATCTTCACGGGTATGATCCGTTTTACGTTCGATTGGTTCGATCTTGAAAACAAAAAACGTCAGCTGGAAAATGAAAAACTGGTGGCGGAGCTGAATTACCTGAAAGCGCAGATCAATCCTCATTTTTTATTCAACACCCTTCACAACCTGAACTATCTCGTTTACGCGGGATCAAAATCAGCAACGGAGGTCATTATCAAATTATCAAATATCATGCGCTACATGATCTACGATGCCAACAAAGAGAAAGTGTCGTTGCAAAAAGAGATCGCCTACATGAATGATTATGTTGATCTCGAAAGTATCAGGCTGAATCGAAAATTTCAGATCGACTTTCATACCGATGGAAATACACGCAATGTTGAGATTGCCCCGCTGATCATGATCACTTTTCTCGAAAATGCATTCAAGCATGGAGTTAGCGATCAAGAGGCGAATTGTTGGATCAAAGTCGACCTTGTTGTGACAGACACGGTGGTAAAATACAGCGTCTCCAACCGAAAGCTGAAGAGCTTGGCAAATGCCAAACTAAAATCGGGATTCGGACTTGATAATGTGATGAAGCGGTTGCATCTGAGTTATCCCGGGCAGCACCAACTCGATATCATAGACAACAAGGAGGTATACCAGGTTTTTCTTACCTTAAACATCGCATGATCCGTTGCCTTGTTATCGATGACGAGCCTTACGCCAGAAAATTGCTGGCCGAGTTCATCGCAAAGGTGCCAGAGCTCTCGCTTGAAGGTTCGTTTTCGAGCGCACTTGCCTCGATGGAAACTTTGCGCAAGAAGAACATCGATGTGATCTTTCTCGACATCCAGATGCCGGACATCTCCGGTATCGATTTTCTTAAAACACTTGACAAAAGACCAGCAATTGTGCTCACAACCGCCTATGCGGAACACGCCCTGGAAGGATTTGAGCTCGATGTTGCCGACTACCTTTTAAAACCATTCGACTTCGGCCGCTTTTTGAAAGCCGTCAACAAGATCACGCAGCGAATAGAAAACCCGGCAAAGCGCATAGATAGTAACACAAATCCATCGGCAAGCTTCATGTTCGTTAAAGATGGGAACAAACTCGTGAGGATCGAGTTCAAAGATATTCTCTTCGTCAAAGGCTCGCGCGAATATGTTACCATTCACACAAAAGATAAAAAGATCATGAGCCTGCAGGCGATGAAAAATCTGGAAGAGGAGCTTCCGGAGCAATTCATCCGCGTGCACAATTCTTTTATCGTAAATATTGCCGCTGTCGAGGCCATTGCAAAAAATGAAATTGAAATTGCAGGCGAGACAGTTCCCGTTGGCATCACTTACAAGAAATCTTTCCAGGAAAGAATTAGAGCTTACTTCCCCGGAAAGGATGTCTGAGTATCCTCAATAAGCCTGACAAATTGATGAGAGAGCAGCTTGCGTGAATATTTCCGTTCGGCCAGAGCGCGCGCGTTTAAACCACACTTCCTTACTTTTTCAGGATCGTTCAGAAAGGTTTTGATTTTCTCGAGAAACATGAGAGCGTTTCCCGAGTCGAAAGAAAACCCCAAATGTTCCCGCATAACCTCGTCACGCACCCAGCCGCCAAAATTTGTGATGATCATCTTACCAGCGGCAAGCGCATCGAAATATTTATTAGGTGAACCCGTGGTAAGTATCTGATAAGGTTGAAAGCTGATGAATGCCGCATCGGTCGCGCGCAGGATTTCACGAACACCTTCTCTGTTGGTGAATGGAAGTAAGGAAATATTGGAGATTCCGCCCTTCAAAATCTTCGATTCAAGCTCGCTCCGCATCGCCCCTTCGCCACAAATCAAAATATGAATTGGCAATCCTTCTCGCTTGCAGGCCGCAGACAACTCGATCATATTCAAAAGTCCGTTTGCCACGCCCAGCGCTCCGATATACGAGATCACGAACTTTCCCCGGGCGCCAAATTTTTCCTTGTTGACCTCAGAAGCCAGGGCGGCAGAAAAAAACTCGGTGTCACTCATGTTCGGAATGACAGCAACCTGAACATCGGGATTTTTTTTTCTGATCGAGTCGGCAATTGGATCTGACAGTCCAACCACCCCGACCGCAGACTGATATATCTTTTTCTCAAGTCCGAAAAGCACACTCTTCAGCAAAGGATTTTTTACAAAGCCCATTTCGACAGGCGCTTCCGGCCACAGATCACCTACCTCGAAGACGAACGGAATTTTATATTTCTTTTTGATCCGCATGGCCGCCACGCCAACCGTCAATGGCACCGAGATCGCGTAGCAGACATTGGAATCGGAAAATTTTTCAGCGAACCGAACGGCATCCCGTACAAACCTGACAAACGATATGCTTCGCTTATAAAATCCGAATCTGTTTTCGTACGGAACTGGAAGATAGAAAACTTTTATTCCGTCAATGTATGCATCGATAACGGCAGGCTTGTTTGATCCCGTCAACACAATCACTTCGTGTCCAGCATCAACCAAAGCTTTTGCCAGGTACCATGACCGGATTGCGCCACCCGCATAAGGTGTATTAAAATGCTGATGAAGCAAAAGGACTTTCACAATGCAAATAAAGGAAATACAAAGTATCCGATTCAAGTTTATTGCGATCTGTCAGTTCATTACACATTGACCCGGGCGCGATGTTAAAAGTTTACAGTTGACGATTAACACTACTCTCCAGCAAGCACCCTACCGTGAACCGCGAACTGCCAACCGTGAACACCTGCGTTTATTTGATTATTGGTCATTGATAATTGATTATTTTGATCCTAATTCACTTTATGAAAAACGTCTTATTCACCCTCGTGCTGCTTTTTGTGTCAGCACTTATTTCGTTCGGTCAACAATCATTGTTCAACGGCAAAGATCTTTCAGGCTGGACCGTCCACGGAACTGAAAAATGGTTTGTAGAAAGTGGCGACCTTATTTGCGAAAGCGGTCCCGACAAGCAATACGGTTATCTGTCAACCGATAAAAACTTCAAAGATTTTGAGCTGAAGCTGGAGTTCAAGCAAGAAAGCAATGGCAATAGTGGGGTGTTTTTTCACAGTTCGATAGAAGGCACGAAGATCTCCGGATGGCAGGCTGAAGTTGCACCGATGGATCATCACACAGGAGGGATCTATGAATCGTATGGGCGTGGATGGTTGATCCAGCCTGATGCTGCGAAAGAGAAAATATTGAAAGAAGGTGAATGGAATGAAATGGTCGTTCGCGTAAAAGGCAACACGGTCACCACCTGGCTTAATGGTCAGCAAATGATCGAACTTACCGATGGAAAGATCGGTGAAAAGAATGGAAAAGTAGCACTCCAGATACATGATGGCGGTGGCGTCAGGGTACGTTGGCGCAACATCCGTATCCAGGAACTCTAGAAACTACTTACTTCTGTGGCCGGGTGCTCCGGGAATGACTCAGAATGTTCTGAAGCGTTACGGAAGAAGGTTCCATTTCCGCTCCGTCCAATGCTGCGATCATGGAAGTGATTTCCTTGAACAAGGCCATCAGCTCGCTGTCACAGATCAGGGCTTTGTCAATCTCCGTCTTCTCCTCCTCCGTAGTCTCTCGGTAGAAGTACCGAATCAAATCCGTCTGGGTAAAAGTTTTTATCATAGGCTCTGTTTTTCTTCATCATCTTCCGCAGATTGATGAGCGCATAACGCATCCTACCCAAGGCTGTGTTAATGCTCACACCAGTGCGGTCAGCGATTTCCTGAAAACTCATATCAAAATAATGCCTCATGATGAGCACATGCTTTTGCTCAACAGGAAGGTCTTTGATACAATCTCTCAGTTTTATTCGGGTCTCGCGTTGCATTTGCTTTCCTTCCATGGAATCCTCAGAGAAATCCATTGAATTGAAAACTTTGCTGCCGTCTTCCAGGACGACTTCAGGGTAACGTTTGTCTTTTCTGAAATGATCGATAGCGAGGTTATGCGCTATGCGACTGATCCAAGGCAGGAATTTCCCCTCCTCATTGTACCGTCCACCACGGATGGTGTTGATCGCTTTGATGAAAGTTTCCTGCAACAAATCTTCAGCCGTATACCGATCCTTTACAATCAGGTAGATGGCTGTATAGACTTTGGATTTGTGTCGGTGTAGGAGCATTTCGAAAGCTTCTTCGTTACCGGTTTGATAGAGCGACACTAACTGGCTGTCGCTGAATCCTTTGTCAATCATTCTGCTTCACATTTTAGGTAACGTAGAGGTCTCTTTCGATATTGTGTGGGTTTGGTGATTGATTTGGTTTGAAAAGATAGAAATAAAAGCGAACAGTCCAAAAAAATTTTTGAAAATTCTTGCCTTCTATACAATTTCTTGTGGTATTTGTCGCGAGAATTTTTTTTGAAATCACATATGCCGGTCAGCAAAAAGCGCGTTATAAAAAGTTTGGAAAACCTGTCGGATGATTTGAAGGAATTGCTGAGGGATCAGTATCCCAATGGCTATGAGAGCAGCATTACGAGAATTACAAACGCCAAGAAAGAACCTATTTTTGTATTCCCACTCGAGACTGATGATGCCACGTACCTGATCAAGGTTCCGGCAACAAAAAACAGCGATGGTGAGTATGATGTAGAAGGAAATCCCGAGAAAGAGTTCGAAGGGGCAGCCGCAGCGGCTGGTGGCGATGACGATGACTTCGGCTCCAATGATGAATACGGTGAAGACGGCAATAGCGGTGGTGGTGACGATTACGATGAAGAAGGTGGTGGTCGGAAAAGCCGCGAGGCTAGCTATGATCCCGATTTCGACAACTAGATCCTTTCCGGAAAAAATATTGAGATCTGTGAACACCATCCGGCTGGGTGGTGTTCTTTCTTTTTAATTCGAACCGATACGTGGCAAACCTAAAATATACAGAGGCGCAACTCGATGAGCTAGATCCAAAACAGTTCATCATCATCAAACGGGCGAGGGTAAACAACCTTAAAAACCTCAGCGTAGCAATTCCCCGGAACAAACTTGTGGTTATCACTGGGCTTTCCGGATCGGGGAAATCGTCCCTGGCTTTCGATACGCTTTTTGCCGAAGGTCAGCGTATGTACGTGGAGAGTCTCAGCTCGTATGCCCGACAATTCCTTGGCCGTATGGAGAAACCCGATGTCGACTATATCCGCGGTGTTTCTCCAGCTATTGCGATTGAACAAAAAGTGAACACCCGAAACCCACGCTCGACAGTCGGCACTACAACGGAGATCTACGACTATTTGAAACTTCTGTTTGCGCGGATCGGGAAAACCTATTCACCCATCTCCGGCAAGGAAGTGCGGAGAGATACCGTCACGGACGTTGTCAACGCGATCAACAAATTCCCAGACGGAACGCGCGTGATGGTAGCATGCCCGCTCCATATTAAGAAAGGGCGAAAGATCACCGATGAGCTCAACCTTTTGCTCAGTAAAGGATTTGCAAGAATTCTGGTGGATGGCGAAATGAAATTCATCGAGGAACTGCTCAATCCGGAAGAAGGGTCAAAAAAGAAAAAAACAGTGAAGATCGAAGGTGAGATCGAGATCCTGATCGATCGCACTGCGGTTAATAAAGACGATGAAGACACGGTGTTCAGACTTTCTGATTCCGTGCAAACTGCATTCTTCGAAGGCGATGGCGACTGCATTGTTTATCCCGAAGGTCATGACAAGCTGCAGTTCTCGGACAGGTTCGAGCTTGATGGAATGACATTTACCGAGCCGTCAGTCAATTTTTTCAGTTTTAACAACCCGTATGGCGCTTGTCAGACCTGCGAAGGCTTTGGAAAAGTATTAGGCATCGATGAAGACCTGGTTATTCCTGATAAAGGTCTTTCTATATATGAAGGTGCGATCGCTCCATGGCGAAGCGAAGCGATGAGCGAATGGGCGAAGCCTTTGCTCAAGAACGGGATCAAGTTTGACTTCCCGATCCATCGGCCCTATCACGAGCTTACACCTCAGCAAAAGAATCTGCTTTGGTCGGGGAATGAATACTTTGAAGGTATATACGCATTCTTCAAACATCTCGAATCGAAGTCGTACAAGATCCAGTATCGTGTGATGTTGTCGCGCTACCGCGGAAGAACGAATTGCCCTGATTGCCGCGGGACCCGGTTGAGAAAAGACGCTCAATATGTAAAGATCGCTGATACTTCGATCACAGACATTGTGCTGATGCCGATCGAGGATGCATTGGTGTTTTTTGAAAAATTGAAACTCACAGAGTTCGATCGCAAGGTATCGGAGCGTATTCTTACCGAGATCAAAAGCCGTCTAAGCTATATGGCGAAAGTGGGGCTCGGTTATCTCACACTAAATCGAATCACTTCAACACTTTCGGGAGGAGAATATCAACGCATAAAACTCGCAACATCGCTGGGGAGTGCGTTGGTGGGTTCGATGTATGTACTTGATGAACCGAGTATCGGCCTTCATCCCAAAGACACAGCACGCATGGTGGAAGTATTGCAATCATTGCGCGATCTGGGAAATACGGTTATCGTGGTTGAGCATGAAGAAGAGATCATGCGTGCAGCAGACGAGATCATCGACATCGGTCCAGACGCAGGCTCTCACGGTGGACACCTGGTGTTCCAGGGTGCTATGAAAGACCTGAACGGCAAACATGTTTCTCATACAACCGATTATCTCACGGGAAAAGAGAAGATCGAAGTCCCATCAACAAGGAGAAAGTGGAGCGACTCGATTACAGTTGTTGGAGCGCGGGAAAACAATTTGAAGAACCTTACGGTGAAGTTTCCGCTGGGAGCGCTGACGGTTGTTACTGGCGTTAGTGGTTCGGGTAAATCGACTTTGATCAAAAAGATACTTTATCCGGCAGTAGGTAGGATGAACGGCTCCGTGGCTGAAGCTCCGGGCAAATTCGACAAGCTCGAAGGAGACTATTCCAGGATCACCCAGGTTGAATTTGTCGATCAAAACCCGATTGGAAAATCCTCGCGATCGAATCCCATCAGCTACGTAAAAGCGTATGATGCGATTCGCCAGTGTTTCTCCGAACAACCGCTTTCGAAACAACGCGGATACAAACCTTCACATTTTTCGTTCAACGTGGAAGGCGGTCGTTGCGAAACGTGCCAGGGCGAAGGTGAGATCAAAGTGGAAATGCAATTCATGGCTGACATTTTCCTGAAGTGCGAAAGTTGTCATGGCAAACGCTTCAAGCAGGAAATCCTTGAAGTAGAAATGAACGGCAAGAATATTGCCGACATTCTCGACATGACGGTGGAAGATGCTCTCGAATTTTTCAAAGACAAGAAAAGCATTCACGAAAAGATCGTTCCACTCAATGATGTTGGTCTCGGCTACGTGAAGCTTGGCCAATCATCGAATTCACTATCGGGAGGAGAAGCCCAGCGGGTTAAGCTCGCATCGTTTCTCGGCAAAAATTCACCCGAAGGAAATATCTTATTCATTTTTGACGAGCCTACTACCGGTCTTCACTTTCACGATATTTCAAAACTTCTAAAAGCAGTCAATGCCCTTGTCGATGAAGGACACACAGTCATCGTTATTGAACACAATCTCGAAGTGATCAAGTGTGCCGACTGGATCATCGATCTCGGGCCGGAAGGCGGGGAAAAGAAAGGCGGAAATCTTTTATTCGCAGGAACTCCGGAAGAGATGGTGAAGAAAGGGAAGGGATATACCGCTGAATTCCTGAAAAGCAAATTGAAATAATATTGAATAACTACTACTGTCCGGGGAAGCTCACCAGAACTTCCAACACCATCGCTTCGATTAAATCTTTTTTGTCGCTCCGGGGCCGCTTGGCCACTGATATGCTTCATCCTGCTACCGCCCACGGTCTGCAACGGCAGGCAGGCCGGCCTTAACCCTGGCCGC
>CBHROW010000164.1:0-11544 GCA_966080355.1 uncultured Chryseosolibacter sp.
CCGGAGAAAGTTTTCCGAACCTCAAACCGATCACTTCGATCAAATCTTTTTTTTCGCTCCGGGGCCGCTTGGGCCACTGGTATGCTTCCCTCGGGCTGAACCTTGGCAGCACACGCCATTGCCAGACCGAAGCCAAGCTTAGGCCCTCATGAAGCATGCCGGAAGATGAAATGCAAAATGCAGGTGAGGGCTACATTTGAAATTTGTGTACAAACCAATGAGTTTGAATCAAATCCGATGATTTTTTCATTTCAAAAATTTCCCCAGACACTAATGCCGAAAGCTAAAAGCCGAAAGTTTGCGGAGCGGTCACGCCTTTTCTGCCTCAGAAAAAACGGTACGTACTCAAGGCGGCTTTCTTTCTTCTATTGATAAATGTAGATATTTGATGAACAGGCCTTCTGCTTTCTGCTTTTTGCTTTCTGCTAATTCCAGCTTTCAGCCTTCAGCTTTTAGCTTCTTATTCTTAATTTACAACCATGAGTACCCGCACCCGACATCAGCAGTTGAACGAACTCCGAGTAAAACGGATCAACATTTTGCGCGGCCTCAAGGACTTTATGTTCATCTCAACAGGTGTGCTGTCTGCTGCGTTTGGTTTGAAGGGATTTCTTTTGCCAAATGGCTTTCTCGATGGAGGTGTCGTGGGTATTTCGCTGCTGATCAATTTCCTGACGCACATTGATGTTTCGTACTTACTCGTGATCATCAACCTGCCATTCATGATCATCGGTTATACTCAAGTATCGAAAATTTTCGCGGTGAAAACACTTGTTGCCATTGTAGTGCTGGCGGTGATCCTTGCCTTTATCAATTTTCCCACCGTCACCAATGACAAATTGCTGATCTCCTTCTTTGGCGGATTTTTTCTCGGCTTAGGTATCGGTTTGTCCATTCGCGGTGGTAGTGTGATCGATGGAACCGAAGTGTTGGCGATCTATACAAGCCGGAAAACTGCACTCACGGTAGGCGACTTCATTCTCTTTCTCAACATCATGATCTTTTCATTTGCCGCGTACCTCATTAATATCGAAACAGCTTTGTATGCCATACTCACTTACCTCGTTGCTTCGAAAACAGTCGACTTCGTGGTTCATGGTATTGAAGAATACACCAGTGTGATCATTGTTTCGAATAAGAGCCAGCAGATCAAAGACGCGATCATCAACAACATGGGCCGCGGTGTAACGATCCTCAAAGGAAAGACAGGTTTCGGAAAAAAAGGAGCTCGTGATATGGACATCGACATTCTCTATTCGGTGATCACGCGTCTCGAGCTGCAAAAGCTAAAAACCGAAATCGCTAAGATCGATGACGAGGCGTTCGTTGTGGAGAACAGTGTGAACGACATCAAAGGTGGAATGATCAAAAAACGTCCGCTCCACGACTGATAAAATACAGATCGACACTCCATTAGGCGAACAGTTGCTCCATAGTGAAAAACCCTGGTTAACCGAATGGTGTTCACTTTCCGGTATGCTTTCTGAGGGCATAAGCTTGGCTTCGGTCTGGCAGTGGAATGTGCTGCCAAGGTTCAGCCCCGAACGAAGCATACCAGTGGCCCTGCGGCCCGGGAGCGAAAAAGTCGAGCGATGAATTTTGAAACGAACGCATAGTTTTTTTCAACGCTCAGCATTCTAATTGGTTTACCAAAAAGGATATACATAAGGGTGGAACACGATCCAGCCACTTGGAAGGTAAAACTCATTCCCCTCCAATCCAAAGGCGAAACTCCGGTGCAGTCTCCTTGCTTACATGAACCTCTTCCTTCACTTCGGGTTTCAGGAACACGCGGATCTTGCCATTGTCAGGTTTGAATTTTTCAATAGCCTTGATGTTGGCGATGAACTTGCGATTGATCCTGAAAAATTTCGACCGATCGAGATTGGTTTCCACATCACCGAGATTCTTGTCAACGATGTATTGATTGCCACTGAAATCGCAAACGAACACGATGCGATGTTCCGTGAAAAAAAATGCGATCTCGGTCAGCGATAGCGCGATGAACTCAGTGCCCTTTTTTACAACAATTCTTTCCCTGGAAGGTTCCTGAGTTTGTTGCACGAGCTTCATGATATTCCCATAAATGAAATGATGTTCGAGCTTCTTCAATTTGGAAAGGGATCTTCTGAGTTTTTCTTCCGAAATGGGCTTCAGCAGGTAGTCGATCGAATTAAATTCAAAGCTCTCCAGTAAATACTTGTCGAATGCAGTTGTAAAGACAACCGGAAATTGAACGGGATATTTTCTGAAGATCTCGAACGAGTGGTCATCGGAAAGTTGAATATCGACATAAGCCACATCGGGTACGGGATTTTGCGAAAGCCATTCCAAAGATTCTTTCACGCTTCCAAGTTTGCCAACTATATGAATAGAAGGATCGATCGATGTTAACAGCGATTGCATTTTTGCTTGCGCGAGCAGTTCGTCCTCAATGATCAGTACATTCATGTTAATTCTTCATGGGAATCAGTGGCAGCTCGACTTTGAATATTTCCGCTTCGGTTTCTCCTGACCGAATATTTTTTCCCGTCAATAACTTGAATCGCTCGTCCAGGTTTTTCAATCCGATCTTTGACGAATGCTGAAGGTTTCGCTTTTGCCTGATCTTGTTGGTGATTACCAGGTGGTCATCGTGGAGATCTATGTCGATCTGCAATGGAAATTGTTCGGAGATCTCGTTGTGTTTGACCGCGTTTTCCAATGCTACAAAAACGGATGTTGGTGGGATCAGGAAACTTTTATCGAGCGCTCCGTTAAAATGTTTCTTGAAGTGAAGTGCCTTTCCGAAACGGAGATGCAAGAGCTCCGTATACTTATGGGTGAAGTCTAGTTCATCTCCTAGCATCACCAGGGTCTGATCTTTTTGACTGAGTATGTACCGGTAAACTTCGGCCAGGTTTTCTGTGAACAACGAAGCTTTTTGCGGATCTTTTCCGATGAGATACGACAAACTGTTCAGCGAATTGAACATGAAATGAGGGTCGACCTGATTTTTCAATGCCGCCAGTTCTGCTTCCGCCTTCGCTCTAGAGAGTTCGGCATTCTTAAGTTGCTCACCCTGTTGTTCTTTCACCATAAATACGGTTTCATAAACATGTGTGACGAACAAAACACAGATCACATTGATCAATACTACGAGCTGGATCGCGCCCCAATTCACTTTCTCAAAATTGGCCATACGGTACCACATGCAAAGCCACGCGACCGTGAGTGGTGAGGTGTAGAAAATATTGTTGATCAAAAGGAGGATCAGTTTTTCTATCGGCTTGTCGAACCAGGTGAATCGCTTTCGCGTCCTGAACAACAAATACCGGTTGCCCTGCCAGATGATGAACGCTAGGGTGATGAAGTAAATGTAGCCAAGCCAGTACCTCACATCCGTCCAACTCAAGTCGCCAAACAACCCTGAAATGTTCGGAATAATGATGCCAAAGAAAGGAATGCCCAGCAACCTGATCAGATTGTCGTTCAACTTGACATCATCGTGTTGCACCGTTGTGTCAGCCATTGGGCGTTTCGCGTTCGGTTTTTTCCGGTTCAGTCAAAGAATCGGGTTTCGCGTTTATAAAGTTCGCAATTTCATTCTACAATCAACGAAGCAATGAAAATATTATCCACGCTCGCACTCTTTCTTGCTGGTTTTACAATTATGGCTCAAACAAATTTTAAGTCGGAACGCATCAGCAAAAGTTCATCCTTTGAAGTCGATGGCCAGATCACGAAAGTTTTTCCTTTGTTCGGTCCGATCCGGGAAAAAGAATGGGCGGAAGGATGGGATCCAGAGATTGTATTTGGCTCCGCAGATAAGATCGAGGAGCATTTTATTTTCAGAACCACGGCACCTACCGATGAGCGTTTTTACCTATGGACAATTAGTCAACTCGATCGGGAAAAATATACAATTGAATATACCGTATCAACTGAGCACAGGATCTGGTTTATTCGCGTTGCTTGCACATCGACCGGAGCAAAAACTGTGGCAACAGTAACCTACACGTACACCGGGCTAGATGAAAAAGGCAATGCTTTGAATCGTGCTGCACTCGAAAAAATGTTTTCCCACGATTTGAAGGACTGGCAGCAAGCGATCAACTATTATCTTCAGCATAACAAACAACTTACAGTTTCTCAAACCCGCTAGTCATGAAAATCATGTTTACAAAACGTTACATCCTGGTTTTGCTTTTCGCACTGAGTTCGATTGCGTCATTCTCCCAGGGATTATCCGCGTCCGAACAAGCACTCATCAAAGAAAAAATTCTTAATCTTTTTGTTCGCATCAATGCACCCTTGGATAGTGTGTGGGCGAGGTTTGCCGATGAAAAGGGAATGAAAAAATTTTTCGCACCAGCATGCAACTATGAATTGAAAACCATGAGCAAGCTCGACATCCTGTTTGCACCGCAGGCACCAGCCGGACAGCGTGGCGCTGAGAATAATGTGATCCTCGCGGTTGAGGATAAAAAAATGGTGTCGTTTAGCTGGGACGCACCTCCGCAGTGGCCTGACATCAGAAAGAACAGAACATTGGTTACATTTCGATTTTATCCCGCGGGGCCTAAAGAAACGCTCGTTACGTTTTCTCAGACAGGCTGGGGCCAAGGCGATGAGTGGAATGCGGTATACAATTACTTTTCTCAGGCTTGGGCCGGATTCGTGTTGCCGAATTTGAAGTACAGTCTCGAGGTTGGGCCAGTGAACCTGAAGGATTTTCCAAAAAATGTTCCTCAGGGATTGAAACCAGCGGAAAAATTCTAGTATCGTACGCATTGAAATTTGAAATTTAAAATGTGAAATTTAAAATTTAAGGTATGCCATCATTCAACATCTGGGCCGTACTCGTTGCCGCCCTCTCAACCTTTCTCATTGGCGGACTCTGGTATTCGCCAGCGGTATTCGGAAAAGCGTGGATGCGTGAAAACGGATTTACAGAGGAGGGAATGAAGAATGCCAACATGATCAAGATCTTCGGATTGGCATTTCTCCTTGCGTTCATTGCGAGCATCAACCTGGCGATGTTCATGGGACCCGAGTCCGATCCAACGATGGGTGGACTTTGGGGATTTCTCGCGGGCTTCGGCTGGGTTGCGACTTTTCTCGGAACCTACTATCTGTTTGAAAGACGTTCTTTCAAATTATTCATGATCAACGCAGGCTACGGCATCGTGTCACTCACCGTAATGGGCGTGATCCTGGCCGCCTGGAAGTGAAAATACTAATTAGCCGATTTGACAATATGCCAATGACGCTGGAACTGCATTTTTGCATTTCATCGGCACATCGGCACATCGGCAAATTGGCACATTTGTATTCTGCCACATCTAAAAGCCATAGCTTTCTACTATCTTTGGTTCGTGGCACTCAACATGACCGGCTTTGGTGAAGCGCTTCTCTTTATTATCGGAGGAATTATTTTTATCGTAGCTTCGCTTTTTGCATCAAAGCTTCTTCGCCCCGATAGACCCAACCCTGAAAAATTAGCGACTTACGAAAGTGGCGAAGAACCAGTAAGTGCAGCGTGGACGCAATTCAATATCCGATTTTATATCATTGCACTCATCTTTATTTTGTTCGAAGTGGAGCTCGTGCTGCTTTTCCCCTGGGCAACCGTTTTTGCGAACAAGGAATTGGTCGAACAAACAAATGGAACCTGGGCATGGATTGCGCTTAGCGAGGCCGTTGTATTTATCATTATACTGGCGATCGGTTTGGCTTACGCCTGGGTGAACGGTTTTCTTGATTGGATCAAGCCCGACCCGAAACCAACGGAATACGTCTCACCGGTTCCAAAGACTTTGTACAATAAGTTCAACGAAAAATATAAGCGCGGAAAACAATGAAGGGTTTGCTGGATCAGCGTTTTGAAAATGGTGGTGTGGTCGTTACGAAGATGGAGGATCTCATCAACTGGGCGCGGCTCTCATCGATGTTCCCCATGACATTCGGTATCGCATGTTGTGCAATCGAGTTCATGAGCACAGGTACTACCGTTTACGATATGGACCGGTTCGGAATGGCTCCGCGCGCAACGCCCCGTCAGGCTGACGTGATGATCGTTGCCGGAACAGTAACTTTCAAAATGGCCGATCGCATCAAACGACTTTACGAGCAGATGGCTGAGCCCCGTTATGTAATTTCAATGGGCTCGTGTTCAAATTGCGGAGGTCCATACTGGCAGCACGGTTATCACGTGGTGAAAGGAGTCGATCGGATTGTACCCGTTGATATTTATGTTCCAGGGTGCCCACCACGCCCCGAGGCACTCATCGGAGGATTTTTAAAACTCCAGGAAAAGATCCGGAACGAAAGTCTCGTTGCCCCGAACGCGATTGAAAAATTATTAAAGCAGGAACATGCTGACGTTTGATCAACTCTTCGAATTCGTGAAAGTACATTGTCGGTCAGGTAGTCCATTGAGCGATCCTCATGCGACACCGAAGGCTATCATTATCGAACCTGCAGACCTGATCAATGTTACTCGCGCGTTGCACAACCACGAGTCAACTTACTTCGACATGTTGTCGTGCATTACGGCCATCGACAACGGTGCTGAAGCCAGCACGATGGAAGTAGCATATAACTTGTATTCGATCCCGTTCAATCATCACCTCGCGCTTCGGGTAAAGTTGCAGCGCGAAGACCCAACAATAGAAAGCGTAAGCGCAATCTGGAAAACTGCTGACTGGCATGAACGAGAAGCCTACGACATGTTCGGCATTGTGTTTAGAAATCACCCGGACCTTCGAAGGATCCTCATGCCTGCAGACTGGGATGGATTTCCGTTGAGAAAAGATTATAAAAATGTGGAGGCGTATCGGGGAATCAAATTCGACTACTAAAACAATTAGCCAATTAGCCGATGCCAATTAGCCGATTTTTAATTTCCAAATTGCGAGCTACGTCACGCGAGGCCTCGCTAACGCCTAGCCTCCAATGCCTAATTCCTAATGCCTGATTCCTCCTAATGCCTGATTTCAATGTCCGTTCAGTACAAATATCACCCATCCAATCTTCAGCTCTCTGAGCCCAACAAGCTTCGCGCGGAAGACCTGCATTCGGAAGAGATGATCATCAACCTTGGACCGCAGCATCCATCAACACATGGCGTGCTAAGGCTTGAGGTGCTGATGGACGGTGAGGTGGTCAGGCAGGTCGTTCCGCATATCGGTTATCTCCATCGTTGTTTTGAAAAACACGGAGAAAACCTGCCGTACAACCAGACGATTCCATTTGTTGATCGTCTCGATTATGTTGCTGCCATGAACTGCGAGCATATTTACGCAATGGGCGTAGAACGAATGCTGGGCATCTCCAGACAAATTCCAAAACGCGTGGAATATATCCGCGTATTGATGGCGGAGTTGAACCGTATCGGCTCACATTTCATTGCTATTGGAACGTATGGTATGGACATCGGTGCATTCACACCTTTCTTCTGGCTGATGAAAGACCGTGAACATATTCTGCGATTGCTCGAGTGGGCGAGCGGATCTCGATTGCTCTATAACTATATATGGATTGGCGGCTTGTTTTACGATTTGCCGGTTGGCTTCGAAGAAAGGTGTCGCGAATTCATTCAATATATCAAACCAAAACTCACGGAGCTCGAAGAGATTCTCGTCAACAATAAAATTTTCATCAAACGCACTGCCGGTGTCGGAGTTCTTCCGCTCGACCTCGCGATCAATGGTGGTGTTACAGGCCCCATGCTGCGCGGCTCCGGATTGGCGTTTGACCTTCGTAAGGTTGATGCCTATTCAGTTTATCCCGAATTGGATTTTGATATTCCCGTTGGGGAAGGTAAGATGGGACAAACCGGAGACTGCTGGGATCGTACCTGGGTGAGGATGCAAGAGATCTATGAATCCGTGAAGATCATCGAGCAATGCCTCGCCAAACTCACAATGGATCACCAACGCACAACTGATTTTGATCCGCAAGCTCTGGTCCCGAAGAAGATCAGACCAGCTGCTCAGGATTTTTACGTTCGCGGTGAAAGCACAAAGGGTGAGTTGGGATTTTATTTCCGCGCTGATGGCAAAAGCGACATTCCGTTCCGCTGCAAATGCCGCTCCTGTTCCTTTGTCAACCTCAGTGTATTGCAGGAAATTTCAAAAGGCGTTTTAGTAGCTGACCTCATTGCCATCATTGGTTCGCTCGATGTGGTGATGGGTGAGGTGGACCGGTAAGCCCGGTTGCCAGTTGCCAGGGAATTCAGCACGAACTTTCAGAAGGCACGAATGTAGACTACCTTGCTTGTGAAATGGTACCGACCCGGCACCCGGCATCCCGGCACCTGGCACCTGACATGCTTCCTGTCATCAACACAAAACAAATCCGCGAGCTCGATGCACATACGATCGAGCATGAACCAATTTCTTCAATCGATTTGATGGAGCGCGCTTCACGGGAATTTGTACACTGGTTTGTTCAGCGTGTTGCCTTGACAAAAAGGATTGGCATTGTGTGTGGCACCGGTAACAACGGAGGTGATGGCCTTGCTGTTGCGCGAATGTTGTTGGAATGGGGATACAACGTCAGGGTTTGGATTGTCAAGGGACTCGTTCCGCAGTCGGAAGATTTCAAAGTAAACCTCGGGAGGCTCAAAAATAAAACTGAGGTATTCGAAATTGTCACAGAGTCTGACCAGGGGTTGTTTGCTGATCGCGATGTGATTGTCGATGCGATCTTCGGCTCTGGCCTTTCGCGACCCGTGGAAGGAATTTACGGTCAGGCTATCCGTTGTATCAATGCATCGAACGCACGTATCATCGCTATCGATATTCCATCAGGCCTGAGTGCAGATGGTCCATCCGGTGGTGAGATCGTCAGAGCGAATCACACCGTTACTTTCCAGTGCCCGAAGCTTGCATTTTTCTTTCCGCAGTCATTTCAGTACACGGGTGAATTCACGTCTATAGATATTGGCCTGAACAAACAGAAATTCAAGTCGTTTGAAACAGATCACTTCCTTGTCACGCAGCAAGACATACGGAAGTGGTTGAAACCGAGACAAAAATTTGATCACAAAGGCACGTATGGTCACGGACTAATTGTTGCCGGAAGTTTTGGTAAAATGGGGGCTGCGGTTCTTTCCTCGCGCGCAGCTTTGCGGTCAGGGATTGGCCTGCTCACAGTACATGTTCCTAAATGTGGCTATGAGATCATGCAGACCTCAGTGCCGGAAGCTATGGCGTTGGTCGATACTGTAGAAAGTCACTTTTCGCAAGTTGGAGATCTGGAAAAATTTTCCACGATAGGTATCGGCCCAGGGCTCGGCAAAGAGCCACAGTCAGCTGCAGGACTGAAAAATATTTTTACTGCATATCGAAAACCGATGGTAATCGATGCCGATGCGCTTAATATGCTGGCGGCAGATCGAGAATTGCTCCGACTCATACCTGAAGGCAGCATCCTCACGCCACATCCAAAGGAATTTGAACGACTTGCCGGAACATGGAAAGATGATTTCGAGCGCCTGGAAAAGGTGAAGGCGTTGTCTCGCGAAACCAAATCAGTGATTGTGCTAAAGGGAGCATTTACAACGATTGCGGAACCTGGCGGTAAAGTTTATTTCAATCCCACGGGAAATCCCGGTATGGCCTCGGGCGGAATGGGTGATGTTTTGACTGGAATTTTAACCGGCTATTTGGCACAATTTTATACGCCCGTAGAGGCGGCAATAATCGGTGTTTATTTACATGGCCTGGCGGGCGACCTGGCGGCAATTGAAATGGGAAAAGCGGGTTTAATTGCTTCAGATCTGGTCGAATTTTTGCCTCTATCAAGGAAGAAAGTGGCAGAAGAATAATTGTGGTAACGATTAAACTTTCTCCGGTTTTAATTCATCTAACAAGAAATAGCTGGTGTAACTTGGAACTCAGGTGCAAATTTTGTCGTATATTGTAATAATTTAACCTGTAATGCGTTTAGTGCGAATCCTCTTGGTTGTCTTTTTAGCCTCCGCTGCACGGTGGGGAATGGCTCAATCACAGCCACCGGACGACACTTACTCGCATGAACGCGATCTCAAAAAATCAGTGCACATTTTTCCAAACCCGGCAACCGAGTTTGTTCATGTGAGGGTCGAAGATTTTCCTGCATCCAAAGTTTCACTCACGCTGCACAACGTAATCGGTAATAAGGTCGAGATTGAAAGCGAGATTGTCGATGAGCACGAGATTCGTGTTAAGGTAAAAGATCTCGCATCGGGTTATTATCTGCTGGCCGTTAAAGAAGACGAAGCGAAATTCCGCGGTACGTTCAAGTTCCTCAAGCGCTAGTGAGCGCTATCAGCTTCTCGCCAAAATTTTTCACATCTTCTTCAGTCGTATCGAAAGAGCACATCAGTCGCACTTCTGACGTTTGATCGTTCCATACATAAAAAAAATGTTCTTTCTGGAGTTCGGGAATTATGGATGCCGGCATGATCGCGAATACTCCGTTCGCATCAACCGATTGCGTTATTTTCACCTGTTTAGCACGCAGCAATTCTTTCTCGAGCAATTTCGCCATGCGATTGGAGTGAGTCGCAGCTTGCCGCCAAAGATCATTCGACAATAGTGCTTCGAATTGTGCACCGATGAACCGCATCTTGGAGTGAAGCTGCATACTTTGCTTGCGGATGTATTTCAAATGTTGAGCAAGGTCGCGATTGAATATGACCACCGCTTCTCCAAACATCAATCCATTCTTTGTTCCACCGAATGAAAGCACATCGACTCCGACATCGCGTGTGAAAGCAGCAAAGTCCCGATCGAGGCTGATGGCTGCATTGCAGATCCTGGAACCATCCATGTGCAGATACAGCTTGTATTTTTTCGCTACTGCGGAAATTGCTTTCAATTCTTCCACCGAATACACCGTTGCGTACTCCGTTGTCTGCGAGATAGAGATGACTTTCGCCTGCGGATGATGCTGATCCTCTAAACGGATGATTCGTTTCTCGATTTCTGCCGGAGTGATCTTTCCATTGACCGTTGGAACGGGAATCAATTTGCAACCTGTGAATTTTTCAGGGGCAGTAGATTCATCAACGTTGATGTGGGCGAGTTCCGAGCAAAGAACGGAGTTGAACGATCGTGTCATGGCCTGAAGCCCGAGCACGTTGGCACCGGTTCCGTTATAGGCAAAAAAAACTTCGATATCATCACCGAAGTAAGATTTGAAACGCGCCACCGCTCTTGCAGAATATTCATCGGCTCCGTACGAAGCAGCGTGACCATGATTGGCACGTACAAGAGCTTCCATCACCTCAGGCAACACACCCGCATAATTATCACTCGCAAAAGTATTTCTAGACATGACTCATCTTTAAAGTCCCGAAAATAAACATTATTTTAGAATGCAGTTGGCTGCAAGTTTCTGGTTTATGATTTATGATTTCTGATTCGGTCAGAGCCGCTCCAGGCATCAATCTGGATAGCCAAATCCCAAATCTAAAATCACTACTGTCCGGAGAAATTTTAGAATCGAAAAAAATCTTTGAATTTGGTTTACGCTGAGACCTTTTCTAGCATTTGTGAAAGGAGCCCTCATCTG
>CBHROW010000165.1:0-11542 GCA_966080355.1 uncultured Chryseosolibacter sp.
TGTGCTTACATTACATTCAGGTAAAAAATTAAAATTTGTCAAGGAGTAAAAAATGATCTCGATCCGGAAGGTGGTGATCGCCACGTTGATAATAATTCCAGCAGGGTGCAGTGAGCGCGGAAACCAGGTGAACAACAGCGAACAACTGGCTTCCGTCACGCTTACCAAGCACGAACTTAAAGATAAGATCAAAGGAGCGTGGGCGGCCCAAACGATAGGCGTGACATTTGGCGCACCTATTGAATTCCAATACAATTCGACCATGGTGCAAGACAATCAGAAACTGCACTGGAGTGATTCATCATTGATCTCTGAATTCAAACGCAAGCCCGGAACGTACGATGACATCTACATGGACCTGACGTTCATGCAGGTGATCGAGTCGAACGGCATCGATGCAACGCCCGAGCAATTCGCGCACGCAATCGGCAACTCAACCTACAAGCTGTGGTTTGCGAATCAAACCGCGCGCTACAATATTCAAAACGGACTTAAGCCACCTCAGTCAGGTCATTGGCTCAACAATCCATGCGCTGACGACATCGATTTTCAAATTGAGGCAGACTTCGCAGGAATAATGTCGCCAGGTATGATCAATTCAGCAGTCCAGATATGCGATCGTGTCGGCCACATCATGAATTATGGCGATGGGTATTACGGTGGTGTGTTCATTGCCTCGATGTATGCTCAGGCGCTCATTGCCAGGGATGTGAAACAACTTGAACAAATTATCGAGCGGGCACTCAAGGTCATTCCTGCGGAAAGCAAGTTCGCGCAGTGCATCGGTGATGTAATGCAATGGCACAAAGAACAGCCGGACGACTGGAAAGCAACGTGGTATAAGGTGAATCGCAAGTGGAGCACCGACACCGGTTCTCCGCTGGGCATATTCAAGCCATTCAACATTGACGCCAAGATCAACGCAGCATGGGTTACACTCGGACTTTTGTATGGAGACGGAGACTTCACAAAGACTTTTGAGATCACAACGCGATGTGGCGATGATGCAGACTGCAATCCGGCCTCTGCCGGAGGGATATTGGCAGCGATCACTGGCTTCGATGCAATTCCTGCGAAATGGAAGCAGGGCCTCGACAAAGTGAGCGACATTGCTTTTATGGGAACATCGATCAGCCTCAATCAGGCGTACGAGATGTCTTATCGCCACGCTGAAAAAACGATCTTGAAAAACGGTGGCGAAGTAAATGGTGGCAATATCGTCATCAAAACGCAAGCGCCTTCAACTGTTCCGCTGGAAGTAAGTTTCGAAGGCCATTATCCTGTCGATCTTATCAATCCGGTGATCAGCACCAACGAGGTGACATTCGATTTTGAAGGCATCGGCTTTGCTGTGGTCAGTCCACCGAATATCAAAGACTACGGTGACAGGACTTACGTGTTCGAAACGGAAACGTACATCGATGGTCAGCTCGCAGAAAAAGTGAAACTGCCAACTGCCGAAAACAAAAGAAGGTTTACACCTTTCTGGAAATATCAATTACCGAAGGAAAAACATCGCGTACGGATCAAAATTCTGAACCCTGTTGACTACGCGCAGCCTGAAATAAAGTACGTCATCATTTATAACGATAAACCTGAAACTATAACACTTTGAATACAAGCATGAAGATGTTGATGAAAAGAATTGCGGTAATTGTGCTCACGTTCCTGTTTGCGCCAGTGAGCGTGTTTGGTCAGGCGAAACAACCGAAGCAGTCGAAAAACAAACTGCCTAACATCGTTTTCTTTTTGGTGGATGATCTCGGCTGGACGGATCTAAGCTGCTATGGAAGCAGGTTCTATGAAACACCCAATGTCGATAAACTGGCAAAGCAAGGCGTGAAATTTACGAACGCGTATGCAGCATGCCATGTTTGCTCGCCAACACGTGCCAGCATTCTCTCCGGAAAGTATCCCGCCCGAATGAATCTCACGGACTGGTTGCCCGGCCGAAATGATTTCGCTTATCAAAAATTAAAAAATGTCGAGGTTGTTCAGCAGATGCCGTACGAGGAAACAACGCTGGCTGAAGCGTTGAAGCAGAACGGATACAAAACCGCTATCACTGGCAAATGGCATCTTGGCGAAGCTCCTTCCGATCCGACAAAACACGGATTCGACATGCACATTCCCGCAGGCTGGAGCAAAGGATGGCCATTGACCTACTATGCACCTTTCAAATTGCCGAACTACGATGGCAATCCTGGCGAATATCTCACTGACCGGTTGACTACCGATGCTTTAAAGTTCATCGAAGAGAATCAGAATAACCCGTTCTTTCTTTATCTCTCTCACTTTGCCGTGCACGACCCGATAGAAGGGCGACTTGACCTCGTGGAAAAATACAAGAAGAAACTGGCGAAGATGGGAGAGCGGCCCGGGCCCGCGTATGTGCTGGAAGGAAATCCCGATGGCGATGCGTTGACGATTGAAGAACGCGTTACACTACTGAAAGACACTGCATACCGCGGACTCAGTCAACTTCCACGTGGTACCGTCAAGATCAAGCAGCACCAGGACAACGTGCAGTTTGCCGCTATGGTCGAAGCGATGGACGAAAGCCTCGGCAGAGTGATGGATAAACTCAAAGCGCTCGGAATAGAAGACAACACGATCGTGATCTTCGCGTCAGACAATGGCGGCATGTCGACAGGAAATTACGGAAGGCCAAGTAAAGTACTTGACCCGAAGAATCCAGACAAATCTATTTCCACGTCCAACCTTCCGTTACGAGGATCCAAAGGTTGGTTGTATGAAGGAGGAATTCGCGTGCCGGTGATTGTGAAGTGGGCAGGTTCCGGGAAAGCCGGTGTTGAATCGAGCTTCCCTATCGTGAGCACCGATTTCTACCCGACCATTCTTGAAATGGCCGGGCTTCGGCAAATGCCGCAGCAGCATGCTGACGGAAAAAGTTTTGTTCCGCTGCTGAAAGGACAGAAGACCATCGATCGTGATGCGATCTTCTGGCACTTCCCGCATTACAGTAACCACGGCATGCAAAGTCCGGGCGCTGCGGTGCGGTACAAGAACCTCAAGCTGATCGAGTATTTTGAAAATGGAACTGTTCAGTTATTCGATCTCGACAAAGACATCGCTGAACTCAATGACATCGCGAAACAGAATCCGGAGAAAGTGAAAGAGCTGCGCGACATGCTTCACCAATGGCAGAAGAGCGTGAACGCAAAAATGATGGAGCCCAATCCGGATTATGTTGCCGGACGCGAACCCTGGAAAGGTTTTAAGTACGACATTCCAGCTGGAGCAAAGAGCGGAAATCATTAAAAACCTAAACCTTACTATCGCATATGTTCATCATCGATAATTATTCTACCGCGGTTATATTTTGTGTGATCACGATGTTGTGCTGGGGCTCCTGGGGAAATACACAAAAACTTGCCGGCAAGACCTGGCGCTACGAACTTTTCTACTGGGACTATGTGATCGGAATTTTCCTCCTATCGCTCATTTTCGCGTTCACACTCGGAAGTATTGGAGAAGGCGGGCGAAGTTTTATGGAAGATCTGCAACAAGCTGATGGCGCAAACATCGGAAGCGCTTTGCTCGGTGGCGTCATCTTCAATGCAGCGAATATCTTGTTGTCCACAGCCATTGCCATCGCGGGAATGTCAGTAGCGTTCCCGGTAGGCATTGGTATTGCGTTGGTGCTGGGCGTTATCGTAAACTATGCGGGTTCGCAAAAAGGCGATCCGGCCTATTTATTCCTCGGTGTGGCGCTGATCACTGCGGCCATCATTATCAACGCGATCGCATACAGCAAGAAAGCCAGCGGAACCAGCCAAAAGGTTTCTTCCAAAGGATTGATCGTTTCCATTCTCGCTGGTATTCTCATGTCATTCTTCTATCGCTTCGTAGCATCAACCATGGATCTGGAAAACTTCAGGGAGCCAGCCACAGGACTGATGACGCCATACACTGCGATGGTGATCTTTTCCGTTGGCATTCTGTTGAGCAACCTTCTCTTCAATACCATGCTGCTGAAAAATCCGATCAGCGGACCGCCAACAAGCTACAGCGAATACTTCAAGGGAAGCTTCTCAACGCATCTTGTCGGCATTTTCGGTGGTATCATTTGGGGAATCGGAAACTCTTTCAATCTCATCGCAGCCGGAAAAGCCGGTGCCGCTGTCTCGTATGGTTTAGGTCAAGGGGCGACACTGGTGGCTGCGCTTTGGGGTGTATTTATTTGGAAAGAATTTAAAGGTGCACCGAAAGGCGTAACAGGATTCATTGCGGTGATGCTGTTGCTTTTCCTCGCGGGAATCATCTCCATCATTTACGCGGGACAGTAGTCTCTGTTGATTTTGTAGCTTGCAGTTTATGAAGCGATCGTGCGTTTGGATTGTCGGACTGTTGTTTGCGCTTTCAGGCTGCTTGCAATCCGGAATTAAGGAAAGTGGTGACCAAAAAATGATCTGGGTTCCCGGTGGCACCTTTACAATGGGCACCGATGAGGAAGAAGCGTACGATCATGAAAGACCCGGACATCGCGTTTCTCTCAGGGGATTTTGGATTTCCGAAACTGAAGTCACGAACGCTCAGTTCAAAAAGTTTGTAGATGCCACAGGCTACGTAACGGTTGCCGAACGTAAGCCCGACTGGGAACAACTCAAATCGCAATTGCCTCCAGGCACACCGCGTCCTCCGGATGAAGTGCTTGTAGCAGGATCGCTCGTATTCGTCAATCCCGGCAGACCTGTACTTACCAACGACTATTCGCAATGGTGGAGCTTCGAACCTGGTGCAAGCTGGCAACATCCGGAAGGTCCATCCAGCAATCTTGAAGGAAGGTGGGATCATCCCGTAGTGCATATTGCATATGAAGATGCGGAGACCTATTGTACCTGGTCCGGCCAGCGATTGCCCACAGAGGCGGAATGGGAATTTGCAGCACGAGGTGGTAAAGACAAACTTCGTTACAGCTGGGGATCGGAACTGACACTGAATGGTGCATTTGTCGCCAATATCTTTCAAGGCAGCTTTCCCAATAACGATCTAATGGAAGATGGCTTCGCAGGAACATCTCCGGTCAAAAGTTTTCGCGCGAATGGTTACGGCTTATACGACATGATCGGCAACGTGTGGGAGTGGACCAGCGATCTCTACGATGTGAGCTTCTACAAAACGATTGCCGAGAGCCTTACCGTTGCGCCTGTTGGCTCGGGCCGGTCTTTCGATCCCAATGAGCCGTATGCATTAAAGCGCGTGACGAAGGGCGGCTCCTTTCTGTGTGCTTCTGATTATTGCAGTAACTACAGGCCAAGCGCCAGGCAGGGCAGTGCGGTAGATTCGGGGAGTTCGAACATCGGTTTTAGAACGGTAAAAGATAAGGAGTGATCATTGATCGGAATGCCCTGCTAAAAACTGAAACCGATGACTACGTTTATTTTTTTCCTTTCGTGCAATGGCGAATTGGCTCCGTTCTCGTCAAAACAATCCTTGATGAAATATTGAAGCCCGATCAGCGGGCGAGAAGGTTTTGACTTTTGGGTAAAGTACAGTCCCCCACCAGGCGAAAAATATATTTTCTTCCCATCTCCGGCATACGAATCGGCCCTTAAATGGATCGCGGGTGAAAACCTTCCAAAGCGACAACCAAAATCTAACAAAGTGTTTGTGGTAAAGATGTTATTTCGAAACTCCGCTGACGAAAAACCGTTCTTCACATCGTCAGTGACGAATACCGGATTTCCATGCTTGTCAACACCCACATAGTTACTTTGACCATATTGCACGTTCTCAATTCTATCGGCATTATCGCTCACGCCCAATTTCGCAGCCAGGCCGATGAACGCACGTGAACCATGAATCGAAAGTGAATTGAATCCCAACTGCACCGTTCCGGTTACACTGCTTTTCGGTTTGATTTCGACAAGGGTTGCGCTGTTCGGCTCCGAGACTGTATAGAGGCGCGTCCCTCCGAAGTTCGGCATCACGTACAAAAAGTTGAATGTGCCGCCACCCAAAAGCCAATACCACGTTGCGTTCACTTCAATTTTGAAATTTGCGAGTCCCCCTTTCAGCGTTGGCAACTCTCCATCACGTCCTGAAACTGTCAATTGAACACCTCCCAGATAGCTACTTTCAGACTGCTCTACTATTTTCTTCACCAATCCGATCGAAGCACTCTTGTTGGCCATGTTCAGGTTGAACATAGCGCTGTCTTCCGTTGTCTCCAGGATGATGGATGACGCGCCACTTGCGTCTTGAAGAATACTGATCTGCCCAATCAATGGGCTCGAGATCAAGACGAAAAAAAGAATTCTTATTGAATACATCATACGGGAGAAGACGAGCTACCCCCGCCCGGTTGGACTGGCAATAGAACGATTGTCTTTTCGAATGCATGAACGCCACCATGAGCCACTATGCTGTGCGTATCTTTATCGACTACCTTCCATGAGTCGTTGTCCTTGTTTTCGATCACATAGGTATACTTCGTATTCTTAAATGACTTGACGCTCAAGCCGAAGCTCATCGGGTTATCATTCACAGAAAGCTCTTCAATGAAATACCTCGTGAAGCCTAATGATCTTTTCCAGTTAACATGTTGATCTATCCCGTTGACACTAAAGGCGACTTTATCGATTCGGTCAGTGCAGCTTACCGTTATTTTGATGACGTATGTCATATGTTATTTTGTTTTCAAAGGCGCCAGTTGCTGAGGTATCTGACCATAAACTCCTGTCCATTGGTGAAAAGGAATTTTTCAACGAGCCGGGTCAGTTCTTTCACATCGACCTTGCCATCGTCTGAGCGTGGGATGGCACTCAGGTCATCGTTATTGTTTTTTGCGCTATTGTCTTTTTGAGTTTTCAGATATTGATCCGCAACAGGGAGATACTGCATGAGTTGGCCGCGAAGTTTGTGAATGTCTGCGATCGTATCGAATCCATTGATCGGGTTGATCAATCCATCATAGTCTGATCCGATGCAAAGATGATCCCATGGCGATGTGCCCTCTGTCCACGGAAGATTTGCCAGGCCGAGTCTGACCGCGTGCACAATATGAAGGCAGAATAGCATGATGTGTCTTTCCGGTCGGGAAGGAGCGGAGATCCCAAGCAGATCGAGCAAGCCTTCAGTGCCTGGACGCTGACCGTCTCTGAATAGCTTTTTCCATTCTTGTTCAGGCACCGATTCCTTTTCAAAATACCTCGGATGGCGACTATCGAGTGCCATCTGTGTTGCTCCCAGTATTCGCTGATCCATGCTGATGCCGATCATACCCCGTGATTCCATGATCGTGACGATCTCATCATCGAACAAATTGATAGACCATGGATTACACCAAAGTTTTTTCGCAACGTTGTCGTTGGTCCTTCCAATCGATCTGTTCTCGGGTTCAACTTCGCAGATCTGTCTGGCCAGATCATCGGTATAGATCTTCGATCTGAATTTTTTTTGATCGATGTATTCGGAGACCGAAGTGAACGTAAATCCGCTGTGCGATGAAATGATGGGAAGTCGTGCCGTCTCCGGAAAGTTGATCGCAAGTTTATCCTTGATCTTATAGTAGTGAAGCCTCGAATACATGCTCATGTGGCGAAGGTCGATCAGCACAGGTCGCGCATGAGTCAGCGCCTGCTGAATTACTTTTTTTCCCAATGGACTTATGCCAAGGCCGGTCTTGGGCATGAAATCCTCTGACGAAAATGCGATCTGCGAGAGAGAATTCAATCCTTGCGCGAATCCGCCAAGTGATTGTTCTGGTATCTCGCTCAGGTGGCAAAGCGTCATGCTCATGAAATCAAGCTTGCCATTATCCTGAATTTCCTTCAGTTGAAGTTCAGGAGTCATAGACTTCGCCTCGGGCTGATGGACCGGCACGTTCGAAAGATTGTGTCCACCTTCCATGGAAAAAGCCATGTGGCGAGCGTCCTTATCCTCTTCCAGTTTATCCAGAATTTTTTTCCGAGTCGTATAAGTTGAAGGAGGAAAGTCTCTTCGGTCGAGGTATTGTATCTTAAATTTATCTGACAATGTATTTTTTGTCTCGGGCTTCACATAAAATTCTACCTGATCGGTGAACTCTTTGTAATATGTGGTTTGTCCTTCCCGCGTGCGGTCGAATAGATCTTTGTCCAATGGAAGGATAGCTGAAAAGTCCTGTCCAAGAACATGGAAGATCCGGTTTGCGAAAGCGTGTTCGATGGTGATCAGTGCTACAACGCCCATATGCAGCGAGCTCTTGTTCACAAGTTTGGGCGATGACTGGCTGTCGAAAGCGCCACCCATAATTTTATTGAATGCAGCACCAACACCCGTTGTCTTCACATCCGTCTCGATATTCTTGTTCGTGCAGATCTGGTGTTTGAAGAGCAAATGGTAATGAAAATCAAAAATCCGGTTTTCCATGGGTCATTTTTTTGAAGATAACATCATCTTATCGTGGAGTATATTGAAGCGATCCATGAGTTCTTCAGGAGTCGCTGTCGTAGCAGATTCAAATCTTCCGCTCGCAGGTTTGAAGAGTGCTTGCTCGAGTTGGGCAGCCACCGGTGAAAGGGTCATCGATTCGAATGCCAGCGATTCCTGTCCGCCTCGTCTGGTCCCGAAGATCCAACCGTGAATCCTGTTCCAATAGGTCTTCGCGATCTCGCCTGTACCTTGGAGAAAAGCGAAAAACGCATTCTCATTCCAATTGTCGTAGGCATAGGTGAGGTTCGCGTCAGGTTGTTGTTCGAGCAATTTTTCCACGTCCAGGATTCCGCTGCCAAACCCTTTCCGAGGTAACCTGTTGTCTCTTCGCGCTGAAGCTCGTAATGCAGTGCGAAAAGCTTCGACACGTCTCCAGCCAGTGAACGCAGGTTGATTGAGCTCGTGCTTATATTTTGCAAGCCATAATGCGGCTGCCGCAGCAATGTGTGGTGTGGCGTAGCTCGTGCCGTCACCGTAAGAAAATCCATATTCATTTTTTGAAACGAGAATTGGCACGTACACAGCCTGACCGGGTGCAGTAATGTCGACTGCGTCACCACGCGAAGAACCAGGCCAATCTTTGTCGAGTGGATTGGATGCGGCAACTGCAATAGTTCCCGGGTACACGGCTGGCGCAACAACAGCTTGCACTTCGTTTCCCGCTGCGCAGCACCAGATAACTCCGCTGTCGTAGGCTTTCTTTGCCATCTTGGCCGTAGCTATCGTAGGAGGAAGTCCCATGCTCATCGTGATGACATCGAAACCTTGTTGAAGCGCGGCATCAAGCGCAGCGGCCAACTCTTTCTGGCGATTGATCAATATGACCGAGGATGCAATTCGGAATGGAACAAGCTTGTAGTCAAATGACCGCAGTAAGCCTTCGTTGCCATTGTCTTTGATGGTAGTTATATCGTTGCCAATTAGTAGACTACCTGTTCGGGTTCCATGGCCCGGCTGACGAAGAACTCCGGTATCGAGCGCGTCTTGTGCGTTGTCCTGACCGTCAAGGAAATTAAAATCATGATCGAAATCGAAACCACCTTCTACCTTGGGGTGATCGGTAAAGCCGGTGTCGAACTGAACAATCCGAACCCCTGCTGCGCTTGGCGACACAACGCCTGGGCTATTCGCTAGCTTGTTGAATTTTGTTGCCGCCCAGTTCCATTTGCGATTTGCCCCGGAGCTCGCGGCATCGTCTTTTAAGTATGGACTGACATCCCTTCCGCGCGCGTACTCATCGAGGAAGTCGCTTTCATTGGGTTTACCGAAAGGCTGATCTTCGAAAATGTTAGACTCCGTAGCGCCTGGCCTTTCACCATACTTTACGTTCGACCCGGTGTTCGAAGCAAGCGGGATATCTGCTTCTGCGTTGATGATTCCCGGCAGTTGGCAAAGCTCTTGCGCTTCCCGGTTTGCGTCTCCTTGAAATTTCACCTGAAGCGAGAACAGTTCAATCTGCCCGCCCACAGCCGAAGCTGGCATCGCGAGGGCAAAATTGATGTTACCGCCATATCGCACTTTTAAGACCTGCGAGATCTGGACTATAACTTCTTCTTTATTAACAGCCGTAATGAGAAAGTCAGCAAGTCCGTTGGGTGTATTGGAAATGTCCATAGGTTGTTGAGGGGATGGAGTCGGGGAATTTGTAATTATTGATGGAGGAATGGCAATGTTCGTTGGAGTAGTAGCAATGGCATTCAGCGTTTCTCCAATGGAGTCGCTCTGCCGAAGAAGATTTTTTCTACGCGATTCCATGGATGGCGGGAGCGAAGATTCTTTGATCGCGGTAACGATACAGCTGACCTTAATGCCCTCGTTGCCAATCCAATCGATATCATCATCTGGCGTCCCTGCGCTTGCCAGTTGCCCGGACTTTGTCAGAATTCTGTTCTGATCATCGGTGCGAGGTAATCCCGCATGGTGCAATGCGATGATAGAACCCGTGCCCAACGCCACTACCATCGAACCGGATGAGCCCGGCAGGGTGTCTGATTCGTATACCAAGCGAGTACCTGTTTCGGAAAAAAAAGCGGTGTCTTTGAGTACAACTTTCTTTGGCAACCCACTTGGGTGCTGAATGACTACGCACGATTCGCCCTTAATGATCTTGCCGATATTCCCATCGAGAAAATTGGGTTTGTAACTGGCAAGGGATTCACCGGACGTTCCAATCGATTCAATTGCGACAAGTGTGAAATCAAGACCCGAATTCGGCACTGTGCGATCGTAATCCAGACTTGATGTAAGAAAGAACTTGGAAGGGTCGACCCTGAATTTTGATGGCGTTCGTTCAACCATATTGCGGTCAAGTTCATAGTCGAACTCGGCCACCATTCCTTCTGCCTCAGCTTCGCTACCAATAACATGATGATTGGTGATGATCACATCGTTGCCAACCAAAAAGCCAGTGCCGATCGGGTTCCCGCGTTTGGATATTTTTACTACTGAATTCGAAAGCTCCACCAGCGATTTGAGCACGAATGTATCCTGGAAGTTCGGCACGCCATTGATGCGTTCAACCACAAACGTATGGAGTGAATCATTGCGCGCCATGCGCATTCTTACGCGCTCCTGGTTGCTCTCGAGTTGCGTGATGTTCATCTTTCCTTCACGCGCGAGCTCCAGTTTTTCTTTGTCGTTAACGAAGGAGTCTTCATGGTCGCCATATCGCGCAGCCACCGACTCAATAACTTTCCAATGAGGAATCATGGGGTATTTTTTTAAAACGTATAAAGCCCATCCCGCAAAGCGAAGATCGCTCACAGGATGGGCTCCTTTGAAACGAATATAGATAACGTTTATTAATTCACCAAGGCTGTGAGAAAATCAAAGAGCTTGTAGCATCATAAAACATTGCTACCTTTAATTCAAGGAGCCCATCCAAAGTCCTGCGAAGGAATGGATGGGCTTTTTAATTTTAAGAAATATGTCTGAGAAACCATTTGTACGAGAGATCACATTACTTCTCATCGGAGCATTGATCTCCGTGAGCACGGCTGTTGCAACGAACATTTTTAATGAGCGCAGGGAAAAGGCCGAAAAAAACACAGAAAAGAAATTGGAGCTCAACGATCAGCTCTCGAAAGATCTCGGGCGAAGGCTG
>CBHROW010000166.1:0-11493 GCA_966080355.1 uncultured Chryseosolibacter sp.
CACGATCAACAGCGAGCCGATCGTTGTTTTCGTCTTCAGAAGTCCAATGTCAATCAGGGGTGATGCATTCGTGGCCTGGCGCGCGAGGAATCTTCGGCCGGCTTCCAAGCCGATGATCACGACAGCCATGTATATGAGATCAAATCCATTTTCAGCAATTTTCTTGAATCCAAATACGATCATCAGTATCGATATAATGGAAAGAATGACGCTAACGAAGTCGATGGGATTCCGATTTGGATTTTTAAATTCAGGTAAGAGCCATGGTCCGAGTATCAACAAAAGCACCATAGCAGGAATTCCGGTGAGGAAGATGGCGCTCCACGAAAAATTCTGAAGTACTACTCCTCCGACCAGTGGACCAATAGCGCTGCCAATCGAATAGCTAGCGACCCAGATTCCGATGGCTACGGTGCGCTGCCGGCTATCATGAAACATATTGCGGATCAATGAAAGGGTAGAGGGCGCAACAGTAGCTCCGGCAATTCCAAGTATCGCACGGTTGACGATGAGCATTTCTGCCGTGGTAGAAAAAGCTGCAGCTGTTGACGCGAGACCGAAGGCCAAGGCGCCAAGAAGTAGAAGTCGCCTTCGGCCAATGTTGTCGCCAAGAATTCCCATGGTGATCAGCATACCTGATACCATGAAGCCGTAGATGTCAATGATCCATAACATTTCCGAACCGCTGGGGTGCAGTTCTGCGGATATTTTCGGAATTGCAAGATTGAGTATGGTCAAGTCCATGGAGTATATCAGGCACGGCAAAGCAATAATGGCGAGCCCTATCCATTCCTTGATGGTTGCTTTTGCAGCTACGTCTGCTGTGTTCATGTGGCCGCGTCTGTGGTATTATATTTGTCAAATCGCTTCATCCGGCTTTGAATTTCGTCCATGACGATTTTTGATAAGTTCAAGAAAATGGAAAATGATTCATCGGCCATGAGTTTCTCTTTCACTACGAGCTGAAAAGTTTCCTCTTGTATACTTTTCAGGTTTCGTTCGAGGGCCATGATTCGCTCTGGGTTGTCGGATAGCGCAACCGTGCTCCTGATCTTCATCACTTTTTGATAGAACGTGTCGATCTTATTCTTCTTCCGCGCTTTTTGCCAACGTGAGAGCGTATAAATGCCGCTGCCCGCAGTGAAGGTAATCGACAGAATAACACTGAATAAATCTGCATATCGCTCCAGCAACGTGGGCTCGTTCCTGTCTCTATAGTTTCGTGCGCCCTGGTGTAAGGCAATCGTCAGCCTGCGTGGATCGAAGTCACCGGCAACGTTGAATAACTGCGGATTGATATTTTGAAGGACCTCGCGGTTTTCAGACAAAGTTGTCAGCATATCGTACACCAGTCCTGTATCGATACCGTTGCGGCAAACAAGTACCGCGTCTACTTTAATGGTGAGTATCGGTTTTTCGGTGAAAGGTCCATACACTTCTTGCGACAAAACAAAAGGTTCAAATTGCGGATGCCTCATGCAAATGCCTTCAGCGAGTGATCCCTTACCCAGGTGTTCTACATTATCGATACTGAACATTTGAAAGTCAGTCAGGTCTTTAAGTTCGTTTTGGGTAAGCAGATCTGTAAATGAAAAAATAACATCTGCATGAAAGATGTCGTTGATGTCAACGAACTGTATCTGCCCGCGTGTCAAGCCAAGGTCTTCTATCAGTTGTATGACAAACGTATGTGTTCCACTGCCCTCTATGCCCGCAAATATTTTTCCGGACAATAGAAGTTCACGCAGGGTGGCAGGATTATTGTCGCGCTTATGAAGGATGTGGAGGACTTGTGAATACAAAGGCATCAGCGATGATACTTTGCTGCTGAACCTGCAATGATTGTCAACGATCGCAAAATCGGCAACCCCAGCTTCAAGTGAATCCAGATTCGAAGATGATCCACGGCCTGCCACCGCCTGAATATCTATGCCGGAATTATTCCTCAATACTTCCGCTATTGTAACCGCGATTTTGTTCTGCGGCTCCTCGATGTTTCCTAAAATTTTGTAGGCGCGATCACTTGATCGACAGCCGCCTAAAGCAATCAGTGCCAGCACAACCGTAACAGCGACTCTCATCAAATCTTGCCCCGTGTTTTAAGAGCGAGGTAATTGGTCGAAGCTTTCTTTTGGTTCGTTACCGGATCAGTCAGCCAAAGCTCCTTGCCATTAACAGATAGCGTTCGCTCGAACAAGTACAGTTTGCCGTTGCGGATTAAAAAGTTGTCATACACCGGCCTTGTTGCCCTGCCGAGCGCGAGCGTCATTGAGCACCAGCCTCCGAACTGCGGCAAGTAACTTTCCGGTTTGCTTTTGAAAGCGTTCCTGTTTTCAAGCGTAGCGAAGCGGTACTCAACTCCATCATGCTGTAATGCAATATTCACTTTCCCAGGTAGAGGCTTGCCGGATTTGAAATAGCTGACCGGGTCATAACCTCCGACTCCTACTTTACCATGGTCAACGCAGTATACAAGGGTGTCGATAGATTGTGCAGTTCCATTGATTATGGGAACCGTGATAAGCAGGAGGAGAAGAATCTTCATAAGTCAAGTCTAAAAACAATTGTCAGTGTGTTTATGCTTCGATAACAAACGTTCTGTTGCGATTGGTTGGTTCAACGGTTTTGTCGTTTGAGTGACAAATAGCAATAAAAATGAGAAACGTCTTCACCCGCATGAGGCCGATGACCTTTCTTTACCTTCGACCATTTTCGAGGTGCAGTTCACTCCAGGTTTTGATTCGTCTAAATTTCGGAATTCACCGTAGGTAAAAATTTGAAAGTTAACCCGGTCACTGAAGTGGATTCGAGGGTTGAACGCTTCGACCTAAGCCGGCTGGCTTTCGCGTGCTGATACAATCGTATCGCGATAAAGCTGAGGAGAAATATCTGTATTCTTTTTAAAGAGCCTGCTGAAATAATGCTCGTCTTTAAAACCAAGCACATGCGCTATTTCCTTCACGGACTTGTCGGTGAGGTATAGCTCGCGTTTGGCCTCGATGATGATGCGATCTTGAATGAGTTCAGTGAGCGTTTTGTTAAAATGATTTTTGCAAAGTTTCCCCAAAGCCTTCGTGGTGACATGCAGCATTTCCGCATATTGACCCGGGCCGTGTTTTTGAGTGTAGAAACGCTCGATCATTTCCTTCAGGCGAAGAAGGGTGAACGGCTCGCGTCTTGGTTCGGTTATCGCGAATTTCGGATTTTGACGAAGTTTGATTCGCGAAGCATTGATCAGAAAGATCTTCAGGTAAGAGATAAGAGATTCTTGTTGGGCGAGTTCGGTGTGACCTGCTTCTTCCATCATCGAAAGAAATAGTTTTTCAAATGCCACGCTGTCTTTCTGCGGGAATGAAATGCCAGGGGATGCGTAGACATTGTTGAATAAGATTCCGTTGCAGCTGACTTCCTTTTTATGTTTTTCAATGCAAAAAAAATCAGAATGCCAATAGATAGCTGAAACCTCAACTGCATCTTCACTCTTCATCATGAAGGGTTGATGCGGTGAGAAAAAGAGCATGGTTTGTGATTCAAACGAATATTCCGACAAATCGCACTTGTATGACCCTTTTCCATTTTTGATCCAGAGCAGGACGTAGCAGTTGAAGCGCACCGTATGATCGAACTCGTTGACAGCTTCCTGCTGGCAGATCTTGAATGCCAATTCGCCCGTTGCTGCGTTTCTTATTGTATAGGAACTTGAATTCATCTAGCAATGATTTTTGCAGTTTGAAACTTTCTAAAAAGAAGATTCGCCTTGAGAGAACAGGTGACGTTTCAGTGTGGTGCCTGTCAGCCGAATTCCGGTCAATCCCTGAAGATCGAGTCACAGCATACTATATTCCACATTCTCCGCCAGTTCGCGTGTTCGCTCAAGATCCTGCTTTACAGATTCCAACTTTGCCGAAATGGTATTGATAGCAGTTTTTCCCAATGGCAAACGAAGGGGAGGATGGTTTGAGTGAACGACATTGAATATTGCGTGCGCTGCCTTTCGCGGGTCTCCTTCCTGAACACCGTGTATATCTTTCATTTTTTTTCGAAGTAAACCAGCGGTATTATCATAGTCGAGAATCGTTCGTTGCGCATGTGTCATAGACGGACCGGCAAAGTTAGTTCGAAAGGGTCCGGGCTCAACAATAGTCACATGGATGCCAAGCGGTGCTACCTCGAGAGCCAACGCCTCGCTTACAGCCTCAAGCGCGAATTTACTGGCATTGTAGATTCCAAAACCCGCGAACGCTTTCATTCCACCGTGAGACGAAACCTGGATGATGTGACTTTGTTTTCCTTTTTTCAACAACGGTAGCGCGGCTTGCACCACCCTGAGTGTTCCAAAAAAATTGGTTTCAAAAACATCACGGGCTTCGCTGAGACTAGTTTCTTCGATGGCGCCCAGGAAACCGAAACCTGCATTGTTCACCAAGACGTCAAAGTGTCCAAATGTAGCACCGATCACTTCAAAGGCTTTTTCGATTTCGAGCTCGTTCCTGATATCTGCCTTCACGCCCAAAGCCCGTCCTGCGTAACGTCCGTTGAATGCTTGTACCTGCCCGTCTTGGCGGAATGTTCCGATTACAAAATCTCCGCCTTCAAGCGCCCGCTCCATGATCGCTTTGCCCAATCCACTTGATACGCCTGTGATAAACCAGATCTTCTTTTGCATAACAGTTGCTGCTGGCGGCCTAGTCGCACAGACCTGGTAAAAATCACACGTGTGTAAGAGAGGAAAAATAAGATAGCTTAAGAAATATCATTAAGATAGGTTAAGCTTTGTTCGAGAGGTCGGTTCTGATCTTACTCAGGAACTCCGGTGATATGCCGAGATAGGAAGCGATAACTTTTTGCGGCACGCGTTGTGCGATGCCCGGATACTGCGTGATATATTCCAGATACCGCTCCTCCGCGGTCATGCTCAGGTTGGAAAGAGCTCGCTTCCGAGAAAACGCAAAAGCACGTTCTGTGCTGATCCTGAAATATTCGCTGATATGAATATTCCTTGAGCAAAGTTCCTCGATCTCATCGTACTTCATTTGAAAGATGATGGAGTCCTCCAGGGCCTGGACGAATAGCGTTGCGGGAGTTTGCGTAATATAACTATAGAAATCGCTGATGAACCAATCATCGATAGCAATTTGAACAGTGTGTTCTTTACCGTCAGGACTTACAAAGAAGGAACGGAATGCTCCGTTTACCACGTAATTCCGGAAGTTGCAAATAAATCCAGGCTGATCGATAAACTGCCGCTTTTTTATTCGTACGGTTTTTATCACCGGGATCAGTTCCTTTTCATCTTCCTCTGACAAAGAAACATACCGCCTGATATTATCCAGAATGCTATTATAGTTCTTGATATTATTCGTACTCACCTGATGAACGATACGACTTGAAAAGTACAGCGTTTTTTCCAATGCAATACGTAAAACGTGAAAAATAGTGTCTGTCAAAATATCAACGTTGGTTTGGAGATCGTGGTTTCCGACAACATGTCGCCCGAACGACATTTGTTTAAGTCTCTATTCGATAAATAAGCCAAGCAGATTTTTTTGGCGGCTAGCACCACCCGCGTTTTATCGCTGATCTTCTCGGTGAGACTAAAGCAAGTATGTCCTGCCGGGAAGTCGCTCAAGATGTACGATCAGCTTATACCGCCTTCGTCTTGAGAAAAAAGGAATAACTCGTTGCCGGGTCATTCCTTCAGATTGCGCTGCTCTATTTCTTAGTCAGTTCAATATTAATGTCCAAGTTCACGTTGTTCCCCACAAGGAGATCGCCTGTGCTGAGTTTCCCATTCCAAGCGAGACCGAACTGCGTGCGGTCAACGAGACCATTGATTTTAAATCCGGCTTTGGTATTATTAAATGGGTCGACCACAGTTCCGTTATAAGCAACGTCAAGCTGAACCTCTTTTGTAACTCCATGCATACTCAGATCACCTGTAAGTTTGTACCTGCCTTTTCCGTTTGCTTTGAGTGATTTACTCTTGAATGAGATCGCGGGAAATTTTGCAACATCGAAGAAATCGGCCGAACGCAAGTGTTGGTCTCGCTGTGCATCGTCTGTGTTGATGCTGGCTACATCGATCGTTAAATCGATCTGCGCGTCAGAGAAGTCTTCCTTGTCGGAAAGAACAGTGCCCGTGAATTTTGTGAACTTACCCTCGGTTTCCGAAATGCCGAAATGCGAAACCGAAAAACCGATTTTCGCATGGGATGCATCAAGTTCCCATTTGGTTGTTGGAACAGTGAGCAGTGTCGTCAATGCGAACATGCCCGAAAAAATCATCATTACTTCCATAATCTTTAGTGAGTTTAAATTTGACAGGCAAAGATGTTCGATCGGACCGCCATGACGAATAACAGGAATTAAGAAATACACTTAACATAGATTAACCTGCGGATACTGTCGCACCCGAAGGTGAAGGTGCGTTATCACCTGCCATTCGAGTCTTGCGGTGGTAAAAAGCCGAGAAGAAGCGACAACAGGAAGGTGTCAAACTCGATAAGGTCATACAACTCGGGAGAAAAAATGCATGAGGTAGCGTACTTCGTCCATGGTGGTGCTTTGCTGTAAAGCCCAACTTTATATCATCTTTTCACATAAAAAAAATGATATGAGAATTATTGGAAAAATTGCGCTATCCCTGTCTGCGCTAATGTTCTGTGCTTCATGCCACGATGATGACGATGTTGAAATTCATGATCCTGACAAAGCTGAGGTTGTATCTGTAGATCGGTTCAGCTCCGCAGCAGGCGTTTTGCAAGTGAGGACGACTGCCAATGGGCTTCCCGGACCGAACGTTCCGGTAAATTTTGATCAAGGCGTTTTTATCACGAAAGGGCTTGGTCCGCAAGGCCAGTTGGTTGAGTATTATAACTTCGACATGAAGACTACAGATCCCGCACCGATCTGGGTTTTGTTCCGCGAGGGTAAGTCCGATCCCGTGGCTGGTCAGTTGAACATTATTGATGCGCTGCCAGGTGAGATGGGTTACAACGATTTCTGGCAAATCATAAAAGTCACGGTGCCTGCCGGATATAAAGCGAATGAAGTAGCGAGTCGTGCGGACATCGTGAAGAGAAAGTACAAGGAAGAACCAACTTCGATGTTGGTAAATTGTCCGGTGGTGCCGGCAGGATCCACGGCATCAAAACGCTTGAACGGTGAGTCGTCTGCGTTGACGAGAGGTTGGTACAAGGAAAAAGTGGTGATGTATTTCAACTTCAGCGAAAAAATGTTAGCGACAAATTCAGGAATGGTGCCGTTGTCACCCATTTACGTGAGTTTTATGGTGAACCCGAGTTCGGATCCCAATAGCGGTCCAGGCTCTGGATTTAAAACTGAAGAAGCTGGATCGCTTCAAACCCACAATGTAACATCGACACTGCCGTCAGATAATAGCTACTCACCGTTGTGGGTTGTAAATGCTTTTGATAACGCTGCATTCAATTCGGTGTCAAACCTGATAACCGCACAATCCGCAACCTCTGTAGGCAAAGATTTAACTACCGTCAATTGCCCTATTGTAAAAATAAATTAATCGTTTTTGGGTTGTTTGGCCTGCCACCGGGATCTCCGCGGCAGGTCTTTTTTTACAACCCGACAATCCGGCTTCAATTTCGAGAACCTCACGCCAGACAAAGTCAACACTTCGGTTAGAAACTGCGAGTCAAATAGAATTGTATGAGCACCCTGGTGGATGATGATTCGCAATTTTAGGGTTTGCAGTCGTTGGGAATTGGAGGGAATACCTGGGCAGGATACGTTTCCAAGACCGTTCAATCAGAACTTTGCAATTGATAATCGCTGAATGCCCAGGTTACAAAAACGGCCGCGCCAAAGCCGAGATAAAAATTCCTCGCAAGAGTTCCATCTGTACTATCAAAGTAAATAGCGACAGCGATCAGTACGATTGACACAGCAAGCTCAATGATACCATGAATTTTAAGCGGAACAAGTTTCACAACTCCTAACTCAAAGTCTGTGAGAAAAGTCAAAGCCAGGTGAATAGTACCGAGCACGTAAGTGAAGATGGAAGTGGCTTCCGGCAGTCCGAACAAAGACGGAGAGATCCAGAGAAATACTACAACCAGATAGTCAATGGTGCCGTGAATTTTAGAATTGAGTTTCATAAGATGGATGGTTTTAAAAATGGCGTGTTTTTGATTCGCCAGTTTCAAGGTCAGATCGATCATGCGTTTTGATTTGTCGGTCGTTTGACAAAAGCTGCGCATGTAGCTATTTCAGTTACGAGATGTTCAACTCGATCGGGAGTATTTCACACAACGTGAATCGGACCTTATGTGGCTGGCAAGTCTGAATTTACTGAACGGGAGTTGAGTGAGGGGAAAGCGTATCGATCGCCTCTTGTGGAGACTGTCATTTATCTGACATATGAACAGAGTAGCTGGCAAGTGAAAAACTTTAAACCATAAGCGATGGTTGTGTGTGATAAATCATAAATCATGAAAATAATTTATCTCGCAGTTTTGATCGGACTTCCACTGTTTACTTTCGGTCAAATCGATCCCATTGATGTGAATGGTCTGGCTATTGGAGGCTACGATATTGTTGAGTATTTCCAATCGAATAAGGCGGTCAAGGGTGACCATGAACTTGAATCGATATTTAACAATGCAAAGTATTTATTTTCAAGTCAGGAAAATCTTGATCGCTTCAAATCAGACCCGGAAAGATACCTTCCGCAATATGAGGGCTATTGTGCGCTTGCGATCGGAACGACCGGCAAGAAAATTTCAATTGACCCGCATACGTTCAAAGTCACAAATGGAAAACTTTATCTTTTTTTCAACGGAAGGTCATTTAGTGGTACGAAATTTAATTCACTCGAGGCGTGGCTTGAAGATGAGCCTGGCCTGATCAGGAAGGCTGATGCGATTTGGCCAACCGTGAAAAATCGGAAGTACAAGGCGCAGAGTCGATAAGGTAAGCTTCGATTTTCCCAGGTATAGGTTTGTGGTAAATTATTCTCATTTGTGATGAGCTGCGAGTCTTTTTTCAGCTCAAATTCAAAGGCAGTCTTTTTGCTCATTGACTTTTCTTTCGGATCCCTAAATACCAAACTAAATTCTTTTCGGCTATGAAGAAAAGGTTTCTCTTCCACTTGTCTATCCTGGCGACCATAGTGGTTCTTTCCCAATGTGAATCTCCCAAAAAAGCTATCCGTGAACAATCTGATAAGTCGGGCAAGGAACGAACCTGGAATGTTGACATTAGGGAGAACGCTGACGATATGCTAGAGAAGGGTAGGGCGGTATTTCGCTTTGAAACATTTGGCGATGAGGTGTTCTGGACAGACAAGCTCCAACTTCATAAGGCGATTGCCGACAAAGGAGCCGGAGGAATCAGCAAAGGACTGACACCTAAAGCAGCGCTTGATGCGGGATTGAAGGTCGACATCGATGTTCTTCCAAAGTTTGCCAAAGATGCTGTAGCTGAGGGTAAGCTCTTGAACGATGTTGACTTCACACTAACACTTCTGCGGCTCAATGCTGTCGTGGGTGTTGTTGCAAACTTCGATGGAAACAATTTGAAATCGATCGGGCTCACATGTGCAGTGTGTCACTCTACCGTTGACAGCAATACCGGAATAGGAAAACGACTTGATGGATGGCCGAACCAGGATCTCAATGTCGGAGCGATTATCGCGATGTCGCCAGATCTGACCGTATTTACCGAGATGCTTGGAACGGATGTTGAGTCGTTGAAGAAAGTATTGATGAGCTGGGGGCCCGGTAAGTTTGATGCCGAGCTAAACCTGGATGGCAAAGCAATGCGTCCGGATGGAAAACCTGCCGCAACCCTGATCCCGGAAGCGTTTGGCCATGCTGGACATAATTTACATACATGGACTGGCGGTTGGGGCAACGTTACTTATTGGAATGCATATGTTGCAAATCTTGAACTTGCCGGTCAGGGCAATTTTAGGGATCAGCGGTTGATGAATGCAAATCAATATCCGATTGCGGCCAAGATGGGGTTTGGAAACAAGCGACCTCTCACTGAAGACAAAGTGAGCGACAAGCTAGCTGCACTCCAATTTTATCAGCTGGCAATTCCGGCTCCCAAACCTCCGAAAGATTCTTACAACGAAGATGCCGCAAAACGCGGACAGCAAATTTTCGCCAACAAGGCACAGTGTGCAACCTGCCATGTACCTCCACTTTTCACCGAGCCCGGGTGGAACACGCACAAGCCCGAAGAGATTGGAATTGACGACTTTCAAGCGAACCGATCGCCTGAAAAAACTTATGTGACTCAAGGCTTGAAGGGAATTTGGATCCGGAAGCGAGGATTCTATCACGATGGCCGATTTCCGACCTTGCGGGATGTTGTCAATCACTACGATACATTCAAAAAGTTAAACTTGACAGATTCCGAGAAAACCGATTTGGTTGAATATTTGAAATCATTATAACGTTATTGCTGCTGCGAGCTGTGGCAACTGTCCGACTCCAACTGTCATCGCACCATCGCGGATAGTTTGCGATAAAAGCACATTTTGTTGGCGGTGAAAAAGCAACGGTCGTCAGTTTCTTAATAACAAATACTGTCTTCGGACTAAATCATGATCAACAAGGGATCAAGGGCATTCTCTTAATGCAATCGCAGGATCCGTCTATCATATCCTGATACTCCGGTATGGCCGGAACTTACGGTACTTTAATTTATCTCGGCTATCTTGAATGACCTCGGCTCGGGCTACAAACGCTTCTTGTCAGCTATGCAAAGCTTACAACTGGTTCAGCATCTTAATATAGGAAGGTTTGATCTTTTCCTGTCCGAAGCCAGTTGCCACCTCTCCGAAAAGAATTTTACTGTCCCTCGCCCTGATCAATGTTTTGAATGTCAGGTTGCCATCCATGTAGAAGAGAATATAGATGTCATCGGTCTGGTCGATGATTGAGCGATAGACATTTTCAATGCTTGTGACCTTGAAGGGATGTTGATACAGCAATTTCATTTGCTCCGGATCGTTGAGATCAGCTGGCAACACCTCGGGTGTAAATAAAATTGGAGACTGATGAACCAGGGTTTTATTCTTTTCCGACAACATTTTAAGAATTTGCTTAACGTCCATGTTCCGGGTTGGCTTTTCTGTCAGCACGAAGTTGCAATGGTTGTTCAGCAGTTGCACGCACTTGATCATTTCCGCCTGCATGTAAAGTTCCTGGAGCTGTTTTTCGTTAGAAACCGATTTATCAAATTGAGCAGTGGACAACCAATATAAGCCCTTGTGGTCATAGTTTGTTTTTCCGGTCTTGTCGAAATAGAGCTGGTTGGTCAACATCAACTTGAACACGTTGTAGTTCACGGTTCCGTAATAAGCGGTGACCTCCACGGTGGTAACATAAAAAATATTCGGATCGGGAGCTTTTGCTTTCACATCTTCCAAATCCACGAATGAATATTTGTTCACCTTCCAGTATTTATTGAAGGCATCAATCATCAGACGGTCATAATCTTCATTGC
>CBHROW010000167.1:0-11393 GCA_966080355.1 uncultured Chryseosolibacter sp.
AACCAAATTCGAAGATTTTTTTCGATTCTAAAATTTCTCCGGACAGTAGTGATTTGAGATTTTAATGCCAGCAAGTAGAATCAAAACAACTCTCGTCAATTAACACGTCCAAAAAATCTCAAATCTTAAATCTAAAATCTCAAATAAAAAAAGCGGATCCCCTTTTGAGAACCCGCTTCAGATTTAGGTCTAGAAAAAGCTCTTATCTCAAAAACAACAACTCTCTGTACTTCACCAACGGCCAATCTTCGTCATCCACGAGAAGCTCGAGCTTATCGACTGAATCACGGATGCTATCAAAGTACTTTTCTTTAATGTCATCGCAGTAAGCAATGGCACGCTTGTGCGTATCGGCAATCTTGTTGATGCGCTTCCGCTCTTCCACCATTTCGCGAACTCCGTTCTTGATGGTCTCGATGTGACCTGATATTTCCTTGATGGTCTGAACCACAGCTTTGTTGTCGATGCCGAGTCCAGCCAATCCGTTCGCGTTGGAGATCAGTTTATTTTGATAAGCGATGGCAGTTGGAACGATATGGTTCATGGCCAGGTCGCCCATCACGCGAGCTTCGATCTGCACACGCTTCATATACGACTCCCACCGGATCTCGGTACGCGCCTCCACTTCCTTGTGCGACATCACACCGTGCTTCTCAAAAAGCTCCATGGACTTTTTCTGAACATAAGCTTCAAGGGCTTTCGGAGTAGTCTTGATGTTGTTCAGTCCACGCTTGGCAGCTTCCTGAACCCACTCATCCGAATAACCATCTCCTTCAAAGCGAATATTCTTCGAATCTTTGATATACTGACGGAGCACATTCACCATGGCGATGCGTTTCTCCTCGCCTTTATCGATTTGCTTCGTAACTGCATCGAAGAAATGATTCAGCTGTTCGGCTACGATCGTGTTCAACGCAGTCATCGCGGTAGCACAGTTATCGCTTCCTCCAACTGCGCGGAATTCAAATTTATTTCCCGTGAAGGCAAATGGCGATGTGCGGTTTCTATCGGTGGCATCGAGTATGATCTCCGGGATCTGGTCGATGCCGAGTTTCATGTACATGTTATCGCCCTTCTCGATCTTCACGTTTCCTTTCTTCTCCAGTTCGTCAAGCACGGCAGTCATCTGTGAACCGATGAACACGGACATGATTGCCGGAGGAGCTTCGTTCGCACCCAGGCGGAAATCATTTGCTTGCGTTGCGATGCTCGCGCGAAGCAAGTCCGAATATTCATACACAGCCTTGATGGTGGTGATGAAGAACGTGAGGAACAATAAATTATCGCGGGCACTGCTGGTCGGTGCATAGAGATTCACGCCCGTATCCGTGATCAGTGACCAGTTGTTATGTTTTCCGGTTCCGTTAAGACCGGCAAATGGTTTTTCGTGGAAGAGAACTTTCAGGTTGTGTTTTTCGGCAACGCGGCCCATCACATCCATCATCAGCTGGTTGTGATCATTAGCTACGTTCACTTCTTCAAACAACGGAGCAACTTCAAACTGGCTTGGTGCAACTTCATTATGACGCGTGCGCACCGGGATTCCAAGCTTCCAGGCTTCGATCTCGAACTCCTTCATGAAGTCGTATACACGACCCGGGATCGAGCCGAAATAGTGATCTTCAAGTTGCTGACCACGGGCAGGCGCATGTCCGAAGACTGTTTTTCCGGCCATCACCAGGTCAGGGCGAGCCTGGAACAAAGCCTTGTCTACTACAAAATATTCTTGCTCGGGACCGAGCGATGCAACAACATGCTGAATGTCTTTATCAAAAAGCTGGCAGACTTGCGTAGCCGCAATGTCGACAGCTTTGAGCGCTTTCAACAAAGGCGCTTTTGTATCGAGAGTTTCACCAGTATAAGAAACAAAAACAGTCGGGATAGAAAGTGTTTTTCCATAAAGGAACATGGGCGATGTGGGGTCCCATGCGGTGTAGCCGCGTGCCTCGAATGTGCTGCGAATTCCTCCGCTTGGAAATGAAGAGGCATCGGGCTCTTGCTGAACGAGTTCGCTTCCTTTGAATCGCTCGATACCTGCAAGCGCATCGAAAAATGAATCGTGCTTTTCTGCAGTTCCTCCGGTCATTGGCTGGAACCAGTGCGTAAAGTGTGTGGCTCCTTTCGCGATCGCCCACGATTTTGCCGCAGAAGCCACAGCATCGGCTGTTGCCTCATCGATCTTTTCATGATTTTTGATCGCCTGACTTACTTTTTTGAAAACCGCAGGAGCCAGCGTTGCGCGCATTTGCTCAATGCCATAGACGTTCTCGCCAAAGAATTTGGAGACGAAAGGTGTGGCAATGTCAACATGCACTTTAGGCCGATCGCTCAGTTTTTTAAGAGCTTCGAATCGTAGATGCGCCATAAAATAGTTGGTTGTTGTTAGTGGTGGCGCAAAAATAGATCATTTTTATATGGAGAGGGTTAGATCAGAGGGTCAATTTTAAAAAAATGTTAAGAATACGATTGCAAAAGGGTCAATTTTGAACGGATCTTTAAAGAATAAAACCTTTTTAGCGGCAAATTGTAAAAAAAGAAGCCCCGGAGTTTTCCGAGGCTGATGGTTAGTTCGATTTCTTGACCGATCCCCCACTACTTGAATCCGTAATGGATTTATCCGGGTTTCCGCGGTAGCGAATGCTTCCACCGCTACTGGCATGGGCACGAAGTCCTTTGCTCACGCTCACCTTGGCCGAACCTCCGCTGCTCGCTTCAGCTTCAACATCTTCCGCTTCGAGGTCGTACGCATCGATTTCGCCAGCCGAGCTTACGTCTACCAAAACAGTTTTAGCCTTGCCTTTGATCTCGAGGTCACCTGCACTTGAAGCACCTGCCTCCACGCGCGTGGCATCGATGCTCACTTCAATGGTTCCAGCGCTCGAGGCGTTAATCTCGATTGAATTGGCCTTGAGCGCTTCCTCGGAATAAATGTTTCCCGCAGAGCTCGCTGAAAGCTTATCGATATTTTTATACGTTACATAAACTTTTGCGTTGACCGTGCGATAGTTGCCATCACGCATGTGAACTTTCAGATACGAGCCGGACACTTCCGTAATCACATTTGAAGGGTTTGTTCCTGTTACCTCAACACGGGCGCTCTCTTTATCACCTTTTTTCAAATAAACACTGATGCCTTCACTTACTTTAACCCCGGTAAACGCACTCAAATCGCGTGTCTCGCTATTTTGTCCGAACGCCACCACCGAGATACAAGCCAAAACTATGATCAAATACTTCTTCATACGCTGTTATTTGCCCTAAAGACAAAGGTTAAAGGTAAGGGTTGCATGCCGACATTTTTTTTCCTGATGTATTAAAACACCGCAATTTTCATTAATTTTCAATGTATATTTTCAAAGATTTGCACCTCAAACCAAAACAGCTAATATGATTTTTGACAAAAAAGCGGAACTCAATGTTCTCATTAACCTGGCAGCCAGTGACAGTAATGTGGCAGAGAGGGAATCTAAACTCATTCATATGATTGGTAAGGCTAACGGCATTCCGACCGAAGAGATCAATCACATGATGAAGAATCCGAAGCCAATTTCGAACCTGAATACACTGACGAACGATGAGAAGTTCACCCACCTGTATTATCTCATCCAGCTGATGAAGATGGATGGCCAGGTTTTCCGCAGTGAGGTTGTTTTTTGCGAGCAGATCGCGGAAAAACTCGGATATAAGAAAGCTGTGGTGGCAGAGATCTCGCAACACGTGTATAGCGACCCCTCAATCACTGCTGATCGTGACATGATCAAGAAAAAGGCCGACAAATTTTTGAAAGCGTAATTCCACCACACAAGAAATTATGATAAAGGGAAGGCTGCGGTCTTCCCTTTATTTTTTATAGACAACTTTACCGCCCACTATCGTCATTGCCACTTCGGTCGACAAGAACTCATTTTCAGGCACGCTCATAATGTCCTTGCTGAAGATCGTGAAATCAGCAAGCTTACCGGGCAGGATCGAACCTTTGATACCTTCTTCAAACGCCCCATAGGCTGCATCAAGCGTATATGAACGCAATGCTTGTTCGCGCGTCATTTTTTCGTCTGGCTCATAACCTCCTGCGGGCTCGCCTTTCAAAGTCTTTCTGGTGATGGACGCATAAAAGCATGGGATCGGATTGATGGGTTCAACAGGCGTGTCTGTTCCGTTGACAATCCTGGCTCCCGATCGCAGCAACGATTGCCACATATACGCACCCTCCTTGATCCGCTTTTCTCCCAGCCGTTCAATTGCCCACGGTCTGTCTGATGACATGTGAATGGCCTGCATGGCCGGAATAACTCCAAGCTTTCCAAAACGCGGAATATCTGCAGGAGCGAGATGTTGGGCGTGCTCAATGCGGAATCGATGATCTTTTGCCTTCGCAGGGTTTTCATTGAACGCCTGCTCATAGCGATCGAGCACTTCGCGGTTTGCGCGGTCACCGATGGCATGTGAGCAAACCTGAAAACCGGCCTTCAAAGCTTCACGAGAAATTCTCAGAACAGAATCCATCGGATAAGTGGCCATTCCGTAAGTATCAGGTCGATCACTGTACGGTTCTAGAAGCCATGCGCCACGTGAACCGAGTGCGCCATCACAATGCAATTTAACTGCCCGAATTGTCAGCCAGCCTTCCAGGTCGATCTCCGGCCCTTGTTTGAATCTTTCATAAACAAGATCTGGATCAAATCCTTCCACCATCACATAAAGCCTTACGCCCAATTTTCCATCTGCTTTGAACTTATGGAATAATTCTATCGAGCCTCGTTCTGCTCCCGCGTCATGGAAACTCGTGATCCCATTTCGCCAGCATGCTTTGATGGCAAGGCCTAACGCTTGTGCATCGGTTTCTGCGGTGTTGTCGGGGATGTGTTTTGCTACAAGTCCCATCGCTCGCTCGTTGAAAATACCTGTTGGATTGCCAAGCTCGTCAACAATAACTTCCCCGCCTTCCTGTTTAAGATTTTTTTGAAGTCCCTCGATCGACAACTGTGTTACGCCTGCTATCTCCATCGCTTTTGCATTTGCCATGGCTGCGTGCCCGCTGGCGTGGCGAAGGAACACCGGATTGTTCGGAGACACTTCACTCAAGAGTTGATGAGTTTGAAATCCCTTTACAACTTTAGGCGGCTTCCGATCCCACTTCTCCTGATGCCATCCACGACCCAGTATCCACTGGCCGGGTTTTGCTTTGCTTACAGCGTCTTTCACCATGGCGACAAGCTCATTGTAATTTTTAACCGTTGACAGGTCGAGATTCAATTCATTATAACCCAAGCCCATGATATGTCCGTGGCCTTCGATAAAACCGGGCGTCATGGTCTTCCCTTCCAGATCGATCACTTCCGTTTTTTCTCCTACATGCTCCCTGGCAGTTTTTTCATCACCGGCAAATTCAATCTTGCCTTTGCGCACGACAACAGCTCCCACCGTTTTCGTGGATTCGTTCGTGTAAATGGTACCTCCAAGGATTACCAGGTCTGCCGGATCTTTAGATTTCTGGCAGGAGACCGAAATGACCAACAGTACAAATAGATAAAATAGATAGAAGAATGAATTTGATCGCATGTATTTCGATTTTTGGCCTCCAATGTTAATGATAATTATGGAAACACTCCATCTCTTATCTTTGCGGGCTGATAGCTGACCATGCGCCAACGACTCAGGCTCTTTCTTAATTATGCAATTTTTTGGATCGGATTCCAGGTTGCGCTTCGTGCGATATTCCTCTTGTATAACCATCACTTCGCAGCGGACCTGAACACCAGTGAACTCTTCCAGGTTTTCTGGCACGGTTTGAAAATGGATCTAAGTATCAGCGGCTATTTTCTTGCTGTGACCGGTATCATGTTAACAATCTCGGTGTTCGTTCAGGAGCGCTGGCTTTATGTGATCTTTCATACACTGTCGATCGCATTTATTATTCTTTGCTGTATCATCATGATGGTTGACCTGGAGCTGTACAGGCACTGGGGCTTCCGCCTCGATACCACACCTTTATTTTATATCACCGGAGCGGAATCGGAAGCCATGGGCAGCGTAGACATTTCGGTCGTGATCAAGCTCTTTTTGATCCTGGCAGCTACGGTTGTCATTGCCTTGTTCGTGTACTCAACCTGGTTGATGCCGAATTTGAAAACTCTCGAGCCGGCAGCACCGAAGAAGGCACTTGTTCTCTTGCTGATAACAGGCGCGATGTTCATTCCGATACGCGGGAGTTTTTCAGTAGCACCGATGAATACAGGCTTCGTTTATTTTCATAAGACAAAAGTATTCGCAAACCATGCCGCCATCAATGTAGTGTGGAATTTCCTTTATAGCTTCGGAAGGACGGCTGGCGTGAGGTACCCGGAAAATTTTTACGAGCCCTCTGCCGCAGAAAAAGAATTCAAAAATTTTTATCCGCAAAGCGATTCGACTTTTCACCTCTTCACAACAAAAAAACCGAACATCATTCTCTTTATATTGGAGAGCTTCACCGCTGACGTTATTGAACCACTTGGTGGAATTCCGGAACTCACACCAAATTTAAATGCGCTCTGCCGCGAAGGGATTCTATTCGACAATTTCTATGCAAGTGGCGACAGAACCGACAAAGGCGTTGTAAGCATACTCAGCGCATACCCCGCACAACCTCAAACCAACATTATCAAATTCCCGTCAAAAACGGAAAAACTTCCATACCTGATCAGATACATCAATGATCTTGGCTACAATACTTCTTTCGATTATGGTGGCGATATCGACTTTGCAAATTTCAGATCTTACTTCACGAATTCGCAATTCAAAACAATCACTACTGAAGATGATTTTCCCGATGAGGATCCGCCAAGCAAGTGGGGTTATCACGACCATATTGTTCTGAAGCGCGCCTTCGAAGAGTGCGACACTACGCGATCTCCTTTCTTCAAAGTCATTCTCACGCTGAGCAGTCACGAGCCGTTTGATGTTCCGATGACGCCCGTCTTCACATCCCATGATGAAGACTCCTTGTTCCTGAACGCGATCCACTACACCGATAAAACAATCGGTACGTTTATCGACTCGGCCAAAAGATCTTCGTGGTGGAACAACACCGTGATCATGTTCGTGGCTGATCATGGTCACCGTCAGCCAGGCAACAAACCGCTCAACGATAGAAAGCGATTCCGAATTCCATTCATCATGACGGGAGGAGCGTTAAGAATGGATTCCGTCATTCACACATTCGGAAATCAAACCGATATCGCCAATACCATCCTGGCTCAACTTGACCGTCCTGTTCCGGCTTTCCGATTCAGTAAGGATCTTTTGGCACCCAACGCAGTGCCGTTCGCATTCTACTTTTACAACAACGGTTATGGCTTCGTTGCGCCTGAGAAATATTGTGTTTACGATCACACCGCGAAAGCATTTGTTACAAATACCGGTATGAGCAAGACGGACCTTGATCTTACAAAAGCATACCAGCAGGTGGAGTTCAGTGATTACAATGCGAAGTAGCGTGAGGTTCGCGGCAGACAGATCGCAGCTCACGGCAGACAGTTCACGGTTCACAGTTGCGAGCAATTCTTAACGTGCATCGCCAGCAACTGAACTGTGGTTAGCAATTGAATCAAGCGCAACAAGAAAGAGTTCTACGCACGACTATGAACGGTTAACTGTGAACTGTCAACTATTTCCTACCTTTGCCACAATGTTCACGCAACAATTGAAAAGACTTTTCGTCTCAATCGCTCTTACACTGACAGTAGTCTGTGTAAATGCTCAAGACTTCGGGCTATCATTCTCGTACTTTCTTCCGAAGAACGGATACTTCAGTACACCGATCAGTCCGTTTTCGATTCGCGGGTTGGGATTTGATCTCAATAGATTTCTAGCCATAGAAGGTGGCGCGTCACTTTATCGCATGTCTGGCCTCAACCTGAAAGATCTGCCATTCGAAAGCAAGGCGCCACTTGTTGGTCCCAATTTCACGTTGCTTGTTCCCGCTGAACTTGTTTTCCAGCTCAAAGGCAATCGTGTCGAATTTGATCTAAAAGGCGGAGGGTTTTTCTTTCAAACATTCGGAAACAGGATCAACTATGGAAATTTCGATCGCGCCATACGCGAAAATGAAAACTGGGAAGTAGCGAATTCCGATCTGAGCTTCAAGACAAAACCCGGCTTCGGCTATCACGCTGGTGCCGAGCTCACGATCTATGTAACCGACCAGGTGGGAGTTTCACTTGAATCGAATTATTTTGTGGGGGATGCTAAATTTCCCGTGAAGGGAAGCTACACGGGCGGAACAACTGCGCTCGAGACAAAATCGGTTGACTACAATAACGCAAAGCTTGATTTTACCGGCCTCGAATTTTCCATTGGACTGATCTTTTCATCAGGCAACAGCGGACCAAAAGCACCCAAAAGAAGAAGGCGATAGTCATGAGATTCTTTCTGCTGACATTTGTCTTGTTTTCGCGATTCGCGTTCGCCCAGATACCCAATTACCTTTCGTTTGCAATCGATCATAAAGAAGTGGTATGGCTGCAGGTTTATCATGAAGAGTCATCTGCCGATCTGCAGCAAAAAGTCTTTGATCATCTGCGAAAAAAAGTTTGGATCAGGAATATCCAAAAAGAAGATGGTGACATTGTAGCAGAGTTGGTTGACTACCGGCCCGACTACAAACGTTATGGCGGAAAATTTTCAAACACATCGGAGATCATTCGCACCGGCAAGTGGGCGGGCAGAATGAAGATCAGTTTCAAGGAAGGGAAATATCGTGTATTTCTTTACGGAGTCACCTATGAAGCACAACAATCTACCAGCGGCTCAGGTAAAGCAACTATCGAGCAACACGAAACCTCTGGAACATTGAATGATTTTGTTTTGAACGACACACGCTCCTCGTTCAGGAAAAATAAGCTGAAGAATCTTGACATTCTTCACTTCAGTTTCAAGGATAGCTTCACGATCACGTTCGATCAGCTTATTGACGCAGACTGGTAATGTCGTCTGACCATTACCATGGCCTGACAACTACTGTTCCAGTTGTAGCATATTGTTCAATTTGCCCCGAGGCTCAAGTAAGAGATAAATTCGCGCCTTGCGCAATTTTGTATCACGCGATGAATTCACAAGACGCAAAACGCACATATCGAATAAATGACCTTTGAATTTGAAATTGTGCATTGAATAAAATTCGTGCTTTTCGTGGCCTGATATGGCGTGCATAAAATAAGGTGTGTAGAAGCCGTGGGTGGCTCTTGCTCGAAATCGGCCAGGGGCTGAAGCCACCGGGTTATTGAAATCTCTCGCTGCCGGGATGTCATCAGGGCCTAACGCGATCTGATTGTAGTGGTCAGACGACCCTGAAGTCGTCAGGCCTCTAGTGCGGAAATCTGACGATTGTAGCGCTACCAAATTCTACCATCCCCCTCACCCTTCGCAAATACCGTTCTGCTTCGGAAAGGCGAACAAACTCACCGGAAAAAAAATTGATCACTTCCGCTCGCGCTTGTTGACGGTCGATTCCAGCGGGAAGCAGTTTCGAAAGGACTTCGATTTTTCCAGGGTCGAGGTTGGGTAGAAGAATGCGATAGGTGAAAATTGTGTCAGCTAAGATCGTTGTGTCTTCAGGAACACCAATATTATGCCTCGAATACAGGCCGCGTGAATCCTGTGCATAGAGTTTGAATGCAGTTTTTGATTCCGCATCAGCGATAAACCCCGTTGTATCTTGCTCAAAACGGTTGACTGGCAATACAAAATAATTTTTTTCATGATCTACAGTGCGATAGACCCACTCGAGAATGTACTTCGGGTCTTGAATCGTTGTTCTTGAGCTGTCAGGCTTGAGTTCGATTTTCTCCAAATCGAGCGTGATCAGTGCGCCACCATCGGTATAGCGCTTGCGTTGTCCGGAAACAAAATTGCCCAGCGAGTAAGCAACTAATTGATCACTTTCCCTTCGCCACTCCATGGGCTGAAGCACATGCGGATGCGCACCGATCACGAGCTTTGCGCCATGTCGAAAACAAAACTCGGTCACTTGTTTTTGCCACGCGTTCGGCAAACTCTCATACTCAACACCCCAATGCGTAAAAACGATGATGGCATCGGTATTGATGGCGCGTGCTTTGGCGAGATCGGAACGCATTAAAGCAGTATCAATACGATTGACGATGTTCGGTGCCGTGACCGGCAAACCGTTCGTGCTGAAGGTGTAGTTGAGCAATGCCAGGGTTAATCCGTTCTTGCGAACGATCAACGGATGATTGTTGAGTTTGTCGACTTCATCCACGAAAGTACCTGTGTGCGGTATATCCAAACTGTCCAACATCATGATGGTTCGTTCGAGTCCTTTCTGGCCTGTATCAACACAGTGGTTGTTGGCCGTAACGAGAACATCCACGCCCATATTCTTTAAACCGAAAAGCAATCCATCTGGCGCGCTGAATTGCGGATAACCTTTGTACGGTGGGCCTGCCAGCGTGAGCTCGAGATTACCGATAGCAAGATCAGCGGATTCGACATAGGGTTTGATGAATTGAAAGCAGGGTTCGTAGTTATACTTTTTTGTTACCGGATCATAAGCATCACTGATCTGAGAATCATGTTGCATGATGTCACCGAGAAACAGCAACGACAACCGTGTTGTATCCTGGCCGAAGCACAATGAATACCCAAACGACAACATCAAAAACACGATCAGTTTTTTCATGCAACTTTCAATATCTTATCATCTGCAACTACAAAAACCATGTCATCTTTCTTCGGAGAAATTTTGGCCAGACCGGTAAAGATTCCGAACGCAGGTAAAAACGCCTGGTTAACGCCAAAATAAAAACACGGAAGAGTGACCGATTGCCGACCTTTTCCAATCAGATTCACTCCAGGATGAATATGGCCTGAAATGTTATATCGGCCTTCAGGCACAGATTCCATCGGGTGATGAGAAAAAATAAACGAATCGATCTTCAATTCATTGAAAACCTTTATTCCTTTTCGTTCATATTGCCGCTCGCTCATGATATCGTGATTACCCATAACAAGCTCAAACGATATTTGCGTATAATGTCTGATCAATTCGCCAAATACTTCCCACTCGGGATTGTAGTGACTATGAAACAGATCGCCTAAAAAAATTACACGGTCCGGCCGAGTTGCGCTGATGACCTCCACGAGCAGTTCCAGGTTGCGGTCATTCGCTTTCGCGGGAACGGGGTAGCCTGACTTACGGAAATGATTCACTTTGCCGAGGTGGAGGTCGGCAATGAGTAAAATTCGCATGCTTTTCCAGAAAAGTACTTTCTGCGGCAGGAGTTCCATCGTTTCATTTTGAACCTTAATTTCCATAGCACGGGAACGCAATTTTTATCATCCTTCGAATATGTCCAACACTGCATTCACTCATGCGTCAAATTCTTTTATCA
>CBHROW010000168.1:0-11356 GCA_966080355.1 uncultured Chryseosolibacter sp.
TATTGCCCTGCCGCTCGCTGATCTCACCGAGTGCGATCAATGAATACAAATAATAGCCGGTGTCAGTCGCTCCCAATGCTTCCGTGAATTCAACACACTTCAGGTAGTAGATCTTTGCATCATCATATTTTTTTCGTGACTCGTAGATCTGCCCAAGAAAAAAAGAAGCGTATCGACCACTTGTCCCTTCATAACCAACTTGCCCGCTGTCAATCTTCGCCAGAATATCTTTGCACACCGGCTCTGCCTCATTAAACCTTCCCATGGAGTACAGCATTCTGGCATAGTAACGATGGAAGTATGGATTGTCAGGATAAGTCTCCCATAAGTACTTGCTGATCTGGTACGCCTGAAGCTGATCGTTCTCATAACTATTCAAAATCCTCATCAGCCACACCATCGCTTCAGTGCGTGTATAGAAAGCGTTGTAAGAAACTTCCTTGAGCTGTTTCAAACCCAGGGCTTTGTCGCCCTTGGGAAAAAACCAAAGTATCGGTCGCAGGGCCGGATAATTTTCAGGTACCCAAACGGAAAAATAATTATAGAGCGCATCCCCGAACAACAATTCCGGACTCAGGTTATGCGAGCCTTTGCTTTCTTCGAGATAATCGAGCGCGTCCTTCCCGACCGAAGCGGCCTTACGCCAGTTTCTTCGTTCCTCATCAGAATATAAGCGTCCTTCAAATCCGTAAGCCGCTGCCAGAAAAAAGGAAGCTTCGACTTTGTATGGCGGGAAATCATCGTACAGACGTTCGGCAACCTGTATAGTGGTATCCATGTATGCCAGAAAGCGATCGTCATGTGATGTGTCTTTCGTGTTCGGCATGATCTTCCACCACTCGATCAATCCCATTAAAAAATACGGAAGCGGATGCCAACCATAATGGGTCTTGAGGCTGTTAAATTTGGCTTCAGCTTCAGGGAAATGAAAATTGTAAAGGTCATTGAGTGCCTGAGTACATTCGAGCTGAACGGTGATATCCGTGAGCAGGATAACCGTAGAATCTTTTTTAATGGTCGGTTGTGCCCAAACCGGTTTATTGACGACCAACAGGAGAGCAAATAATACGATTACCGTAAGGGTTGAGCCTTTTACGATGACACCTGACGGCTTATAAAATCTATATTTGCAAGGATTCATTATTACCCCAAACAACATTAGCTTGGTCAATACCAGTTCAACAAACGAGGGCGAAACTAAATCATTATTCGCAGCCGACAAAAGACTACTTTTTGTGCTGCTCTGCCTTGCCTCTCTCATGCTCCTTTTTGTTAAAACTTCATTCATCGAAAACGAAACAGCGGCATTTGAGTTTCTCCAGGACCGGCCTGAGGGCACAATTCTGCGTGTGATCCAGGGCCTGAAATACCTGTCTATACCATTCGTCTACTTGTGGAAATTCACCGTCATCGCGTTTGTGATCTGGGTCGGCTGTTTTATGTACGGCTACCGGGTAACCTATACGCAATGCTGGGGCGTAGTGATCGGGGCGGAGTTTATTTTCCTCATCCCTGAAGTGCTCAAGATACTCTGGTTCATGACCATTGAAACCGATCCGGCTTATTCAGACATCGGAGCGTTCTATCCGCTATCGTTGATAAACCTTGTCGATTACTATTCCATCGACTTACGATATGCTTATCCCCTTCGTGCGCTGAATGTTTTTGAAGTTGTATACTGGTTCGCACTCGTGAATGGCATTCATCACTATGCGAGGAAAGAGAAAAAGATCGTGTGGTTCATCGTTGCCTGCTCGTACATTCTCATTTTCTTGCTATGGCTGTGCTTTTATATGATCGTGTATAAATAGCTGAAAGCTGAAAGCTAAAAGCTGAATGCTAGTGTGAAAAATTTTGAGATACGTCCCCGAGGACGATCCGGCCAACGACCTCTTATCTGTTAAAATTTTTGAAGTTGCCGCACACCCAAGCCTTTGGCTTTTAGCTTTTGGCTCTATTCAAAGAATTCCTCTATCCGATCGCACACATAATCCACATCATCATGCGACATTCCAATCCACAACGGGAGGCTCATGACGTTTTCCGCGAGCTTTTCGGTAATGGGAAAAGCACCCTTCCGGAAATTCAAATGTCTGTAAGCTCTTTGCAAATGCGGTGGAATCGGGTAATGGATCATCGTTTCGACCCCACGACCAAGCAGAAACTTGCGCAGTTCATCCCGGAAGGAAGTTTGTATTACAAACAAATGATAGACATGAAATGCGTCAGGATGAACGACAGGCAACACCAAATCACCGAGCTCGTTTAGTCGCGCGGCATAATGTGAAGCGACACTTCTACGTGCATTGTTCCACTCGTCTAACCAAGGCAATTTGAGGCTCAACATCGCTGCCTGGATTTCATCGAGCCGCGAATTCACACCCAATACACTGCACGAATTCTTTTCCTCAAACCCATAGTTGCGATAGGCTGAAATAAATGCGGCAATGTCGTCATCAGAGGTAGTGATCGCACCGCCATCGCCTAGTGCGCCAAGATTTTTAGTCGGATAAAAACTTGTCGCATTAACAAGACCGAAGCTCCCGGTTCGTTGTCTTCGCCACAAAGCACCGTGCGATTGCGCATTGTCTTCCACGACATCGAGCTCATAACGCTCCGCCATTTTCATGATGGCAGTCATGTCGCACGCCTGGCCATAAAGATGAACAGGAAGAATGACCCTAGTTCGAGTTGTAATTTTTTCTTCTATACGTTTTACATCAATGTTCAATGTCGATGGATCAGGTTCCACTGGAATGATTCGCGCACCGACTTTACTAATCGACAGCCACGTTGCCAGATAAGTATGAGCTGGCACGATCACTTCGTCATCCGGTGAAAGCTGACATGCATGTAAGGCAATGGTCAACGCGTCAAAACCATTTCCCACCCCAAAGCAATAACCCACCTGATGGAATTTTTTATAGGCGGATTCAAAATTTTGTAGTTCAGGTCCGAGGATGTAATGACCGGCACCAGTTACGCGCGCAAACGCCTCGGCCATCGCTGGCCCCAGGTTATCTTGTTGTCCCTTTAAAGAAAGAAACGGAATCTGCCTCATGCGGGAAAATTAGAGAAACGAAGCCGAAAGCCGAAAGCTTAAAGCTTAAAGCTGAAAGCTAAACGCTGAAACCTAAAGCATAGAGAATGCTCAAAGCCGATCTTAAAAGAGAACCACGCTTCGCCATTACTTTTACGCAGCACGAGCTCATTTCAAAGCTGTCGCCAGCTTTCGGCTTTTAGCTTTTGGCTTTCAGCTTATTCCCGTATTTTCGGGCCAATTTTTAACAGTCCATGAATTTTCAGAAAATTAACAACATCGCAGGGTGGGCCGTGTTTGTGGTCGCTTTCCTCTCGTATTGGATCACCATGGAGCCGACAGCCAGTTACTGGGATTGCGGTGAATTCATTGCCATCGCGTATAAACTCGAAGTGTCTCACCCGCCTGGTGCACCACTCTTCATGCTCATGGGCCGCATGTTTAGCTTCCTGGCCTTTGGCGATGTGACCAAGGTTGCCTATTGGATCAACTTCAGCAGCGTGCTCGCTGGTGGCTTTACGTCATTATTCCTCTTCTGGTCGATCACGTTATTTGGAAGAAAACTCCTTAAGGTTTCCAAGCCTGAAGAAATTACCATCGAAAAAAGCTGGGTACTCATTGGAGCCGGCTTAGTTGGCGCACTGGCTTACACGTATTGCGACTCCGCGTGGTTCTCTGCTGTTGAAGCTGAAGTTTATTCCATGTCATCGTTCTTCACGGCATTTGTAGTGTGGGCCATGCTCAAGTGGGAAGTGATCGAAGACGAATCGAAAGCCAATCGCTGGCTGATCCTGATCTTCTACATGATGGGCCTTTCGATCGGTGTTCACTTGCTGAACCTGGTAACGATCCCCGCACTCGCGTTGATCTATTACTTCAAACGATATACACCCACAACCTGGGGCGTGATCGGAGCGATGGCTTTCAGCTTATTCATCATCTTCTTTGTCAACGAACTTATCATTCCGGGTCTTCCTACATTGGCCGGAAAATTCGAATTGTTCTTCGTCAACAGCCTGGGACTTCCTTTTGAGTCGGGCGTGATCTTCTTTATGCTCGTGCTCATCGCTGCATTGGTCTGGGGGATCGTGTATTCACAGCGATCGAACCGTCCACTCCTCAATACCTTCATTCTGTCGACTACATTTATTATCATCGGATACTCTTCGTATGCGATGATCGTGATCCGATCGAACTTCAATACTCCGATCAATCAGGATGATCCATCCGATGTTATGAGCTTTGTTCGTTATCTGAAGCGCGAACAATATGGCAGCCGTCCACTGCTCTACGGACAATATTTTACGGCCGAGCTGATCGGGTACGAAGAAGGCGATCCGGTTTATACAAAAGGAAAAGACAAGTACGAGATCACCGACAAAAAACTTTCGTACAAGTATAATCCGAAAGACATGACACCGCTGCCGCGGATCTACAGTACCGATCCATCGCACGTGCGCATCTATCGCGATGTGCTGAACCTGCGCGAAAATGAAAAGCCGAATTTCGCAGACAACATCTATTTCCTTTTCAAACACCAGATCGGCCACATGTATGTTCGTTACTTCTTCTTCAACTTTGCCGGACGCTCAAGTGATGATCAGGGCGCAAGCTGGCTGATGCCCGCAGATTGGTTTGAAAAACTTCCCCCTACCCTCGCAGAAAATAAAGGAAGAAATAACTTCTTCATGATCCCATTCGTGCTGGGCCTAGTCGGAATGTTCTATCAATCTGTGAATAACACACGCAACTTTGTGGTGGTTGGACTTCTCTTCATACTCACCGGTGTTGCTCTTGTTGTGTATCTCAACTCTCCTCCTACCGAACCGCGTGAACGCGACTATATCTATACCGGATCGTATTACGCATATTGTTTCTGGATCGGGTTTGCTGTGATTGCTATTGCGGAAACTCTGGCGCGTTACACAAAAAGCCTTCGAACAGCAGGCATTATTGCAACACTGGTTTGCTTCAGTGCACCAATATTAATGGCGAAAGATGGCTGGGACGATCACGACCGCTCAAAGCGTTACTTCTCAGTCGACTCTGCGATCAATTATCTGCAGTCGTGCGCTCCAAACGCCATACTTTTCACCGGAGGCGATAATGACACTTTCCCCTTGTGGTACGCGCAGGAAGTGGAAGGCGTGAGAACAGACTCTCGCGTTATCGTATTGAGTTACTACAACACAGATTGGTACATCAACCAGACGATGCGCTCGACCTACGAGTCGCAGCCGTTCCCCTATACGCTTACCAAGGAGAATTATCGCCAGGGAGGCCCGAACGATTACCTGCCATTCTACAATGCCAACATCAAGAGTATGGACGCCCGCCAATATCTCGAATTGATCAAAAAAGATCACAAAGGGTTGCGCCTATATCCTAATGCCAACGTGGTGCCTACACGCGACATCACCGTGAAGGTTGATGTTGAGAAAGTGAAAGCAATGGGTATTGTTCCGAAGGATCTCGAGAACCTGATCGTACCCGAACTTCATTTGAAACTGAGATCTGGCGCGAGCGCGCTCGAGAAGAAAGACCTCGCCATGCTTGATCTCCTGGTCACCGCGAACTGGGAGCGACCTGTATACGTGAATAACACTTCGATGGCTCAATTCAACATTGACGTGTCACCCATGGTTGTCCAGGAAGGCAATGCGTATAGAATTCTTCCGATCAACAACCCTGATCCGCAGGTTGAACTTGTCAATACACAAGTTGCGTTCGAAAACATGACGAAAAAATTCCAGTTCCGCGGACTTGATGATCCAACCATTTATTACACACAGGATTATCGCAGCTTCGTTCAGAATCACCGCAGTAGTTTCAACGCGCTGGCACAGGCGCTTATTGCCGAGGGTGACACTGCGAAAGCGCGAGAAACTTTGATCTTCAGCCTCACAAAAATGCCGGATGCTGGCGTACGATACGATTTCACCAACGCGCAAATGATCGAGCTTTTGTTAGAAGTTGGCGAAAAAGCAAAAGCCATTGAGATCGCCAACATCATGAGTACGCGCTTCGATGAGGAGGCCACTTATTATTCAAGCAAAGGCGATTTCGGCCGCGACTTCCGTTTGCCGGTGTTCCTGCTGGGAGAAATGCAACGTGTGCTCTATACGTATGGTGAAGATGAATTGGCCAAAAAAGTAGAAGCCATGTATCAGAAACACGACCTGGCGTTTAAGAGCCCCGGTGTAAATCGGTCGGGGTTTTAATGCAGGCTAAGCCATTCGCTGTGAGCGGGCCTTAAGGTTATTCGCTAAAACAAAATAAAATAAGAAGGACGATGTAACGGTCGTCCTTTTTTTTCCTCTTGTCTAATGAAACTTTGAGACTTGTTCTTGAAATTCTGTGGCAGACGCCCTTCTCCTCCAGGAGAAGGGTCGGGGATGAGGTGACCAAATGTTCAAATGTCCAACGTGCAATCTCGTGAACCGGAACTTCGCTCATCCACACCAAGTTCTGCTGCTCCGTCACCTCACCCTCGGTCCCTCTCCTTGACGAGCCCTGACGAGAGGGGATGACTGTACTCAATTCTCAATTGCAATATCGGATAGCCACCTTTCTAAGAAGTCGTTGGCTCAGAAGCCGTAAATAAAAAAAGGACGATTCAACTCGTCCCTTTATCTTTATTCAATGTAATGCACTGTTATATAAGCATGCATCGGCCATAGCGATAGCCAAAAGCCGTAGCCTAAATATGTATTACTTCACCGTACGCAGCCGCTGCCGCTTCCATGATCGCTTCACTCATAGTCGGGTGTGGATGTACCGACTTGATGATCTCATGACCAGTTGTTTCGAGCTTGCGTGCTGCGACAACTTCAGCGATCATTTCGGTAACGTTCGCTCCAATGAAGTGAGCACCTAACCATTCTCCGTATTTCGCATCGAAGATCACCTTTACAAATCCATCAGTTGCGCCAGCTGCCTTAGCTTTGCCAGAGGCACTGAAGGGAAACTTGCCAACTTTGATCTCGTAGCCCGCTTTCTTCGCGCCTTCTTCGGTATATCCGACCGAAGCGATTTCAGGAGAGCAATACGTGCAACCGGGGATATTGTTATAGTCGAGTGGTTGAGGATTTTGTCCCGCGATCTTTTCTACGCAGATGATCCCTTCAGCAGAAGCCACGTGTGCCAATGCCTGACCTTTTACAATATCACCGATCGCATAAACGCCCGGTACATTGGTTTTATAAAAATCATCGACAATAACTTTTCCTTTTTCGGTTTTAACACCTACCTCTTCGAGGCCGATGCCTTCCAGGTTCGAGGTAACGCCAACTGCCGAAAGAACAATATCAGATTCGATCTTGATCTCTCCTGTCGGAGTTTTCACCGTAGACACACACCCAGCGCCCGCAGTATCCACCTTCGTAACTTCTGAATTGACATGGATCGTCATTCCCGACTTCTTGAACGACTTGTCAAGTGTCTTCGAAACTTCTTCATCTTCTACCGGTACAATGCGAGGCAGGAACTCAACGATCGTCACCTCGGTACCAAGCGCGTTGTAGAAATAAGCAAACTCAACACCGATCGCTCCGGAACCGATGATCAGCATTTTCTTAGGGGCCTTGTCGAGCACCATGGCTTCGCGGTAGCCGATTATTTTTTTGCCATCGATCTTCACGGAAGGCAGCTCGCGTGAACGTCCGCCTGTTGCAAGAATGATGTGTTTAGCTTCGTAGTCAGTTTTCTTTCCGGCAGCGTCTACCTCAACTTTGCCCCCTTTTTTGATTTTCGCAAAACCTTCGATCAGATCGATCTTATTTTTCTTGAACAGGAACTGGATACCCTTGCTGTTGCTCGCAGCCACTTCGCGACTACGTTTAACCATTCCCGGGAAGTCAGGTTTAAAATCTCCGACCGTCACACCATAATCTTTTGCATGCTTGATGTATTCGAACACCTGGGCGCTTTTCAACAATGCTTTGGTGGGAATACAACCCCAGTTGAGGCAAATGCCGCCTATCTCCGCCTTCTCAACTACCGCTACTTTCATACCGAGTTGTGAGGCGCGGATAGCTGCAACATATCCACCGGGTCCGCTTCCGATTACGATGAGATCATATTTTGACATAGTGTTGGATTTTTAAAAATTCGCTGCCAAAGATAAACCGGAGTTTCATCAATAAAAAGCCTGCCCTCGCCTCTTCATAATAAGCCGCTCCGATCAGGTTTCAGGTCACGGTTAAAACATGACCCGCTGCCAATTAATTCTGAGATGGACGAGAAAAAAATCTTTTCACCAAATGAACCGTACTTACCCGCAGCACACCCAAACCGTACGCCATGCTCTTTACAAAATTGAGCGAGGAAGCCTCGGGAAAATAATGTGTGGGACAACTCATCTCTCCAATAGAAAATCCTGCAAGGATCACCTCCGACAACATTTCATTGTCAAAAATGTGACTATCCGAGAATTTATGGTAAGCGATGGTCTGAAGCGCGCTCTTTGAAAATGCGCGGTATCCCGTATGGTATTCAGACAATTTTGCTCCTGTGCAGATATTTTGAAAAAAGGTCAGCGCTCGATTAGCGACATATTTATAGATCGGCATTCCACCGCGAAGCGCCCCGTTTCCCAAAATGCGCGAGCCCAGCACAACATCGTAAACATCGTTAACGATCAATGCAGACATCGAGGGCAAAAGCCTTGGCGTGTACTGGTAATCAGGATGAAGCATGACAACAACGTCAGCGCCAGCTGCCAGCGCAAGATCGTAACAGGTCTTTTGATTCGCTCCGTAACCCCGGTTCATCGCATGCTGATGAACGGTCAATCCTAAGGATCGTGCAACCTTCACAGTTTCATCATCGCTGGCATCATCAACTGCAATTATTTCGTCTGCTACTCCGGGTGGAATTTGTGAAACAGTTTGCGCCAAGGTTTTTTCTGCATTGTAAGCAGGCAACACTACTACGATCTTCTTACCATTCACCATGTCATAAGAAAATTAATGGTGCGCATCGCAGGATAAACAAGCCAAGCCGTGGTCATGATCACAATAGCATATTGCATTTCTTTTGACCGACCGCGATGAATCCCTTGAAGGGCTGTAAAAGCAAGAATGAAAACGAGCGGAAACACCACAGACAGATATCGTTCGGCTTCATAGTAATCGGGAACACCGAAGAAAAGGATCAGCGCAAACAAATACGTGACCGAAACAATGGCTAATAACTTGAGCTTTCTTTCTCTTACAAATGAAATCAGATCCTGGCGCTCGACAGCAATCCACAAAAAAATCATAATCAGTATAACGATGACACGAACACCAATTGATAAAACACGGGGAAGGCACCATGACGTTATCCCATCCAGATAGTCAACTCTGCTCAACGGGCCGAGATAGCTTATGATATTTTTTGAAGTTGAGACACCCGCAAATCGAACGGTCAAATATTCCCACACCGCAAACAGGATCGACATGACAATGGCGGTCGTGCAAAATTCGCGGTAACGTTTTTCACTTAAATAAAAGATCGCCACGCCACCGGCTACAAACAGTCCTGACTTGCGCAACATGAACATCGCGATACATAATATCAGAATGAGCGCGAATCGTGAATTGATCATCATCGAATAGACAAGCAACAAAATAAGGGTTGTAAACAACGGCTCGGTCCAAAGAAAAAAATGGTTTTGGATCCAGGGGAGGCCCAAAGCAATTGCAAAAAATGACGCGTACATGAAATAGCCTTGCAGTTTGACTTTGCGGATGATCCTGCCCACAAGGAAGAGACTTGTTGCGAGTGATAAAATGTTCAAGACCGTTGCCGCAGTAGTCTTGTTTTCAAAGAAATGCAGGTATGCAGGAAGAAGTGGCGGCCGGTGAAGATAGGGTGAGCCATCAGCATTCTTTCCATGAAGGTAAGTTGACAGACTGTTGCTCGAGGCCAGAAAATCGTGAGAATCATAAGTCAGCCGGATCTGGAATCGGGCCAGCAGGAGCGTACTCGCCCCGAGAAGAAGCACGAACATGACCATGTCGATAATCCATGTTCGAACCGGTCTTTCAGGATGACTCATTTCACGTGCAAGCACTTTTAATATTGCTGATAACTTTTCAAATTTGCTGAATTGTATCCAAAATAAACTACTGATGAAATTACTTCAGGGAAAAAATGCACTGGTCACCGGTGCCTCCAAAGGAATAGGCCGTGCCATTGCATTGCGTTATGCCGAGCAGGGCGCCAACGTTGCCTTCACTTATTTATCCAGCGTTGAACAAGGACTCGCACTCGAATCAGAACTCGCCTCAAAAGGAATTAAAGCAAAGGGCTACAAGTCAGATGCGTCCAACTTTGCACAAGCTGAAAAGCTGATCAACGATGTAATTGCCGATTTCGGCTCGCTCGATATTCTTGTGAACAATGCCGGCATCACGATGGACAACCTTCTGCTCCGGCTCAATGAAGAAGCCTGGGACCGCGTGATCAACGTAAACCTGAAATCATGTTTCAATACGGTGAAGGCGGTAACCAAACAGATGATGAAACAAAAGAGTGGATCGATCATCAATATGACTTCGGTAGTAGGATTGAAAGGAAATGCGGGACAAGCGAATTATGCTGCATCGAAGGCAGGGATCATCGGATTCACAAAATCTGTTGCGCTCGAACTTGGCTCACGTGGCATTCGCTCAAACGCAATCGCTCCCGGTTTTATCGAAACTGAAATGACAGGCAAGCTCGATGAAAAAACAGTACAAAGCTGGCGTGAGGCTATTCCATTGAAACGCGGTGGCAAACCTGAAGATGTTGCAGATGCGTGCGTGTTCCTCGGGTCAGATATGTCGTCTTACATGACAGGACAAGTGCTGCAAGTGGATGGAGGAATGCTTACTTAGAAGCTGAAAGCAAAAAGCTGAAAGCAGAAGGCTTGGGCGTGCCAACTTCAGGATGACAATCTCGATTTGAGGTTGTCATTTTTTCATCGTTCGTTATCCATCATTCCTTGTTCCCTGTTCGACATTAAAAAGGCTATGGCCTCTGGCTATAGCAAGTTGTGCGAATTGTAAGGATATCACATTGATTAAAATATTTTTCACATGGCAGCTGAAAGGTGTCATTTTTGATTCTAGTCGTGTCCACTCACGTTGTATCCATTATACCAAAAGAAAATTCACACGACACTGCCATAGCCAACAGCTTTCTCAAGTTCCTCAAACGTTTCTTTCCGCTAAAAAGCGCGATTAGACACTTTCAACTAACACTCGTCAGCAGCCGCTTGAAAAAATATTTTACGTCAAGGCTTGCAAACCAATCAATCGCGGTCTACGTTTGTATTATCAAAGTCGAAAA
>CBHROW010000169.1:0-11292 GCA_966080355.1 uncultured Chryseosolibacter sp.
TTTCCCCGCATGGCAATAAGATTAAAAAAATATATGGTGTGAAAAAAGATCAACACCATTTCATTTTGTGCACCATGATACTGTTCGTAATTTTCATCTTTTAGGAACGAAGCAGGAAGGTGGCAACGAAGACTATTTTATATGTTGACGATGACCTCGATGATCAGGAGCTGTTCATGCTTGTTCTCAATGAATATTACCCCGATGTTGAATGTTTTCTTGCGTGTGATGGCATAGATGCGCTTAAGCTCCTGTCGGCTGGAGCATCTCCCGATTACATTTTTATTGATGTGAACATGCCTCGAATGGATGGCTATGAGCTACTATCCGAGTTGCAGAACCGGTCAAGTTTCACAACTTCAAGAATTTACGTGCTGTCAACTTCTATTCTTCCCGAATTTATCAGCAAGTTCACCGGTAAGGGGGCAAAAGCCTGTTTTATCAAGCCAACGCTAACTGTGGAATTGGCAGCGATTTTTCAAAAATGTTTCTCCGGTGAATTTGAAAAAGATCAAAAAGTGAAGTCAGGCACGACTTCATAATGGTAATTCGGTTGCAAAGCTTTGTATTTGTTGTCCGTTTCAAACTGTACAACGTGGTTGAGGTCGATGGATATCAGTTTGTTTTGGAATTCATCATTTACAAGCACGCGATTGTCGGTCACCGCGACCACACGAACGAAATGTTGTTGCCACATTTCTCCCAGCATGCGGAAACGTACACACACGCCTGGCCCGTGCTCTTTGATATCAATCAGATGTTGCTTCAACTCCAGAATTGAGAGACGTAACGAGCTCATATCTAAACCCCACAATGACATATCCACAAAATTGGAATAGCTGTAAAAATATCATACCTCCGGTTATCACATTCGATAATTGAATGAACGGGAAGTATGAATCTTCTTCTTTTGGCTGAGGAAATATTCCAATGGAAGAACGAAGCACTGTTAAATCATTAAATTGCCGCTTCGTCACATAAACCCTATGAAAAAAATTACCCTGTTCCTTCTTTCTCAGATCTTCATCCTTTCGGTTCTTGCCCAGGATGTGCCCCGGAATGCAGGCAACCTGAAGTTGCTTCCGGTTCTTTTCCATCAGCAGGCTGCAGAGTACACGGCTTTATGTTATCAGGCTTTCAACTTTGCGACCGACAATCTCAACGCAATGAAGTTCAAGCGTAAAAAACATTATGCGATCATTACTGACGTGGACGAAACTATTCTCGACAACAGTTATCACGAGGCAGAACAGATCGTAGAAGGAAACGAATTTTCGGCAGCGACATGGAAGACATGGACCAGTAAAGCTTCGGCAACTCCGGTGCCCGGTGCTGTTGAATTCCTTCAGCTCGCAGCAAGCAAAAAAGTCGAGATCTTTTACATCAGTAATCGCGATACAACGGAAGTAGCCAACACGATCGCCAATCTCAAAAAATACAATTGCCCGAATGCCGATGAAGAACACATGCTTTTTTTGAAAGATAAATCCTCGAAGGAAGAACGCAGATTGCGGGTGGCTAAAGATTTCACGGTGATGATGCTTCTTGGCGATAATCTGAACGACTTCATGCAAGTGTTTGAAAAAAGGAACAGCACAGATCGCAAGGCCGAAGCGCAAAAAATCCGCACCGATTGGGGCCATAAATTTATCGTGATACCCAACTCGATCTATGGCGAATGGGAGAACGCATTGTATGACTACCAACGTGCGTTATCACCGGAACAAAAAGCGGTAAAACTGCGCGAAAAGCTGATGATCGTACCTCGTTAGCATGGGTTGAAAGTTTTCACTGCAGCCTTATGAATCTTTTCAACTAATCGGTAAATTGACTTTCGGCAAACCGTACCTGCGGAATGATCGAGACCACGCTTCTCAAAAGCAAGTATGAACGGCTTGTTGTGGCTGTTCAGGAACTGTCGCTTGCCCGCGATGTCGATACCGTGATGAATATCGTAAAGGTCGCGGCTCGTGAATTGACCGGCTCAGACGGTTCAACGTTCGTATTCCGGGATGGCGATTTTTGTTTTTACGCAGATGAGTACGCCATCGGTCCTCTTTGGAAGGGAAAACGTTTTCCGATGCGCTCATGCATCAGTGGCTGGGTGATGAGTAACCGTGAGGTTGCAGCGGTGGAAGATATCTACGTTGATCCGCGCATTCCCATCGATGCTTACAAACCAACTTTTGTGAAGAGCCTGGTCATGGTCCCCATACGATCAATGAGTCCTATGGGAGCGATCGGTAATTATTGGGCGCACCGGCATCTTCCTTCCCGTGATGAGGTACGGATCCTTCAATCACTTGCCGACCTTACTGCAGTTACACTCGAAAATGTGGAGCTTTATCAAACCCTCGAGCAAAAAGTAAAAGAGAGGACTATTCAACTCGAACAGACCAACAACGATCTGCAAACAGCCATCAAAGATTTGCAGGCATTCGCGTATTCACTTACACATGACTTCAAAGCGCCACTGCGAACAATGACATTTACGCTGGCCACGCTCGAAGAGGAGTACACCCAGGTTCTCGATCACAAAGCAGCGCACCTGGTGAGCCGGTCTGTGAAAAAATCGGAAGAGATGAATCAACTTCTCGATGGCCTGGTCAAGATCTTCGCTACTGGCCAGAAAGAGATCGCTTCTATTCCGGTACCGATGAAAGAAATCGTTCGTGAAGTGTTCGATGAATTGAAGCAGGAGGAGCAGGGACGTGAAATCACTTTTGCAATCAAAGACATTCCTTCAGCGATGGCCGATCCGTTCCTGATCAAACAGGTTTGGGTAAATCTGATCTCGAACGCGCTGAAATACAGCCGCAAGAAAGATCACACTGTAATTACAGTTGCTTCCGAAGACACCAAAGATCATGTCATTTACCGGATTGAAGACAACGGTACCGGGTTCGATATGGCATATTATGACAAAGTTTTCGCGCCATTTCAACGACTTCATCACAAAGAACAATTCGATGGCACGGGACTTGGCTTATCAGTAGCCGAGCGAATCATTGTCAAACACAATGGAAGGATATGGGCGAAAGCGGAGCTCAACAAAGGCGCGACCTTCTTTTTCTCACTTCCGAAAATCGAAAAACCTGTGGTTGGATCAGCTAACCCTGTTCTTTACTAGCAAAGCCCAGGTCATCGAGTGTGATCCGCGAAGTGTATTTGAACATGTCTTGTTCATTCGCGATCGATATCCGGCTGATCTTGCGCTGCTCAGTGTCATAATATTCCTCTATGAAATATTGGTTCCACGAATAGAGCCTCACGATGTAGTGATAATACGCCATCGCGAAAATCAAGCTCGACTGTTTTTGCAGAATATTTTTTTTGGATGGGATATCCAGGTATTCAAACTTCCTCATATCAACGCCACGTGCTAACTCCCTTGGGCAATCTTATGTTTTTAAAATTCTATGCCCGGCAGATCGTTACCGGATGACGGGTCGATACACAAATGACATTTGTAATTTTAAGCTCTTATTCGCTGCCTTGCTCAAGTCCCGATCAAATGGCTGTTTCAGGTTGTTACCAGCGAGGTCTTCTAACTTTGAATCTACGCAAACACGATATTGCTGGTTATTCCACGCATGAGCTGGCGTGAATATAAGCAGGCGCTCACCTTCCGAAATTGTTATGGAACCATCGATGCGATTGCCGCGATCGTCCTCAACGGTAACAGTTTGTTGTGCGAGCACGAAGTCGAGCGGTTCGTCCGATCTGACGATGAGGTCGTCTTTAGATGAGCGAGGCGGTTCCATCTGCCACCGTTCGATGCGTATGGCATCACGATCGGCAGCAACCGCGGTAAACTTTTTTTGGATGGACGAAGCAAATGTTCGTCCGTGCACATTCTTCCAGCCGGGTGAAATCTCCAACGTATATTGTTTCCCCTCGATCAGTGGAGCTTGCATCTCGAGGTTTGATTTCAGACCACGCTTGATTCGACCGGGATCGAGCAAGAGTGTCAGCGATGTCATTTCTTCGTTCCACATTTCTTCATCAACTACAAGAAACGCTTTTTCTACTTCCACACCGTATTCATCGCGCAATGTTACAAATTTATATGCGTCACCGCGGGTCATGGGCGTGCTGAAGAGGATGTGGAACCGGAGCAAATTTTCCGGCAGGTTATCTGCGGATGGAAAGATCGCGGTTACCTCGGGTTGGAGTGTAATAGTTCGCGCTTTCTTGAATTCATGTGAAAGCGTTGTGGCGCTCGTCACGGGTAAGTATACCTCGTTGGGGTTTTGCGCCAGCTGGCCGGTGAAGAATATGGCGTGATATTCAACTTCCGGTGCGAAAGGAAAACGCGGTGAAAAGGTTACAGACGAGTCGCCAACAGTATAGCTACCTGCTATGTTAGTATCAGATCCCTTCACGCGAACAGGGAAAACATCATTCCAGTCGTCTTGTGAATGGTGATAGCGCAGGAAAGTGTAAAGCACTTCACGATCAATGTTACCCACAACGACACAATCATCGAGTGCCCTGATCATCGGTATTTTTTGAGCCTCTGCGGAAAAAGAAAAGAATGCGATCAGGGTCAACAACATCGATAACCCTGATCGTTGAAGATCTTTATCTTTATTCGGCCGTTTTATAACCATCTTTTTTGAATCGATATAAGATCAAGCGCACCGGTTTGAATGTCGCGCTGAATGGCCGCGATGAATTTTTTGTTTAGATTGTCGATTTGCATAACGCCCACGTAAGCTGTGGCAACGTATGGTGTGCCGCTGCTCACAAAGATGTCGTCAACTGCTGTAGTCAGCGGTTGTGATTTTTCAAGATCCGAAACCTTCATCGTGTATACGCTTCGGTTGCTGTTGGCGATGAGTATTCGATCTTCACCATTGCGATTGAAGAGCACAATGTCGATGGGTCTGCTTCCGCCCCCAAGCTCAGCTAACGTGGTGCCTTTCACATGTTTCTTTTCTTTTAGGTCGGCAAGAGAGAACTTGGCGAGAGGCGCACACCCATATCCCGCGATTACAGCAGGCTGATTGTTGAGCATCAGGGGCAGCATTGTGGTGATCGGTGCATGAGCCTCAAAACGATTGTGCGAAGTATGAAATATTTCAACTGACGTTGATGCAGAAGCATTGAAGGGAAACGACAACCTTCGGAGATTCGATGAGAACTCTTCATTCGACAATCCGGCAACAAACAATTCGCCTCCATAGTAGTTCAGGTCTATAATTACCATGTTACGCTTCAGTTCACCCCATGGCGTTTTTTCGTCTGGGCCGGGAGCATTGGCAATGTCAGCGCGTGAAAATAAAACGTTGTCTGTTTTAACCTCGCTGATCTTGCCCTGATGGCTCACCTTGATAAGCACGGGGATAGCGTCAACACTTCGTCCACGCGATACAGACAGGTAAATGTTTTGTGAAAGCGGATTCACCACGAGATCATTGATGACCACGTCTTCTGTGTTGATCCCGAGAAATCCGGCCAGCGCCCTGTCGATGCTTTTGATCTCAATCGCAGTTGAGGTGGTATCGCGCGTATTGTCCTTGAGGTCAAGCGCAAATACGGAGGCGCTTTTGGGATCGGCAATGAAAATGATCCCATCAGGGCCCATCGTCATCGCACCGGCTGATTTGAAGGCAGCTTTTCCTGGTACCATGCCATAACGGTTGGAAGGCGTTTCAATCGCGAAACTTGCTATCGCTATAAACGACAGCAGCAATCCGAATAATGTTTTCATAAGGTTTGATTTTGATAACCGATATTAGTAAAAATCGCCCTGGCAAAACACGCCCGAACGGGCACGACTGATGGATGTCGCTTAAAACCAGTCGAAAGGCAGACGCGGCATCATAAAATCATTGCCGTGCCTTGGGAAAAAGATGCAGAAATCATGCACATCATTCTCACTAAAATGTAAAACGCGACAAGGACAGACTCGTTAATTTTACTGGTAAACAAAATATATGGACGAGGTAAAAGAAACATATCAAGTGACCGGCATGACATGTTCGGGATGCGAAAGAACCGTTCAAAAAATCGTTAGTGCTATTCCGGGTGTCATAGGTGTGATGGCCAGCGCGCAATCTGGCGATATGACAGTCGATTATGATCGGGCAAAAGTGAATCCTGATCAGATTCGAATGGCCGTGTCAAGAGTGGGCTACACTGTTGGCGAAAAGAAAAATTGAATTAATTGTTCGGAGGTATGAGGGCGTGCGCGTTTAAAACAAAGTTTGCGCGTTCACGCCTTTCCATGGCTATCGGCAACTTTACAATCTGGTACAAAATATTGGTGAGCTGCTCGAACGAGTTCGGCTTGCGAAAAAAATACCGGGCTCCGTTTCGGAAAGTGTCTTCGATGTCGAGCGGATTCATTGAGGTAGAAAAAATGATCACCGGAATAGAACGAAGCTGTTTGTTCATGCTGATTTCCGCCAGACATTCCTTGCCATTCTTTCGTGGCATATTGAGATCAAGAAAGATCAGGTCCGGCCGCCTGTTGTCGCGGAGTAGTATCGACATAAGTTCTTCTCCATCTTTTGCTGTGCTGATTTGAAGCCGCGGATCAATTAAGTTAGCCGCTTCTTCAAATAACTCGCGGTCGTCAGAATCATCGTCTGCTAGCAGGATTTGAGGCAAATTCATTTCGCACGCTCAGTTTTTTTCTCGTGAAAATTGAAGAACAAAGTTACTGGTCGCATCCCATTGTCGGAGCGACAGTTTGTGAAAATATCTGCGGGCAATTATGATCCTCAAGCTTCAAAGTTTAGAGAATAGCAGCAGTAAAAAAAATCGTGCCAACCTGGTGCAAAGAAATGGCGCCCTTAATTTTCATCGGACACGGAGGCATTAGAAGCGATCACAGATGAAAGAAAGGCAATAAACTTATTTGAAGTAATTTTTTTTGGCATCTTTTCTTTTCTTTGTACAAACTTGCCGGGATCGATATGGTTATAATGATTGTTGATGACGATGCAGAAGATTGTGAACTGTTTCACGAAGCCATCAACGAGATCGACCCCGAAATCAAGTGCTGGACAGCCAAAGATGGAAAAGCCGCCATTAATCTGCTCACACGCGAATTGGTTATTCTTCCCGACTACATTTTTCTCGATATCAATATGCCCATCATGAATGGGCGCGAGACCCTTGGCGAGCTGAAAAAGAATTCCCGGTTAAGGGATATTCCGGTGATCATGTATTCCACGACATCGGATACTAAAGAGATCAAGAGCTTTTACAGCCTGGGCGCTCATGACTTCCTGATCAAGCCGAACAATTTTAATAAACTTGTGGAAGCGCTCAGCTCTATCGTCATCTCTACGCGTAAGTCAAAGTGACTTTCTGAATTCATCGATCGTCTTTCTGAGGTACACTTGAAATTCGACTGGCGCTGTTACTTTCAATTCGTCCATCAGCCCCATGACGAACCGCCCTACACCCTCGAAACCGGCAACGGGACCTTTGAATAAATAGTCTTTCTCGCGCTTTTCGATGAACGGCACGGCAAGGGGAAATTCTTCGCGGAGCAAAAGATAAGCGCGTAAGCTCAACTCCAGCGTCACCCAAATGTTCGCATCGCCATTGAAACCGAATATGTCAGTCTGCGCTTTTTGATGAAGATTGGCGAACGAAAATTCTTTGCCGGTATCTACCACTTCCCCGATGCGATCGAGTTTGAATTGTTTGCTTTGTTTGTCATTTGTGTCAAGCGCAACGATGGATTGGTAGTTGTCTCCAAAATGAATGGGTTCTACCAGGCGATCTTTGATCTCATTACTGTGCGCTGAGTGATAACTTTTCAATACCACCTGCTTCTTATTTTTGATCGCTTCCGCGAGATCTTCGACCAGCTTCCCGATGCGGGCTTTCACGAACAACCGGGGCATGCTGTCCATTTCGGAATTCAATGAAAGTTTTTTCAGCAACAGATTTTTTAAAGGATTATCCGATGTACCTGATTGGATGAGTTTTTTGATCAGGCGAGTTTCTTCAAGTGAAAACTGCGACTGCGAAGGATCGTCTTCGGAAGTCACAATGAAGTACCGGTTATCGAAATCTTTTTCGATCAGAAATTCAACTTCTTCGAGCAGGTTGATGTATCGGTAGATTGTGCGTTCGCTGGTATCGAATCGTTCGGCAAGTTGCTTGATCGTCCAATGACCAGATTTGAGCACCGCAATGATCTGGAACAAACGGAGCAGTTTCGCCTGCGGTATAATAGATTCGCCTTTGGTTTTCTTCGGAGTTTTTGAGCCGGTTTTCATCGGCACAAAATAGAGAAATTTTTGCTGAATCCGGTTCTGACAGAAGCTGTCACAAGTAGCGTGCAAATTGAGATCAAATTTCAGGTTATGGAACTTTTGCAGATGGCTACGCAGGTAAAATGCCCGCATTGTGGAAACAAGTTCAATCCGGAGGAAAGCATCGGTCATGATATTCGTATTAAAATCGAATACGAAATGGAGCAGAAGATGCTTGAAAACAACAAGCGTTTGGAAGAACGCATCAAGCGTCAGGAGGCCGAAAAGTATCAGGCGCAGCTTCGTGCTATAGAAGACGATAGAAAAGTGAGAGGTGCACGGGTTCGCGAGCTGGAGAATGAGTTGCTGAATCTTCGTCAGCGCGAACAACGCATAGCAGAGCGTGAGGAGGGAATGGAGCTGGAGATGAAAAAGCGCCTGCTCGACCGCGAAAAAATGCTTAAAGAAAAACTGGAGCGCGATGCCCGCGACAAAGCGATGGTGGAGATCCGGGAACGCGAGAATCGATTGGCACGCGAACGCGAACAGCTTGAATTGGTCATGAAGAAACGCATTCTCGAGGAAGTGGAGAAGGCACGCGAGGAAGAACGCCTACGCACGATGGAGATGCAGAAAAAGCTGGATGACCAAACGAAGATGTTCAACGACATGAAGCGAAAATCAGAGCAAGGCAGCATGCAACTTCAAGGCGAAGTTCAGGAACTAGCCATCGAAAATTTCCTGTCGGAGACGTTTGCGCGTGATGAAATCGAAGAGGTAGCAAAAGGCAAGCGTGGCGGTGATTGCGTTCATATCATTAAAGACGATTTTGACAGGGTTTGCGGCCGCATATTGTATGAGAGCAAACGCACGAAGTACTTCAGCCAGGAGTGGATCGCTAAAGTGAAAAATGACATGCGCCTTCAGCAAGCAGACCTTGCGGTGATTGTTACAGACGCGATGCCGGAGGGAGTAACACGTTTCACCGAATTGGATGGAGTTTGGATTTGCAGTTTCGTGGAGTTTAAAGCGCTATCGTTGGTATTCCGGCAAAATTTTCTTCGAATCGGTGAGATCGTAACAGCGCAGGAAAACCGGGGAGAAAAGATGCAACTGCTTTATTCTTACGTAACAGGTAACGAGTTCAGACAGAAGCTCGAAGCTGTTTTCGAAGCGTATCGCGATATGCAAGACGACCTGCAGCGAGAGAAAACGGTGATCACCGCGCAATGGGCGAAACGCGAGAAACGGATTGTAAAAAGTATGGAAAATATTGTGACGCTATACGGAGATGTACGGGGAATTGCCGGGGGGGCGGTGCCGGAGATCAAAGCACTGGAATTTTCGGACCCAGAGCTTCCTGAAAACCTTTAAAGCGATCTTGCCATAGGTCGGGAGCAGCAGTAACATGCTGCTTTTTTATTTATGTACAACGGCTGGGCTAGATATCAATTTAACAGAACCCGAAAAAAACGCGAGCGGCACGCTATCGCAAGCTCCGATGCCCTTAAAGCTTTCTGTTTTGTGCTTTCAGCTTTCGGCTTCTTAAGTTAATTTACACTCATGTCCGAAGAATGGTTTGAAAAGCAGATGACTGCAACATGGGAGCGACAAGCGCGTCTGGAAAAGATCGTCACGGTTAGTCATAACCAGATCTTTGTTTTTAACGATGCCGACCTTTCATTCGAATATGCAAATACGTCTGCAATAAAAAGCCTGGGATATAAAGCCAGCGAAATGGCAGGTGTGCGGTTAACCGATCTGTTTTCGTATCCCGATGAGATGGCATTGCAGGCGTTGCTCAATTCATTGCGGAAATCGCAAACCGACAGGCTTAACCTTCAACTACGCTTCAAAAGAAAAGACGGAGGCTATTATGATGGTGACGCGCTCATCCAGGTACTTGAGCAAGGCCGCAGTTTTTTGATGATCGTTACCGATATCACTGCAAAACTGGTTACCGAGAAAAAGTTGTTACACACCATCCAGGAAAAAGAAACTCTGATCAAAGAAATTCATCATCGCGTGAAAAACAATCTTCAGCTCATCAGTTCGATCGTCTATCTGAAACTGGCGTCTGTTGATGGGGAGGAGATCCGCGGTTTCCTCGAAGATACACGTCAGAAGATCCGTTCGATCGCGTTGATCCACGAGCGTTTGCTTCAAACTGAAAATCTCGATCGCGTTGAGATCGCAGACTACCTGAGCAAACTTGTTCATGACCTTAAGGTGACCTATCACCGGCCCGACCTTACCCTCGATATTCAAACCGAGCTTGATCGCGACCTGATCTCCCTCGACATGGCCATAGTCTGCGGACTGATCGTGAACGAACTTCTTACCAATGCGATGAAGCACGCTTTCAAGGGGCTTGCATCGGGAATCATTAACATTCATTTTAAAAAGATCCCCGAGGGTTATCAATTGACAGTGGCCGACAACGGAGTTGGATTGCCGGGGCATGTGAAGCCAGGCTCTTCGTCATTTGGAATGCAGTTGATCGATGTCTTTGTAAAGCAGTTGAACGGAAACCTCGCGATACAAAGTGAAAAAGGCACTAAATTCCTGATCACTTTCAAATCATGAAAAAGGCAAGCATCCTCATCGTTGAAGATTCCCTGATCGTGGCTTTTCACCTGCGCAAGACGCTGGAGCAACAAGGCTACGTGGTGACTGGCACGGAATCTTCAGGCGAGGATGCATTGAAGTCCATCGAGAAGGTTCGGCCAGACCTCGTGTTGATGGATATTATGCTCGCGGGAAAGATGGATGGCATCGAGACAGCCATGGTGATCAAATCGAAGTTTCACCTGCCCGTGATCTACCTGACCGCGCTCAGCGATCAGGACACCATTCAACGTGCCAAGATCACCGAACCGTTCGGTTATATCATGAAGCCGTTTGAAGACCGCGAAGTGTTTACCGTGATGGAGATGGCGTTGTACAAACACGATATCGATCAGCGTTTGCGCAGTAGTGAAGAAAAATATTTATCGACTGTACGATCGATCAGCGATGGGATTGTATCGGTCGATCTGCAATTCAATGTTGTCTTTCTCAACCCGACCGC
>CBHROW010000170.1:0-11278 GCA_966080355.1 uncultured Chryseosolibacter sp.
AATGGCCAGGGCAGTAATACCTGTTGCTTCTACAAATCTTCTGGCTTCGTCTGGTTGTGTATAACCCCCTCGCTGATCCTGTCCAAGCTTGGCTACGTAACCAAGTTCTGCTTCTACATTTGCATTGTAGCGTGATGCGATTTTGACTACTTGTGAAGTGATCCTCACGTTTTCCTCAAATGATTTTTCACTCGCATCGATCATCACCGAGTCGAAACCTGCATCGAGACATCGCTGCACAATTTCAACGGAGCTTCCATGATCAAGGTGCAACCACGCCTCCACGCCATACGCATTACGTGCAGACTTCGCAAGACTGGCCGCTACTTCCAGTCCGAGATAATCGATGGAGCTTTCCGATAGCTGAAGAATGATCGAACTGTTTTTTTGCTTTGCTGCCTTCAGTATTCCGGACAACGTTTCAAAATTGTAAAAGTTTGTCGCTAACAGGGCTTTGCCTTCGTGTGAGAGCGTTGATAGTTTATCCTGCAGGCGCATATCAAAAAATGTAGTTAAAAGACGATCTGGCTATAGTTCTCACGGTGTCGATATTTTCAAAAGCCCCGGTTCCCCCTTCTCGAGTAGTATTGATGGCACCCGCAAGAGCTGCAAACTCAAGGCATTTTTGCAAAGGCTTCCCGTGAAGGAAGCTGTGAATAAAGCCTGCATTAAAACTATCCCCTGCGCCTATGCTGTCGACTACGTTCGTATTGCGAAATGAATTTTGGTGAAATGATTCAGAGGAAGTCCACAAGTAGGCGCCTTCGCTTCCGCACTTAACGACCAATGTATTTACAAACGGTAAGGTTTTAACGGCTAGATCGAGCGCCTGAATCCTGGTAATTGCCTGCAGTTCTGCTTCATTCGGGATGAATATGTCGACATATGGAAGAAGTCCAGCAAAATCGATGTCCCATTTCTCATCAGGATCCCATTGTGGATCGAGTGATGTTGTAAGACCTAATGCTTTTGCTCTTCGAAACAGATCAATGACATTACTTTTGATTCCTGTTTGCAAAAAAACAGAGCTCACATGGAGGTGATGACATTGAAGCATCAGGCTGTTTGAGATGTCTTCCGTTTTCATTCGCGTCATTGCACCTTGATGCGTGACCATCGCGCGATCTTCGCCAAAATTGAGGACGACCGTAGCACCGGTTTTTTCCTGGTCATTTCGCTGAATGTTGGTCGTGTCTACTTGTTTTGATTGTAAAGCTTGGATAATGTAGTCACCGAAATTGTCTGCACCGATTCTTCCGGCAAAAGCTACATGCGAACCGAGCGTAGAAAGGTTGGAGGCGAAAATTGCAGAGCTGCTTCCAAGCGTGAACGTCATGGAACTTGCCAGCACTTCCTTGCCGATCGCAGGAAACCGGTCAATCCGATTTAGAATCAAATCGATGTTAAGCTCTCCTACAACAAGAACGTGGTACGGTCTGGCCATGCTGGAATTTTTTCGTTTTTCTTCTTCAATATCTTGGACGCTGTTTCTTCGTGTATCAATTTATCGTTGAGGTCCACGAGATTGAACTTGTGAAAATATTTGTCCATCGCTTTTTCAATTGCCAGCAACAGAACCTCTTCAGCATCAATTCCATTTTGTGCAAGGTTGCGATACAGTTTTGTACGAGTCGCAATTACCCTCGGGTCTTCCCATATATACCTGCATCCAGTCTGCACAAGCCAAAGTTGTCGCTCGGGAGAGTTAGCGTAAAAATCGTTGGCCTGCTCTCCCGGAAGGAGCCACTTTTTCCATCGATTCGATCGGATTACAGCATCCCACAAAACTTCTTTTATGGCGGATCGCTTGGCTATTCGATTTTCAACAAAAAGTATTCCCTCAAGATCGGCAAGTTCCATTAGACCTTTATACTCTCTTTCGGTGAATTCAGGGCCCACGTTGGCGGCTCCCATGCCTGCCACAGGATACTCTTCCGGATTCGTAACGTTGTCTGAGTAATGTCCTTTAATCACGCTTCCATAGGCTGCAGCTTCCCTGGCCAATTGGTAAGCTACTGCAGGGTCGAAAGTCGTTGTATGCAGATCAGTTCCCACTTTCCCTACAATAAAGCAGGGCCATACGTCTGATAACGCATTCTCTCTCAGTCCCTGTTTCAACAATTCCATAAAACGTTTGAATACGCGCATGTTGGCAAGGCCGCCATGGACTTCTTCAGTTCCGACCTCATAAGCGATTCGGGGAAAATCATATTTCCTTCTAAAATTTTCCGTATGAACGATGAGTTCTGTAGTTCTTGCAGCAACGGTATCGATGTCGATAATTTCGTCTTTCGGTAATGTGATGTCTATTGTCGGGTCAACGTGAATGAGGTCATATCCTGCTTCTACTGCAGCTTCAAAGGATCTCTTTACGGCTATCATTGAATCTTCATAGCTCCAGTTGTCTCTTGTCTGAATATCTTTTAACCACGGACCACCGTGATCAATCGCAATTAATACAAGCCCTGTGAAGTTGATTGCTTCAGCTTCTTTCCGGATCGTCTTCACAAATTCAAATTGATCAAGACCGGTATATCCTCTATCGAGGTCAACCTGATTCAATGTTGCCGCGAACTTGATTGGCGCGTTGTTGCGTTTGGCCGATCGGAGTGCTGCACGAATTACCGCCATGGAGTTGGGGCATGCTGCGAAAAGAGTGCGTGGCTGGCCTGTTTCTCTTTCAAGTTCTTTCATTCGCTGAAGCAAGTAGTCGACAACTGAGACATCGCGTTCTTCTGCCAGTTTTCTGAATTCTCTGCTCATAAAAAACGATTTTACCCGAAAGAATAAATATTAACGCCTTCCACTACGCGCGTGATCGCACCCAATGCCGATGGAGAATCGGGACTCAGGCCGAGCTGCAACGACTTGTAGAAAGCCAATAGTTGGGCAGGTAGAATGCCGCATACCGTCAGGAACTCTTCACTGATCTCCGTGCCATTTTCCGAAAAGAAAAAATTGTGATCAAGTTTCACCCCTGGCAACTTTGATTCCATGATACCGATCTGCAATAGCGGATGCCGCCCCTTTTGCATTGAGACAATGAGGTCCTTTTCATATTGGAGAGAATACGGAACATTCGAGAAGAGATACATCACCAACGTATGTTCATCGATAACCACTTTAGGTCCGTGACGGAATCCAAGAAAAGAATCTTTTTTGCCGATCACTTTGCCATCGGTCATCTCCTGTAGCTTAAGATGCGCTTCGGTGGCCGTGCCGAAGAAAGGGCCTGATCCGAGAAATACTGCCCGCTTAAAGTTTTTGTTCGCGATTTCGCGCAGTTCGTCAGCATAATACGCGATGAATTTTTCTCCATACTTCACCAGCGTACTGATCACCGTGGCGGCAGACTTGATCTTGTTGATCTGCGCAATGAGCAATCCCGTGAGCAACATGCCCGAGTAACTGCTCGTCATAGCAAGGCTTTGATCATTTGCTTCTTTCGGAAGCGTGAAAACAAATTTTTTCCGCGCAGGATATTTCGCCAAACGTCCATCGGCATTGCACGTAATGATGAAATGATAGCACGTTTCACAGATATCGTCTGCGAGCGAAACCGCAGCCTCGCTTTCCGGGCTGTTGCCGGACCGCGCAAACGAGATCAATATTGTCGGAATATCCGGATGGAAATAATCTTTAGGATGTGATACAAGATCAGTAGTTGATATTGCTTCGGTTACTTTTCCGTATTCACGCTGAAAACTTCCCCGGAGAGAAAGCCCAATAAATGCACTCGTGCCTGCACCTGTAATGATAATGCGGCCGCATGTCTGGACAGCCTCCTTGAAATATGTTGCAATGTTTTGCTGTTGCGTGAGGATATCGTCATAGACGTGCTTCCAAAGGGCAGGTTGTTGAGCAATTTCGCGGGCTGTGTGAATTGCTCCTCGTTCTATTAACCGTTGCTCGTCAATTCCTAGATACTTCATAAATTTTCATATCGTTTCGCTGAAGCAAAGTTAGGAAAATCCAATCGTAAATCTTTCGTTTAGTTATTTTTATTACAATAATATCTTTCTTTTGGTTATTTTTACGTGCGAACGATATGAAAAAGGCTGTTTTTTGAACTTCGTCATCGACAGTAATTAAGAAAGCTGTCGCATGTTTTTTTACCTTACGTGAGTTTTGAATCAATAAAATAAACCGGATCAATCTCGCATTATGCCCCGCAGCACGCACGAATCCACTGTTAGCAGACGAAAGAAAATACTTCAGATGTTATCGGAGACAGGACAGGTACTTGTTGAATCTCTGAGCCAGCAATTCAAAGTTAGCGAAGTAACGATCCGTAATGACCTTGATCAGCTTGAAAAGAAGAACATGTTGATTCGTGCTCGCGGTGGTGCCATCAAGTTTGAAACATCTGTAGGCCTTGACCAGCGACTGGCTGATAAACACAGGATCAATCACCAGGAAAAAGCGAAGATTGGAAAATACGCTGCAACCTTGGTCAGTGAGGGCGATACGATTATTATAGACTCGGGCTCGACAACTGCTGAAATGGTGAAGAATCTTCCTGAATTTCAGGATCTTACGGTGATCACCAATGCGCTGAATATAGCCAATCAATTGACGACCAAATCGAACATCAATATGATCATACCGGGGGGCTATCTTAGAAAGAATATGCTTTCGCTGGTTGGTCCGCAATCAGAAAAAAGCCTGCGTAATTTTAACGTTGACAAGGCATTTCTCGGTGTTGATGGATTTGATACCAAGAGCGGAATATTCACTCCGTCTGTTGAAGAAGCCCGCCTCAATGAGATCATGATTGAAGTATCAAAAGAGGTGATCCTGCTTGCTGACTCGTCTAAATTCAAAAGACGGAGCTTCGCGTTCATTTGCTCCATAACAGACATCGACAAAGTGATCACGGATGACAAGATCCACCCTGAAGACAAGAAGCGGCTGTTGGATGCTGGTGTCGAGGTGATCATTGTTTAGTACCCCTTCTCTATTTTGTAATACGTTAAGCTAAAGGAAACATTCCGTTTGCCTGTCAAAATGCCTTTTTTCTAAAAATTCGCGGGATTTTCAAGCATTTGCCGATCAATTTAATTTCGTAACCTTTCTTTTTGAATACAATTTCTTTCAAAAAGTTATTGAAGTGCAGTGTAAACGTTTATATTTGTTTAAGGCAACAAAACGAAAGTAACATTGCCGGTATATAACAAAAACAAAATCCCGCAGGATCCTGATTGCCCATCCTAAACGAAGAGAATATGGAGTATCACACAAACGAAGCCTTTACCCAACAGGGACTATGTGACGAAATGATTTGGTGCAGTTTTAAAAAAGGCGACAAAGATGCATTCGGAGTTTTGTATCACCGCTATTTCAAGACTCTGTTTCAGTACGGTATGCGCATCGCGGAAGATCAGGACCTTGTGAAGGATTGCATTCACGATCTGTTTGTTGAAATATGGAAGAGCAAGGAAAGCCTTGCCGAGCCAAACTCTGTGAAAGGATATCTCCTGAGCGCGATTCAACGCAAGATCATTCGTCAGTTGAATCGTTTTCGTTCACGCCAGCAAGAAATTTCTACGATGTCACTGCCGACAGTTGTCTCTTGTCATGAAGATAAGCTCATTGAAGATCAGTTAGGTCTCGAACAAAATCATTCCGTTACAAGAGCGATGAATATATTGACGAAACGTCAACGGGAAGCCATTACACTCAAGTTCTATAGCAACCTCAGCTATAAAGAAATAGCTGCCATCATGTGCATCAGCGTTGATTCAACCTACAATCTGATCTCAAAAGCAATTGATGGGCTTCAAGGCGAGTTGACTAAAGTGCCAGCGCAGAAGTGTTAACTGGCTTCTGGTTTCTGATTTCTGGTTTCTGGTTTCTGGTTTTTTAGTTCTTAGCTACAGCCTTACTTTGCTTCAGTGATTTTTATCACCCTTGAAATAATTTCTTTGTATCGATCACGCCCATGCAGTTGATCCTTAAGTGCTCCCTGGTCTCCTTCCGCCATAGCAATAACCCATTGCCTCGGTTGACTTTGATCACCTATAGATTTCCACGCTGACAGGAATTTATTTGCTGCTCCCTCCTGTCCATTTCTTTTAAGCACAATGTAAGTAAGTATGTCATTTAACGGTTTGCCTTCGAGTTTATGGTCCGCATACTGCGCTACGTTTTTTGTCAACGTGTTTGCTTCAGCTGATTTCCCCATTCTTTGAAGCACGAATGCTTCAAGGAAATCCTGAATTCTTGTGTCGGGATCATACGGTTTTCCTACGCCAAGATTCTCCGGCCATTCTCGCGACTCACGGATCAGTTCAAGCGCATCGGCATATTTCTTCGTCTCAATCAGTGTAATGGCCTGTGACAATAACGCCTGCTCGTACACCATCTGACCTTCTGCAGAACCTTCGAAAGGGAGAATATCCAACGCCTTCAACACCCTGATACTTTGTTCAGGCTTTCCAGCGTTCAGCAAAGCCTTCGCGTACTGAAATCGGATCGCATAGTCATTTTTAAAAAGCTTGGTTGCTTTTGTGGCAATAGATAACGCCTCCGCATCGTGACCTTCATTTTCATGATAAGAAATGAGATCATGCCAGGTGCGCCATTGATCCGGTGCAAGTTGATTTGCGCGTTCGAGATCAGTGCGTTCAGTATCATCTTTCAGCAATCGCGCACGAGTTTGATAAAAAGGTGCGAAGTCCGGATCATTTCCAAGGGAACGAAAGAACTCAGATGCTTCATCTCTCCGTTGAACAGCGAGCAGATTCAAGCCCAGATAGTATTTGAATTTCCAGCTGCTGTTGTGTTCAACGGCCCACTTCAATACACCCAGTGTTTCCGCTCGATACGGAAAAACAAAAGATGGTGATTCTTTAGCAATACTTTCGAGATCCATAGGACGATCCTGCAAATATGCTCTCCAGATCAAAACTTCGGGGTGTGATGGTGCATAAGCCAACGCCTGCTGTGCCTCTTCCTTCAGTCCGTGTGAGAGATACTCCATCGCAGTTTCCAGGAAGGTCTGATAGGGAAATTCATTTGTGATCGTCTGTAGGAATTTCTCCGGGCGACCTGAAATTTTTGACGTCAGGTATGTTTCAAACTGACTGAAATGATCGAGTGGATCCAGTCGTTCAATTGCAGCTGCGAGTTGACGAGCGCGGTCCGAATGATTCATTTTCCGGGCAATTGCCAGCTGAAGGTGCAGCGCTGTAAAATTGTATCGGTCAAAGTCGAGCGCAGCGGTAACATAGTGATCGGCAACTGCAAGGTCGCCTCTTTGCAGTGATACAGAAGCCATTTCGGCATAGGCGGCAGTGCGAAATTCAGGCGAACGTGATGCCCAGCCAAGTGCCTCGAGTGCATTGACAAGATCCGATTTCGCTTTGTATGAAATTCCGGAAATATAATTTGCTGCGGGGTTGTAAGCATCCTGCCTGAGCACCTTGCCGGCAAACCAGAGTGCGGAATCAAACTTTGCACTTCGATAAGCCAGCTCTGCGAGGTTAGTCAGTGCTCCGAAATGCAGCGAGTCATTCTTGACACACTGCTGAAACATTTTCTTCGCCTTTTCATACTCGCGAAATTCCTTCTGCTCGACTGCTTCGTTGAACAACTCCGCATTTGTCATCCTTAATGACCTCGGTTTGTCCATAAATGTCCGTTTAAGTGAAAGGTGTTCATCAGACTGAAGTGAAAGATCCATTCCTTTAACTGACACCGTATAGGGCTGCGCATCGCCAATGGGAACTAATGTAGTAAAGACATCCATCGGCCTGAACTTTTTATTTTCAGTGAACAGGGTTTTTCCTTGTGAGGTTACTTCAATTGTGGCATCAACAGTCGCCAGCGAGTTAACTCCGATCGACAAATTTCCATGCTCTTTCGAAACATTGAGCACACCGTACGGAGAGGCTTCTTTTATTCCTCCGATCTCCTTGAAAGGAAACCAAAGCTCGGTCCATCTGTCTGATGTGTGAGGAGAAAATGGAAGCTGTGTGATGGATGTCTTTATTTTCGAAGGAGGATCATACTGGTTGAATGTTCGTCCGGCCTGGTACTCCAGGTATTGACCATCGGTGTCGGTAAGCAAATCTTCCCAGATACCGCCATTTCTCGATTGCGCCCACAACCACAATTTGTGTCCAGGCATTTCATCGTAAAGTGCCCAATGGCCAAATCCAAATTTATCGGTGCGATAATATCCACCCATAAAATCATTATAGACGCCAACCGTGTGAAGGGATTTGTGAGAGCCAAATGCATTCTCCTTGTATTTGGATTGATCATGGCCTTCGTTATCTATAGGCCATGGCGATGGCGCTCCCCCATGACTTATGGCTGTGTTACCGGGGTAGTAAAATTCAAGATCATCAGAGACGACAGCCGCTGCGGTCATCCAGTTGTAATATGATTGAGTCAAAGGCGTGGGATTGCTCCACAGTGCGCGGGTCTCGACATACGCTTTGTCATTTGCAAGCCGGATCTCAACGCGCCAGCTTGTTCTTGAAGGAAGATCAAGATTTCCGACAAAACAGCTCACGCTTCCATCTTCATTGACACGGGTTGTGTAGTCTACCGGAGTTGCCGTTGACGGGTGATGGCCGATCAATCCGAAATTGAATTCAATGCCGCCAGAAGTCCAGGGCCCCCGCATAGCTATATTTCGAAACTTCAGAACCTCGTTGCGATACACAAATTCTTTTCCTGTCGATTTTTCGATCGCGCCCCATATCTTCCCTCCGACCTGCGGCAGCACATACACTTCGATGTAATCATTCTCCATCTTCACCACCTTCCAGGATTGCATTCTTCCCTCCTTAGTATATCCGTCAAAAGAAAAGTAGGGATATATCTTGGCTGTTTTTGAATTGATCGCCACAGGATTTGGATCACTAAACGGATAGGTCAATATCTGACGACTTTCTACGGCAATACGAGCAGGATTTTGAGCGAGCGACAGTGCTGGAAACAGGAACGCAAAGGCGCGGAATAACCACTTTGACAGCATCATAAGCGAAAAGTTCGGAAAATCATTTTTATACGAATCGTAATTTAATAAAAGTTATTATCTTTCGTTTACTTATTATTCAATGAAACATAACCGACTCTGGCTGACCTACGCAATCACCACTACTGTATTTTGGGGAGTTTGGGGCGCTTTCATTGAAATTCCGGAGAAAAGCGGATTTCCCGCAACCCTAGGCTATACAGTGTGGGCCTTAACCATGATTCCTTGTGCATTGGTTGGGCTGCGTATTGTTAAGTGGAAACTCGATCACGATTTGCGCTCAATTATACTGGGCAGCATAATCGGTCTCACCGGCAGCGGAGGTCAGTTGATTTTGTTTCAGGCGTTGAAAAGCGGTCCGGCATACATTGTATTTCCACTCATCTCGCTGTTTCCTATTCTAACCATCATTTTATCGGTGACAATTCTGAAGGAGCGTGCATCGATGCGCCAATGGATTGGGATTGGAATTGCGCTGCTTGCCATAGGCTTTCTCTCCTATCAGCCGGCAAATGGCTCAGCTCAAACCGATCACGGATGGCTCTTCTTGTCTGTGCTCGTATTTATCCTTTGGGGAATACAGGCTTATGTGATGAAGTTCTCAAACGAAAGAATGAAAGCTGAGAGCATTTTCTTTTACATGATGGTAACTGCAGTTGCTCTTGTCCCAATGGCTATTGCGATGACGGACTTCTCAACACCGATTAATTTCGGCTTCAAAGGCCCTTATCTGGCCGCCTTCATTCACATTCTCAATGCAATCGGTGCGCTCACACTGGTGTACGCACTTCGATATGGCAAAGCGATCATTGTTGTTCCGATGTCCGGACTATCACCACTCATCACGGTGGTCAGTGCGTGGATGTTGTACGCTGTGATTCCCGGTGACATCCTCAGCACAGGCCTCGTGCTGGCTATCATTGGGATTTTTTTCCTCTCCGAGTGAAATCATAATCTATGAAAGAAATAATTACGCTATGAAAATCATTGTTCGAAAAACGAGAAGGGAATCAGGGAAGGAAGCTGCTGAACTGGGCGCAGAACTGATCCGTAAGGCAATTGCCTCAAATGGAAGTGCAAATATCATCCTGGCAACCGGTGCCTCGCAGTTCGATATGCTGGAACATCTCACAACTTTAAAAGTCGATTGGAAACACACGAATTGTTTTCATCTCGATGAGTACATCGGATTGCCAATGTCGCACGGTGCTTCCTTCAGAAAATATCTCAAAGAAAGATTTGTGGACGAAGTGCGTCCGGGAGCATTCAATTATATCAATGGAGAATCTGATCCTCAAAAAGAATGCAAGCGTCTTGGAGCATTGATCTCAAAAGTCAGCATCGATGTTGCGTTTGTTGGCATTGGTGAAAACACTCACCTTGCCTTTAATGATCCTCCGGCAGATTTCGATGTTGAAGAACCATACATTGTTGTTACGCTTGACCAGGCATGCCGCAGACAACAGCTCGATGAAGGATGGTTCGACTCATTTGAATCTGTTCCTCAGGAAGCCATCAGCATGTCTATCAAACAAATTTTAAAGTCAAAGCACATCATCGCTGTAGTTCCCGACAAGCGAAAAGCGAGAGCCGTTCAGCTTACGTTGAACTCCAAGATTGATCCGCTCGTACCCGCATCCATTCTTCGGACCCATGCGAACACTACATTGTTTCTGGATGAATCCTCGGCTTTACTAATCGAGGCTGCCGATGAATACAAAAAGTAAGTCCAAAATACTAGCTGCGATAAGTCTTATCGGGCCAGGTATATTCCTGATGGGGTACAACATCGGAACGGGTAGCATCACCACCATGGCCAAAGCTGGTGCAGAGTACAGCATGTCGTTATTTTGGGCATTGGCATTGTCGTGCGTTTTTACTTATGTGCTGATGGTTGCGTACGGTCAGGTGACTCTCGTGAGTGGCAAAACTGCGTTGTTCAACATTCGCACTCACATTCCGTATGGAAAACCTATCGCTATCTATATTATTATCGCATTGGTGGTTGGTGAGTTGCTTGCACTCATGGGCATCATGGGCATTTCCGTAGACCTGATCAAGGAAGCGTTCAACATTCTTGAAATCAACTCGAACGTAAATTCCACTGCGATCACGATCGTCATCGCCCTCGGGCTCCTCTTGCTCTTGTGGTTCGGAAATTATCTCGCGTTTGAAAAAATCCTGACTGGAATGGTGATCCTCATGATACTCTGTTTCATGTCTGCATTCGTTATGTTGAAACCTGACTTTGGTGAAATTGTGAGAGGCCTGGTGCCTGCAATTCCAAAG
>CBHROW010000171.1:0-11256 GCA_966080355.1 uncultured Chryseosolibacter sp.
CAACCCCATCGGTAAAATACGCTTTGAAAAAACCCTCGACCACGGCCAGCTGCAAGTTCTGCTCTTTTGCGATTTGAATGATGCGATGTGCCTTACGCGTGTTTGGGGAGACGTTTTGTTTTTGAAAATCGAACGTGAGTCCTTCCTGGCTTGCAACACCCGCAACATGATTTGTGATCTGCGAATAACGCGCATCGCCTCCGAATTTTTTGCTTAAATATTCTTTCTGATCAAGACCAGCAACGGGGATTTGGGGATTAAGCTCGAAAGGAAAATATTCAATGTCAAAATTGAATTTATGCGAAAGATTGGTGACTGCTTTTTCTAACCTGCGTTTGCCAATATAGCACCAGGGGCATACTACGTCAGAGACAACAGCTATCTTGATGGTCGGTTTGTTGATGGCTTCGAATTTCATGTGAGATTTTTTTCAAAAACACAAGTGCGGTAAGATAAGTTCGATGTTTCTACTGTGATTAAAAGCTGTCTGGGTGCCTGGAAATCATTTAGTTATTATTATTCTTTCTTGTATTTTTGTGCTCCCAATAAGCAAAAAAAATGACAGTCGATCAAAAACTCAAATTCAAAGTAAAAGACCTTTCCCTCGCAGAGTGGGGAAGAAAAGAAATTCGTTTGGCCGAGGCGGAGATGCCTGGCTTGATGGCGACCCGCGAAGAATTCGGCAAACAGAAACCGTTGAAGGGTGCGCGCATCGCGGGATGTCTTCACATGACTATCCAAACCGCAGTTCTTATTGAAACCCTTGTGGAACTTGGCGCTGAAGTGTCATGGTCTTCATGCAATATTTTTTCCACGCAAGATCATGCTGCTGCCGCAATTGCCGCTGCCGGCATTCCTGTGTTTGCCTGGAAAGGCATGAACGCTGAAGAGTTCGACTGGTGTATTGAACAAACGCTTTTTGCTTTCAAAGACGGTAAGCCCCTCAACATGATCCTTGACGATGGTGGCGATCTTACCAACATGGTGCTCGATCGTTTCCCTGAACTTGTTCAAGGCATTAAAGGAATCTCTGAAGAAACAACAACGGGGTTTATTGTTTTTATCGAGCTATTTAAAATTGCAAAACTTCCTTGGCCTGCTAAAAACAACAACGACTCGGTAACAAAATCGAAGTTCGACAACAAATACGGTTGTAAGGAATCTCTCGTGGATGCTATCCGCAGAGCGACCGATGTGATGATGGCTGGCAAAGTAGCCGTTGTTGCAGGTTATGGTGATGTTGGAAAGGGTTCAGCCGCTTCATTGCGTGGAGCCGGTGCTCGTGTTATCGTGACGGAAATCGATCCGATCTGCGCGCTTCAGGCTGCCATGGATGGATATGCGGTTAAGAAGATGGATGATGCCGTGAAAGATGCCGACATCGTTGTTACGGCAACCGGTAACTTTGGCATCGTGCTGGGACGTCATTTCGAAATGATGAAAGACAAGACCATCGTTTGTAACATAGGTCACTTCGACAACGAGATCGATGTTGCCTGGTTGAACGCCAATGCAGCGAAGAAAGATGAGGTTAAACCTCAGGTCGATCTCTATACGATGAAGAATGGCCGTCAGGTGATCCTGCTTGCCGAAGGTCGTCTCGTTAATCTCGGCTGCGCGACCGGACATCCTTCATTCGTGATGTCAAACTCTTTTACAAACCAAACCCTTGCCCAACTCGAACTTTGGACTAACAGCGGCAAGTATGAGAATAAAGTTTACATGCTGCCCAAACATTTGGATGAGAAAGTGGCTCGCCTTCACCTGAAAAAGATCGGAGTTGAACTCGAGGTGCTGAGCGATGAACAGGCGAAATATATTGGCGTGGAAGTGAAAGGACCATTCAAGCCTGACTACTATCGCTATTGATCGAATTGTTTTGAATAGTTTTAAAAACCCTGGGTTCTGCTCAGGGTTTTTCTTTTATTTTTGCGCACCACTGATTACCCATGAAAACTATTTCTATCCTTCTGCTCGCGCTTTTCAGCTTTGAAGTGCAGCTCCCGCAAGGCGATAATGTTGAATTCGTTTGCCAAAAAATTCATAAAGCATCGAATACGTGTTATTTTAATTTTGTTGTTGATGGAGCCAGATACACTTACGTTGACTCCGGTTGCAAAAAGTCAAAGAACAAAGAAGAGGTGATCAAAAAAGCGAAAGAGGGGAAACTAGCCTTGTCGAAAGACTGGAAGATCGATTGCCCGGAAGCGAAAAAATGATCAACCACCAATGACCAATGATCAATTATAGAATGAATGATCGAGGCGATATTACTTCGGATAGATTTTCAACACGGTCTGTTCGTACAACAGATCATCGGAGCTGGGAATCGCTTCATTCGTATTGGCCGTCCAAAACTGCCAGAATCCTCCGCGCAATTTCACCCACACAAGATTATTCGCTTTGTCTTGCCAGTAAGTTGCACCCGCAGACTGTCTGACTGCCTCACGTGATTCAGCTTGCTGATACATCTCATTTCGGTTTGTGTAAGATGCCATCCGCACCCCGGCATTGACGGCACCGTCAAACTGAATTGCTATAACAACCATGTCATCGGTGGTGAGCATGTTTTCAACGTCCATTTGAAAATCATTGGGTAATGCAGCCTGATCGGGAAATATAAGTTCATAAATTCCGGATGGGTGTGTTGCGAATGATCGCATATGTGCCAGTAGCCAGTCTTGCTGCGCAGCGTTCACATGCCATACATCAACTTCATTCAAATTAGAATCCAATCGCCTGACATGTATTGCCATCAAGTCATTGTAGGGCTGATTTTTCGGTGGCGTATCCCCAACGCCATGAAGTACAAATCCACTGAACCCATAGAACGGCCCGGGTACGCTTACGCCACCAGCGGTCGGCCCCGGAGCAACAGGTGTTACACTCAGCCCGTAGGTTAGAAAGGGAACATCATACACGAAATAATTGCCGGCAGGACCCCACGTGCCGTGCGGATCCCACAAGGCACTGGCCAGATTGAAATAATTGAAAACTGACTTCAACTTTACGCCTGGATGTGTTTGAATGAGAAGATTGTTTGTATTTCGATATTGACCTTTTTCCACTCCACGCGTGTAATAGTCTTCCGTTGCAAATGCACCGCTTCGTGTGTTTGCTACAAGCGGAAAATTCACAATAATGTTGTCTTTGATGTCGAACGTACTGTGATAGGTTGCAAAGGCAGCAGGGGTCTGATTTCCGCCCTGCGTATCATTGAACGTTGGACGATCTGTGTTGTTCTTCAGGTGATTCAGACTGGTGCCAATAACAAGACTTCGTTCGATCACACCATCCGATCCTGACCCGGCAAAGAATCGCCCGCAGTTATCGGCAGACACCACGCCATAGTTATCCGGCCACACTGCGCGGTCCCAAATTCCATTTGAACCATTTTTCCAGACATTGTAGTTGGAAAGCGTGAATCGAAGGCGTGTTCCTGAATTCCATGTGGGCTCACGATCATCGGTTGTAGATGAGTATTGAAATCCAATGGTGTTACCAAGAACATCCGATTCCACATTATCGATCATAATCCCTTCGAGCCTGTTCGAATGTGCCGTGTTATTATTGAAAACCCCAAACTTCAAACGACTTGGGTTGACAAGTAGTCCATTGGAATTGAGCACGCTATTGTTGAGTCCCCAGGGCTGCATGGTGAATGCCATCCAAAATCCATTCGATTGACAATCTGCTGCAGTGTTATTAATGAGCGTATTATCCGGATTGCTGATCCAAAATCCTGCGGAACCTCGCTCACCGGTTTCGTGCTGTTTCAGAGCCGCGCTCCCTGATGGGTTGCGTGTCATGAGCACAAGATTTTCATCGAATGTATTCCGTCTTTCCACAGCGTCTTCCGTAAAAAATCCGTGTCCCTTAATGTCAAATACAATATTATTTTTGACCGAAACCCCATTCGTTCCGTGAATGACAATCCCGCGATTCGCTGATCCGTGGATAGACGAGTTTCGCAGGTATTGACCGGCAGCATCATTCAAAGTTTGCGATCCAGAATAACTCAGCATGTGAAAATGAAATCCATATCTCGCAAGTTTTCCGCGTTGGCCACATCGCCTGATCTCTACTCCCTCAACATATGCCTTTGCATTCGGACCGGACACCATCACATGTGCACCAAAACCCTGATCTCTCCAAACGCCATCGTCAGCACCTTGAATAAGCACCGTGCGAGTCAGGTTGCCGACAGGTGCGCGCTCATCGAGAACAGTAGGTGTTTGCTTTTCCGGTGTGTCGCTTGCTGGTGGGATAACGCGACCTTCTTCTGTCAGGCTCATTCCGGAAGAGGTTGCATATTGCAGTTTTCCCCAGCGAAATGCGTTCATACCGGAAGAAAGCGTAACTATATTTCCGGATAGGGCCGTGATCGTAAACTGTTGCGATACTGAAGCTCCAGCGGCAGCGCCAAAAAAGTCTGTGGGGCCAACTACAATTTCATCGTTGACTTTCCATGACGGGTTGACTGCGAGTTCGAGCTGTGTGGCATTTTTTTCAACATGTGCGTTGACCTTCGTCCATAAAACTGCCGGGGTTGCGCCATGTAAGTCAAGTCTCCCATCCATCACAATGATTCCCCGCGTCCCCATTCCCATGATCGACTCGTTAGTGTCGGTAGCGGTGAGTGTGATGGTCGCTTTTTGCGAGAAAGGTTCGGCTTCCGTTCCAATTTCCAAGGCTCCATGAACGAGAATCCAGCCACATTGCAGATTGATATTTTTTCGCGCAAAACGGAGGGTGCCTGCGATGGTCAATGAACCGAGGGGTGGAGGATCTTCATCGAGAATAATGTGTTGATTCTCGGCAATGGTCACGTGTTGGCCTGCTATTGGTTTTTCACCATTCCACGTGGCTGGGTCAGACCATAATTTCATCTCTGCCGACTTCGAATGCACTGCAATGACCTCTGAAAAATGCGGATCGCAATTCGGCTCGGCTACACGCGCGCGAAAGAAAACGGGAAGGTTGACAATAAGGATTTCTGAAGTAGCCGTTGTGGCCAATGCAATGTCAGTCCAGTTTCCGCCCGGAACAGAATCCTGCCATTGAATTGTTCCCCGAAACACATCGGCTTCAAGTAACAAATGGTCGTTGATATTCGCCTCGAGCGCTTGCTGTGCGAGCAATGGTTGTGTCGATCCGATACACACCAATAGCATCAATATGTAGAAAGCCTTCATTGGAGAACCAGTCGGAAAAATTTAAGCGTTTGGTTTTGGCGCAATTCGATCAGGTAGTTGCCTCGTGGAAGCGCGGATAGGTCGAGTAAGAGTTGCTGGCCCGCATGAGCGGTTGCATGCCTTTGTTCTCGACCATAATTGTCTTTGATGAGAATTTGTGCATCGATGTCCTTGTTCCAGATGCTGACCAGGTGCTTTGCCGGGTTCGGAAAAATTGCGAATGCAGGGGTGCTTTGCTCGGTTGAGACGACAGCGCAAACGGGCTGGTTGACATGAACTATTACGTGAATGTTTTGTTGTGCGCGACTATGCATGGACATAACCAACGTAAATGCAAAAAAAAACAGGGTTATCCGTAAGATCATTCTGCAAATTTACCGAGGTCATTTCGCCTTTTGAATGGGCGGTGTTACTTTGAACCCATCACAATATGAAATGAACTACGCAACCAATTTTTGAAAATCAGGTGCGTTCAACGGTGGAAATTAGGTCGAACTTTCTATGACATGTTTTGGCCCTCGATCGTCATCCCCAAAATTGGTATTGTCCTAAATTTCAGTCCGATGAAAAATCATTAATGGAGGGAGACACTGCACATCATTCCGAAACAAGTGGCTGGAATTACTTTCTTGCATACAAGGCGAGTCGGTCACACGCACTAATGGCGTGGTGTGGTGTCGCGATTTTCCCACTTTTCGGAGTTCTTGATTATATCATCCTGGAGGAGTGGCAGCTCTTTCTCGCGGTGCGCGTAGTTGGAGCTATCCTCGTTCTGGCCATGTTGCTATGTCGCGAACGTTTGAATCTCAGTTATCTTTTCATCGCGCATTTTTCGTGTCATGTGGTGTTGATCTCGCTGATGTGGATGCTCTCTCAAATGCACACACCGGAGCAATTTTACATCTATGCGCTCAATGCCTCCACGGGATTTATAGCCAGCTCCATCTTTCTACTCTGGCCTGCACGGCATTCCGTCATTCTCCTCACCACGAATGCCATTGCATTTATTTTGTTCTTTGCATTTTTTTCAACGCTGAGCACCCGCGACATCCTGAGTCACGGTGTCCTTTTGCTATTTACGATCGTAGTGATGACGCAACTCTATATCAACTACAAATACAACAGTACCCTGCGCGATTTCAATCGGCAGCTTGAGCTCAACCACGCATATGAAGAACTGAAGCTCAGGAATTTTGAGATCAACCAGCGCAACCACGAAATTCTTCATCAAAAAGCACGACTTGAGAAACTCAATGAACTTAAGGACCGGCTGTTCATGATCATCAGTCATGATTTCCGCAGCCCGTTGCATTCCTTGAAGGGATTGATCGTTCTTCTCAACGATCACGAATTTGTAAGCCCCGAAGAATTTAAAACGTTGCTGCGCGGCTTGCGGCAAAATGTGGACCAGACCTATGACCTGCTGGAAAATCTATTGATCTGGGCAAAAAGTCAGATGAAGGGAGCCCGTATGAAACCAGAGCGTCTGCAGTTAAGTGATCTTATAGGACAAAACATTGCCTTGCTTCGTGCGATGGCTGAGAACAAGGATATACGCATGCATCACGAAGTTGGCGATACTATTGTGGTGTGTGCCGATGCCGATATGATCCGGCTTGTTATTCGCAACCTGATCACCAATGCCATCAAGTTTACTGGTTCACCCGGGGAAATTTGCGTGAAAGCGGTCGATAACGCTGATCATGTTGTGATAGCAGTTCAGGACAATGGCATAGGCATGGACGAAGAGAAACGTGCGCACATTTTCGGTGGAATTCAAAACAGCAGCAGTGGCACGCGGAAGGAAAAAGGCACAGGCCTGGGATTGATGTTGTGCAAAGAATTTGTTGAGAAGAATGGCGGATCAATGTGGATGGAAAGTGAGCCTGGCAAAGGCAGTACATTCTACTTTACTTTGCCATCGGCAGAGCCACAGAAAAAGTTCGCATGACTCAGTGTAGCACGAGTGTCTGTTCAATATTCTCCAGTGATTTTCCTTTTGTTTCGGGCAATATCTTCCAGGCAAAAATTCCATGGAGCAGCATCATGCCGGCAAACAACAGGAAGGAATAATAACCTCCGTTCTCAGATTCTGCTACTATCGGAAAGGTCCATGAGATAGCAGCGGCCATGATCCAGTGCGTGAAGCTTCCCAGCGTTTGTCCCTGCGCCCTGACTTTATTGGGAAAGATCTCAGACATGAAAACCCAGATCACCGCCCCTTGCGAAAACGCGAAGAAAGCGATGAACGCCACCAGGTAGATCATCACCATGTATCCTCCGTACTGACCTGTGTAAAATGTATAAGCCACCAATCCGAGCGAGAGCACCATTCCGATAGACCCAACGATCAGCAAATTTTTTCTTCCGAATTTATCGATGATTGAAATTGCGAGCAGCGTAAAAACCATGTTGGTTACGCCTATTGAAACGGCTTGAAGAAGGGCAGTATCTTTGGCAAGCCCTGTCATTTCAAAAATCCGCGGTGCGTAGTACATAATGGCATTAATGCCCGAGAGTTGATTGAACATGGCGAGCAGCACAACGTACATGATCGGTTTCGAATAGGCTCCGTTGAATAAGCTTTCTTTTGCCATACCCAATTCTGAACGAACAGAGCTTGCGATATTTTCCAGGGCGAGCTTCACATTCTTTTCTCCGATGGAGGCCAGCACTTTTTCAGCTTCCGAATCGCGTCCTTTCTTCACCAGCCATCGCGGACTTTCAGGCACGAAGAATACCATCACAAAAAAGAATAAAGCCGGAAATGCCTGGACACCAAGCATCCAACGCCAGGCCTCATCGCTGACACCGAACAGCAGGTAGTTGGAAAAGAATGCGAGCAAGATTCCGGTCACCACATTGAACTGAAATAGTGCAACGAGACGTCCGCGCTTTTCTGCAGGTGAGATCTCTGAAATGTACATGGGCCCGACTACCGAAGAAGCGCCTACCCCGATGCCTCCCAGAAAACGAAAGCAGACAAAGGGTAGCCACGCTGGAGTAAGTGCAGTAACAAGGGAGGTGACCAGATAAAGCAAGCCGATTGCCTGGAGAACTCTTTTACGCCCGTATTTTTCGGCAGGCCGCCCTGCAATGAGTGATCCGATCACCGTGCCAAGCAATGCCGAAGCAACCGTAAACCCGTGTGCCGCGCGATCGAGCGACCACAGCTGCTGAATAGAAGTTTCTACTCCTGAAATTACTGCTGTGTCGAACCCGAAGAGAAAACCGCCCAATGCGGCAACAATAGAATTTCGAAAGGCAGAGTTGGATTGCGCCATCGCTTATGGGATTTTAGCTTACCATAAGATAGCGAGAATAATGGAATCGAAAAATCAGTGACCTGTATGCATTCTTTGCTTGAAGAACGGTTTCAGCACGGCACGGTCGAGCACGATGAATGCCACGACAAGGTTCAGCAGGATGATCACGTTCACTGTGCGTTTGGCATCGATCGAAAATGCCGGTAAGTTTTGTCTGATATATCGCTGGGCGAGAGAAACATCGTTCAGATCCAGTGTTGTGACCTGGTCGAAGACACCGGCACTTACAAGAATGACCGCAATCGTCATGATAACAACAATCCCGGCAAGCAGAAAAATACCGTTTCGCACGGAAACGCGTTGTGTTTGTTTTTCATCGAGCCGGTTCATCACCTGCAGTGTAAAATTTCGCGAGGGCTCTTCCCATGTAAGCTTCTTCATGGCCAGGTGAGCAGACTTCAGCTCGTTCAGACGTTGCGCCAGATCAGGCTGCTCCTGTAATGCCCGCTGCACTTCTTCGCGTTTTTCGGCAGTGAGGTTACCATCGATAAAATCGAGGAGGAGGTCGTCCATGTGTTGTGGTAACTTTTTCATGACGGCTATAAAGTTAATGCTTCTTTTTGTAAAATATTTTTAAGTTCATCGGCAACACGCTGTCGTGCGCGGTGAATGCGAACCTTGATCGTATTTGCCGGTGCGCTCATGATCTCGGCAATTTCTTCGAGCGAAAACTCCTGTAAATAAAACAAGCTTAGCGCTGCCCGGTCAGCCTCATTCAGACGCGCCAGGGCCTGGTTGAGGTAACGTGACTTATCGTCCCTTTCCAGACGACTCTCACCTTCGCTTCCATGACTGATCACCGTATTTTCAATGCTTTCGAACCGGTGTCTGTTCTTCCGCTTATAACTTATTGCTGTATTGAAGGCAATGCGATATAGCCAGGTTGAGAACTTCGACTCGCGGTTGAAGCCTGAAAGGTTATGATACGCTTTGATAAAGGCGTCCTGTGCTGCTTCCTCGGCTTCCGGACGATTTTGGAGGATCTTAATGGCAATGGAAAAACAATAGCGTTTATACTTGTCTACCAGCGTAGCAAAAAGGTCTCGTTCACCGGCCAGAATGCGGTCAATTAGCGCTAAATCGTTGTCGACAGTCATGACGCGGGTTGGACGCAAAGTTGGATCATGAAGTTACACCGGAAGAGATGAAAGCAGAAAGGAAAGAGCTGAAAGTTAAAAGCCGAAAGCGTGGGAGCGTGCCACGTTGCCGTTCAGCTATTTTATTGAATTGAGTCAATTGCATAAGACATAGTGCGGTCCGGATGAATGCGTATGTATTACTCTTTTTCCAAGAATGCTTCAAAAATATTGATAAGCCCAAAAAAGCCGCTGCTGTCCGTCCCTGACAGAGGTTGACCACAAAAGGTTAACCAATGAAGAGAGAAAAAGTACAAATTCGACCGCACCGGATTTTCACCGATGATTTCAAGAAATCTTGTGTAAAAGATTACGAAACTGGCCAATTTTCTGTGCCAGAACTATCTAAGCTTTATCAAATTCACTCAACTTCTATCTATCGATGGATTTACCAATTTTCTACGTATAATAAGCGTAGGGTAAAAATTGTCGAGATGGCTGACAGTGGTAAACAGAAGTTGAAAGATCTGCAAAAGAAGATTTCGGAGCTAGAAAGAATTGTTGGACAAAAACAGCTTAACATCGATTTTCTTGAAAAGATGATTGAGATTGCCAAGGAGCATTATGGCATCGACATCAAAAAAAACTTCGATACCCCACCATCAGCTGGTTCAGAGAAAACATCAAAAGATTAGGTGTTTCTATGAACGAAGTTTACATTGTTGGCGGGGTTAGCAAACAAGCAGTGCACAAAGCACGTGTTCGTAAAGAAGGGATTCAAATCCAAATTCTCGAACTGCAACAGCAGGTTGACGAGATTCGTGCCATTCATCCCGGCTGTGGATTAGAAAAGCTTTATGATCAGCTAAAGCCCGACTGCATCGGGCGTGATAAATTCATTTCGGTATTCATGGAGCGTGGTTATCGAGTTGCGAAACGTCAACAGTTCATTCGCACGACCATGCCAGCCACCTGGCGATATCCGAACCTGATTGAAGGTCTGCTGGTCTGGGACACAAATCGAGTGTGGCAAAGCGACATCACGTATTTCGGAATCAATGGCTCATTCTACTACATCGTATTTATCGTTGATATCTATACGAAAGTCATCAGAGGGTATCAAGCAAGCGATCATATGCGAGCTGAAGCCAACTTGAAGGCCTTGAGTATGGCCTTACGAGATAATCCTCACGTGCAGGGACTAATTCATCATTCTGACCGGGGAAGTCAATTTGTTGACAACGAATATCGTGACCTGCTGGCAAAGCATGGCATCTCGATCAGCATGGGCTTAATCGCGCAAGAAAACGCATATGCTGAAAGAGTCAATGGAATTATTAAGAATGAATACTTGCATCACTTCTCTATTACAACACTTGCTCAATTAAAGAAGCAGTTAAAAAAGGCCGTTACCCATTACAACGAGAAACGTATTCACCGACATCTCCCTGGAAAACAATCTCCAAAAGAATTTGAAAGACAGTTACTACATTTGAGTACCCAGAACAGACCGAAGGTGATTGTTTACACCGAAGGTAATCCTAAAATCAGCGCGGCATCGAGCCGCCCTGATTTTAACCCAGAAACAGAACCTCAGGCTCATGTTTGCCCAATGGTAATTGATTAGTAAAAACGGTCAACCAAATTCAGGGATTGACA
>CBHROW010000172.1:0-11140 GCA_966080355.1 uncultured Chryseosolibacter sp.
TCGCACCTTCCGCAGTTTTCAAATCGATCGTGGGCGTTTTGTATTTATTATCGCCCGATGTGATCCGATAAACTCTTCCACGATCTATGTCTCCAACCTGATGTCCACCAACGCCCGGATCATACCAGTCTGCGATGAAGAGCGATCCATCAGGAGCAACTGCAACATCTACAGGTCGAAACCATTGATCTTGCTGACCTTCCAGAATATTTTCGATCGAGGCCTTATATCCTGCGCCATCGTCTTCAACCATGTAAGCGCGGACTACATTGTGCCCAGGTTCAGCGTGAATGATCTTTCCATGAAAAATTTCAGGAAGCATGTTGCCCTCGTACATCGTAATTCCGGCAGGGGATCCGGAACCTGTTTGAAGAACATTGGGCACTACCCCAGGATCATTAAGATGCCAATGACGGAAAGGAATTTCTTTTTCAATGTTCGTTCTTCGCGCGCCCCATCCCGCTCCCGTCATCTCATCAGTGTATCCATAATTTCCCTGCTCCATCACATAATTGATCCGCGTCCCTTTGTTGCCGTCATCGTCATTGTCCGATTGCCAGATGGTGCCGTACGGATCGACTGTCAATTCAAAATTGTTCCTAAAATTATGACCCAGCACTTCAACATGACTTCCATCGGGTTCACATCGCAAAGCCATTCCTTGTCTGAATGGTTTTCCATTCGTCACCACTTTTCTTCCCTGGATGTCGACAATTGTGTCGCGCTTCGCATCGAGCAGCATTTTACCTTCGTTGCCCATGTTAAAGTACAAGCGCCCATCCGGACCGAATGTGAATGTGTGCATGCCGTGATCGTGCTGAACACCTTGTATCCCTGTGAAGAGGATTTCTTTGGAGTCCGGCACATCGTCTCCATTGGCATCGGTGAAAACAAACACATTCGGACTGCGTGAAACAAACACGCGGTTGCCCAGAACACATATGCCCAATGCCGCGTCAACGTCATGGCCCTGATAGAACACTTTACTTTTGTCTGCTTTACCATCGCCATCGGTATCTTCTAGGATCATAATGCGATCACCCTTTTCTTTAACCGGGTTTTTTGGATTGAGTGCGTTGCGATAGTTGTACGCTTCGCAGATCCAAACTCTACCTCGTGCGTCAATAGCCATATTGGTGGGATTTGTGAACATGGGCTCCGAAGCGAATAAAGAGACCTCGAGACCATCGTGCACTTTCAGGTCTTTCAGTGATGTTTCAGGTGAATGTTCGTCTGCAGTCTTTTCCTTGTTACATGACAGCAATGTAATGATGAGAAGCGTTGAAACAATTGATCTCATAGGCGGATGATTCAATGGGTAATTTAAGTCGCCTGGGGGATATTGTCAAATTCACCATAAGGACAGGAAACAGTGAAATCTTTGCGAACATTGCGTCCTTGCGCCTTCGCGGTGATAAGCTCAACAGTCTTATTAGACAAAACTTAATTCAATGCGAAGAGAACGGCTATCGGTTTCCTTTCTTATCGTTAGTAATGTCATCAAAGAAGCTGTTTAGAACAGACAAGACCAGACTCAACAGCAATGCCCACCAGAAATTCTGAACATAAAAATCATCAACTAGCCAATCGACCATGAGAATGATGATCGCGTTGATGGCCAACAAAAATAAACCGAGCGTAATGATCGTGATAGGAATGGTGAGCACGATCAGGATGGGTTTGACCACCACATTAGCGATCGATAGTATCAGTGCAACGACCAGCGCAGTGCCGTAACCATCGACATCTACTCCGGGTAGAAGCCAGGACCCGAGAAAAACAGCTAAGCCATTGAGCAAAAAGCGAATAATGACATTCATTGTCGCAAATAAAAATTTGTATGAATATCCGCTTTTAAGTCAAGAACTCAAATTCTAAATTGCTCACACATGTACGCGATCGTTGACATCGAGACTACGGGCGGATTTGCGGCCAATCATCGCATTACAGAAATCGCTATCTATCATCATGATGGTATCCAGGTAACCGATGTATACCACACATTGATCAATCCGGGAAGAAATATTCCATACTACATCACCGGTCTGACCGGCATTACAACGGAGATGGTATTTGCTTCACCATCGTTCGACCAGGTCGCGTCTGAAATTCATTCAAAACTCGAAGGAAAAGTTTTTGTAGCACATAATGCTCACTTTGATTACTCATTTCTCAAGCGGGAGTTCGAGTTGGCGGGCATCAATTGGCAGGCGAAAAAATTATGTACAGTTCGGCTTGCGCGCAAGATAATCCCCGGACTTCGTTCTTATAGTTTGGGAAGTCTTGCGGAAAGCCTGGGCATTGGTATCGAGAATCGTCACCGCGCAGGAGGAGATGCTGCAGCCACCGTAAGAATTTTCGATCAGCTTCTTCACCGCGACCGTGATAGCTACATCGTGAAAGCGCTGAAGCGAAACTCCGGGGAGACAATTCTTCCTCCCAACCTTCCGAAAGAAGACTTCGACAACTTACCAGCTAAATGTGGTGTTTATTATTTCCACGATGCGCATGGCAAGATCATTTATGTAGGCAAGGCGATCAACATCAAGAAGAGAATAGCCGGACACTTCACCGGTGACGCCCGCGAATGGAGCCGTTCGAGGATCCGCAACGAGATCCATCACATCAGCCATGAACTGACAGGCAACGAGCTGATCGCGTTGATCCTCGAGTCTCAGGAAATACGAAAGCATTGGCCAAAATACAATCAGGCTCAAAAATATCGCGTGGAAGAATGGGGTATCTACGACTATGAAGATCGCAATGGCTACCTGAGATTTTCAGTCAATGTGGTATCGCGTGGTTCGCGTCCGTTGATCCGTTTTACTTCGAAAGGCGATGCATGGAATTTTTTATGGGAAAAGGTGCGTACGTTCGACCTGTGTCCGAAACTCAGCGGACTGCAGGTAGCCAAAGGGTTGTGTTTCAATTACCAGACAGGCGAGTGCCACGGTGCATGCATGTGCATTGAATCGGTGAAAAAGTACAACAAACGCGCTGGAAAAGCTGTTCTTTCGTTCCACAGCCAAGGGAGCTCGGTGGCCATTATTGGAAAAGGTCGTCATCAGGAGGAGCAGTCATTGGTGCTGGTCGAGAGAGGCAATTTCCTCGGGTTCGGATTTTTCGACAACCACGTTTCTATATCGGACATGGAATCGGCCAAAGCATTTGTCAGGCACACGGTTGAAACGCCTACAGTTCAGAATCTCATTAACGCTTACATCGCAAACCCCAAAGGTGTTCATGTAGTCACCTTTCCGAACTGATCTATTTTTTCTTTCTTCCCTCAATGCCAGGATACAACGAGGGAACCGGATCGCTTGTAAAAATTTCCTTGGTATCGATGTTCATCAACGAAAGAACACCCGACCATCCCGTCCCTGTGTCCATCAGCCAAACTTCGCAAGCCTGAATCGGTTTAAGCGATTGAATGGGCGTGTGACCCACATAAACTTCATCGTATGGTGTAAGCTTGCCCGCAGTACTTTTGCCGGAAAGATCGATTGCAACGCTCACGAAATTCCGATCCCACAGCAGCGTGTGCATAGACTGGGCACTGAGTGGCAACCGTGGATTTATTCCGGCATGCACGAAGAGTTTATTGGCATGTTCAAAATAATGCCGGGCATTTTTGAAAAACAGAAGATGCCTTTCCGGAATCGTGTTGTTGTAGCTTTCAATGGTAGCTTTTCCACCTTGCGAAAACCACACGTCTTCTGCGAAACCTGTTTCCATCCACTCCAGCGTCCAGAAGTCGTGGTTACCGAGAACGTAAACCAGGTCATTGATTTTTAGAAGCTCGTCTACGCAGGCTTTGGTCTCGGGCCATCCGTCAGCTACATCGCCAAGCGCGATCAATCGATCCTTTTCATAATCGAAAGCTGAACGCTCCAGGCATTGTTTCAAAGCGCGGTATGCTCCATGAATATCGCCAATGACAAAAATTTTACTCACGTGCTGAAAGTACAGATCATCATCAACTGATGCAAAGGGAGCAGACTAGTTCGCGCGTGCCGTAGCTGTTGCACTGAATTTGGAATTGCGAAGGGAAACAATGCGGCCTATAAGTTGATTTCTATCGGGTATCTGATTGAACCGTTCGCGCAACGTGAGAAGCAAAATGCTGCTGAAGTCTTCGCTTCGTTCGGATGAGTATGTCTGGTAGCTGCGTTCGAGTTCTTCAACGGAAATTTTCAGCTCGCCCTGGTTGTACGCCTGAACAGCAAGATTGAAATGCAGAAGGCCTTCCAGATTCGAGATCGTGAGTTCATTATAAATCGGTTGGGTATAGGTGAAATAGATCTTGTGTTGGCTTGCAGTTACAACACTTCCATTTTTATAAGACTCGATTTGTCTCGATATGTTTTCTTTACCTGTAACACATCCGTTTCGACCATCGGTTGTTTCCAGAAGCACGTCACCTTTCGAAGTTTCAACGATGAGGAATATGTGATAATTGGTTTCAATGACCTTATAGTTGAATTCGAAGTGCTCGAGTAACATGGCGTAAATGGCCGTAGCGGTAAGGCAATTATAAATTCCGCTGTGCACAGTTTGAGCAAGCGTTGCCGATGTGTTAAAGGTGGTGAGGAATTTTCGGTGGGTTCGCTGGAAGAGTTGACCTACAAAATGTACATCTGACTTCGACCGCAGCTTGATTTGACCGAGGCGCTGTATGTGCTGTGCGAACTCCTGGCCAGCGCGTACACCGATGTCAACACCTATCAGTGATTGAATGTTTTCATCATCCCCTCCAGGTCTTGCAAACGCCCCGAAGGCGCTCGCCAGAACTATTGGCACAAAAATCAACAGCACAATACGTTTCATGTTAAGCCAATATTAATAAATTATTATTTTGAAGTTACTGAATCTGCAGGCTAAATCCGCACCCGGTTGTGTTAAGTTTTTAGGTGAGATTTGCAGAAGCGAATATCAATCACCTATTTGAAGGGAGTCGAAAAATGCGTTTTTTGACCTGAATTGGCCTGTTTTTACCATTGACGCGGCCCATTTGCGGTCCGTCAAATATTTTAGTGTGGGTTATATGAATTCGACTATTTTTGGCAGATTTTAAAAATTTTACATGGAAGCAGTCGCTGTTGAGCATCACCAGGAGCATAAGGACAAGATCAAACAAGTCATTAGCGAGGTCAGCAAGGTTGTTGTAGGGCAGGAGTATATGGTGAATCGCCTGCTGGTTGGCCTTTTTACAAACGGGCACATTCTGCTTGAAGGCGTTCCAGGTTTGGCGAAAACACTCACCGTAAGTACACTCGCCCAGGTTCTGCATCTCGACTTCCAACGCATTCAATTCACGCCTGATCTGCTGCCTGCCGACCTTGTGGGAACAATGATCTACAATCAAAAAGATGGAAGGTTCGATGTGAAGAAAGGGCCGATCTTCGCCAACATCATTCTTGCTGACGAGATTAACCGTTCACCCGCTAAAGTTCAGTCTGCATTGCTCGAGGCAATGCAGGAGAAAACAGTTACGATCGGTGAGACGACTTTCAAGCTCGATAGACCGTTTCTCGTGATGGCAACACAAAACCCAGTTGACCAGGAAGGAACCTATCCGCTGCCGGAAGCGCAGGTGGATCGCTTCATGCTAAAGGTGACGGTGAACTATCCGACTAAGGCGCAAGAACTTGAGGTGATGCGCAGGATCTCCAACATGCGTTTCGATTTTACGGTGAATCAGGTACTCACGAAAGAAGACATTTTCGCGATTCGCGATTCAGTCAATAAAGTGAAGATCTCCGAATCGCTCGAAAATTATATTATCGAATTGGTTTACGCCACGCGTCATCCACTTGAATACAAGCTCAACGAACAGGCGCAATACATTCAGTTCGGAGCGTCACCTCGCGCGAGCATCAATCTCAACCTCGCATCGAAAGCGATGGCTTATATGGATGGCCGTGACTATGTCTTGCCGGAAGATATCAAGGAAGTTGCACTCGATGTGATGAATCATCGCATCATTCTCAACTACGAAGCGGAAGCCGACAACGTGAAGACAACCGACATCATTAAGGTGTTGCTCAATCGCATTCCAATCAATAAATAATTCAATTCAATACGGGTCGCTTTTTTTTCTGTTAACACTGCGTTATGCCAACGAATAGTTCGTTGAATTAATGTTAAGCTGTCGGTTTCTTAAGCTGCTGAATTTCAACGCAGAGATTTTCGAATGATCACGTTGTGGAATTTTCCTGACGGCTAACGTTGTTCCCTCCTTAACAATTTCGTAATAATCCGTTACCGGTCGGGTAATATTCACGGGCGACCTTTGCCTCAAATATTACACTATGCTCCGAGGTATACTCTCCATTTTTGCTGTTGTGCTCAGTGCTGCTGCCGCCCTTGCTCAAAACGGAACAATTTCCGGAACGGTAACAGATGCGAAAACCGGTGAAACAGTTGTCGGTGCGAACGTTGTGATCCAGGGCACTTCCGTGGGATCGGCAACTGACATTGATGGAAAGTTTTCGATCGCCAATGTGAAGCCAGGCACATACAACCTCACCATCACGTTCATTACATACAAGGCTCACACGGTACCTGATGTTGCTGTTGAAAGCGGCAAAGTCACCAGTGTTCAGGTTCAAATGCAGGAAGATGTTTCTGAACTTCAGGAAGTAGTTATTACTGGAGCACGCGAGATCAACAATGATGTGTCACTGATCTCGGCCATTAAAGAAAGCAAACTTGTGGTGAGTGGGATTTCAGCAGAGCAAATTGTAAAGCTTCCCGATAACGATGCAGCACAAGTGATGAAGCGCGTACCGGGCATTACCATCGTTGACAACAGATTTGTGATGGTGCGCGGCTTGCCCGAGCGATATAACCAGGTGATGGTGAATAACGCCATCGCACCAAGTACAGAGATCGATAAGCGTTCATTTTCGTTCGACCTGATTGGCGCAGGCGCTGTCGATCAGCTCCTTATTTATAAATCCGGTTCGGCAGATCTTCCTGGCGATTTCGGTGGTGGTGTGATCCAGGTTGTCAGTAAGCAAACTTCGAACGATGATTTCATTTCATTCGGTCTCGGATTTGGCTATCGCGATAATATTACATGCAAACCTTTTGCACACGCGGAAGGAAGCAAAACAGATTTCCTCGGCTTCGATCACAGCAAGCGCCAACTTCCCGATGGTTTTCCAACAACAGACGCGTTGAAGACTTCTGATGCGTACGGAACTGTGCGGGACAATGCAGGCAAATCGCTGGACAACAACTTCGGTTATCAGACAACAACAGCTCCCGTAGATCACGGATTCAATTTTGGCTTCGGAAAGAATTTCGACATCGGTCGCATTCACGTGAGCAATCTCACTTCAGTTGGCTATTCGCGAAGCTACCAGTTTGCAAACACCGGCTATACGCGCTATGGCGTGTTCGACAAAGATCCCGAAACAAGATCGGAGGCGATCTACGATTTCAAAGACCAGTCTTACTCAAACGAATCAAAGATCAGTGTAGTCCACAATTGGCAGGCAACGATCAACAACAATTCGAAGATTGAATTCAAAAATCTCTTCGTTCAGTTAGGTGAAGACAAAACTACGCTGAGAAGTGGAACCGATATCACTTCCATTCCCGGCCTCTATAATAACAACGCTTATCATTTCATCAGCCGTTCCATCTACAGCGGTCAGCTGCAAGGGCAATTCAAGTCGAATGACGACAGAAATACCTTGAAAGTGGTTCTCGGCTACAATCACATTTCAAGAAACGAGCCCGACTTCAGAAGATTCAGAACTATTTATGATGATAACACAGGTAGTTTCCGTATGATTCTGCCACCGAGCGCCAACTTGTTCGATGCAGGTCGGTTCTATTCAGATCTTACTGACAATGGATACTCAAACGGTTTGAATTTTGAACGCAAGTTTGGCGACATCACCAGTAAGCGTGTTGCTAATATCAAAGTGGGCTACTATGCTGAATATAAGACCCGCGCGTTCAACGCCCGATATGTGTCTTATCTCTATCCCGGAAATTTTGACGGAGCATACGGAGATCAACTTGCTCATCTTCCGATCGACAAGATCTTCAGCAGCCAAAATATGTTCTCGCGTAATGCAGACGGGACTTTATCGCCAGGGTTCGCGGTCCAGGAAGGAACCCGTGATACAGATTCATACAATGGAAAAAATAAACTTGTAGCCGGATACGTTTCTGGAACCGTCCCGCTCGGAAAATTCGACATTACAGCCGGACTTCGCCTGGAGCACAACGATCAGCAACTGTCGTCATACAAGGGTGATACAGTCATCACCAAGGTTGTTACTTCTCCATTGCCATCATTGAATATCGCTTACAACCTGTCAGAACGTTCACTGCTTCGTCTTGCATACTTCAGAAGCGTGAACAGACCTGAGTTTCGCGAGCTTGCGCCATTCCTGTTCTATCAGTTTGAATATAATCTGAACGTCCAGGGAAATCGTAATCTGAAGACAGCGCAGATCGACAACATTGATCTGCGTTGGGAAATGTATCCGAACCCAGGTGAAATGGTAAGCTTCGGTGGATTTTACAAGAACATTCAAAACCCCATTGAGTTCATTCAGCAAAACGCTTCCGGGAACCTCCAATTCAGTTATCAAAATGCTCCTCAAGCGATGGTGTATGGAGCGGAACTCGAGTTGAGAAAATCTCTGGCAAGCCTGGGCGTTTCAAAGTTTCTTAGAAATACTTCATTCAATATCAATGCATCGCTCATCAAAAGCCAGGTTGACATAGGCCAAGGTGTTGTGTTCCAGGAAAGATATCGCTCACTGCAGGGCCAGTCTCCATACGTGGTGAATGCCGGAGCATACTATAACGATCCTGATCTCGGTTTTTCTGCAAACGTGGGTTACAACATTTTTGGGAACAGAATTTTTTCCGTGGGAAGTATTTTGTTCCCGACCTGGATCGAAAGGCCGCGTAACTCGGTTGACCTTCAGATAGCAAAGACCATCCATAGAATGGAAGTCAAATTGAACGTTCACAATCTGCTGAATGCTCAGTATCGCCTCTACCAGGATAACGATGAAAATGAGACGATCAATGAACGCATTGACGATCCGATCATGCGCTACAGAACCGGCCGACTTTACAGCTTGTCGTTGTCATGGAAAATCACCAAACCCTAATAAGACATGCTGGTGACAAGCCGGCATTTTTAATTTCAATCAAAAGTGTTTCGCTGAGGTTATTCTCGAGACTGCAACATAACGTTCGAGTAACAAATTGATAATTGGTTAATAATTAGTCGGCCGAAGACGCACTCTAATTTTGGCCCTGAATTCATACAACGACTAAACTTTAACGCATGAGAAAATTAATTAAACTCCTCGGATTCTCTGTGGCAGTTTCAGGCATCGCGATGATCCAAAGCTGTCAGGATGATGAACCTACGCCAGTGGCTCCTACAGTTATGCTGAGCGAATCGGCAGGTCAGGCTAAGCCTGGAGCTTCAGTGACAGTAACAGCGACAACTACGGCTTCTGGAGGCGCTGAGACGTTAACCATCACGGGTGTTACTACAGAACCTGCGGGACCAATCACGTTGTCGGGCGGAACCACCCCTGAAGAGACAGAAGTTTCATTGACGGTTCCTGCCGGTGCGTTAGTTGGGTCCACTATTAACGTTACATTTTCCGCTACTGATAAAAAAGGTTTTGCATCAGCTCCTGTTACTTACGTTTTGACGGTAGGTGATCCGGTTAACACCCTTACAGGTACGATCACTGCTGACGTGACCATTGAAAAAGGACAGGCTTACATCGTTAAAGGTCAATACATTGTTCCTTCAGGCAAGACGCTCACAGTTCAGGCTGGCGCTGTTGTGAAAGGTGACAAAGCGACTAAAGGCGTGATCATTATTCAACCTGGTGGAAAATTGATGGCTATCGGAACGGCTGCCGAGCCTATCGTATTTACTTCATCTCAACCCGCTGGCGAACGTGATCGTGGTGACTGGGGCGGAATTGTTTGGTTAGGAAATGCTTTTGTTAACCAGGCGAGCAGACCTGCCGTTGAAGGCATCACGCCAACCATCAACTACGGAACTGTTGATGCTAACCAGGCTGATGCAACTGTCGGTGTGAACACGGAAGATGGTGGTAAACTGAAGTATGCGCGTATCGAGTATGCCGGTATCGAACTTACCCCAAACAACGAAACCAATGGTTTGACCATGGGTGGTCTGGGAAGCGGAACGGAGATCGACTACGTACAATCTTCATATGGCGGTGACGATGCATTCGAATGGTTCGGTGGCACTGTCAACGCGAAACACCTTGTAGCGCTTGCAACCTGGGATGATGACTTCGATACAGACTTCGGTTGGAGAGGTATGGTTCAGTTCGGTGTATCCGTGCGCGCACCGTTCGTTGCTGACCAATCGGGATCAACTTCATTTGAAAGTGATAGCCAGGGCAATGGCAATGCGATCGGTACTTTCTGCACAAGCACCGCAGGTCAAACCGGTGGATGTACTCAGGGGATATTTTCTAACATGACTATCCTCGGCCCACGTGATTACAACCGCGCGCTCAGTGGAAACTTCACCCGTGCAATGCACATCAGAAGGAGAACTGCCATCTCTATTTTCAACTCCGTGATCGCGGGATATCCTACAGGTTTGACCATGGACGATCAAGGAACGCTTGACAACTACGCAGCCGGTGCAGGTGTATTCAAAAACAATGTACTCTTCCAACCCATCCTTCCCAATAGTGCTACGAACAGCGCATTTGCATCAGGAAATGCGTACTATGGCTCAAATGTTGCTGCCGGTGCCAGCGGTGCAGGTGGTGTTACGGGTTCGATCTCAACTTTGTGGGAAGCTTCAAACACGATCGTGAAAGGTCTCGTAGCTACAAAAGCAAACGGTGAATTCGCAGGTAACTGGGCCGCCACAGCGGTTGCTGCCGACAACATTATCAATCCTTACACCGGTACGGGTCTCGAGACAGCCCCGTTCTATGCAGCGTCATCTGCAGCTTCATATCCCTCGAACCCTAACTTCGCGGTGACCAGCGGTTCGATCCAGGGACTTGTTGCCACAGATCTGGTCCCGTCAAGTTCGAAAGTAGACAATACGTTCTTCGACAAGACTGTGACTTACAAAGGTGCTTTCAGT
>CBHROW010000173.1:0-11090 GCA_966080355.1 uncultured Chryseosolibacter sp.
CGGAGCTACCATTTTTAATCGACATGTCAATGAGATTGATAACCTCGGCAGTGGTTTTTTGCTGATCACCGATGATCATTGCCACCACGTGATACACAAATCGGGTTTCATGGTCGACTCCTGCGTTCAGGAAGCGAGACTTCTTGGTCAAAAACTACTGGCCATAAAAAATGGTGACTTGTGGGCAGTGCGGTCGCTCACAGGCAGATCGATCATGCCCGAGCGCTGGCAAGATGTTATGTCGTTTGGCAATACAGTTGCTTTCAAAACAAGTTCGCAGTGGTGGTTGATCTCGTTCGATAATCTTGTCGCTTCCTCGCAAAAGCAGGAATTTAAATATGAGTTCAAAGTAAATGATCTTAAGACCGATCAGCATGGAAACCTGTGGGTCAAAAGCGGTAACGAGGAAGGAATTCTTTCGTTCAACCTGGAGCCCGTGATAGAAATAAGCAATCATCGTATTCGGCCAATGTTTTTCGGATACACAGTGCATTCGGATAATGGATATACGATCGTTGATCGCGGAGGACGTAAATCGTCATATTTTGAGCAGGTAATTGATCGGAATCCGTGGATCATCGTGAAAAAAAACTCGCGGTACTTTCAATTCGAAACAGCCGGACAGGTACTTTTCGGAAAGCCGTTCGACTCTGTGGCATTCGAGGGGCCTTTTATGAAGACTTTTTCGGGCGATAGCCTCTTCGTTCATTTCAACAAGCAGTCAGCAAAGTATTTACCACAATCGGCCATAGCGACCTTTATGCCGGGCCGTGATTCCACCTCCTTCCTGATCGTTGAGAATGATAATCGGAAGTCGGTATATACTGCATCCGGTGATATTTTGTTTACGATCCCCGCTCAGCAAGCTGATGCCATACAACATGCCGGTGAACAATTTTTCATTGTTTCGAAAAAAGACAAAAAGGGACTTGTTCAAGGTGATGGTAAGACCCTTCTTCCAACAGAATTCGATGCCATAGGATCGTTGTCCGATCAACTGACCTCATTGTTGAAGAACACGCAATTTGGACTTTACCATTCAGCTAGAAAAAAATTGATCAAACCACAATATGCCAAGAATATCCAGCCTTATAACGTTCATCGTCTTGTGGCTTTTCGCGATGGTCATTACGGCTTTATCGACTGGGATAATAAACCCGATGGTAAATTTGAGTTCGATGACGTTCAGTACTGGAATGACACTACCGCGCTTGTTCGAACCGGAGTGACCTGGAGTCTTTACCATATTGAAGGCAGGGAGAATTTGCTCACCGGTATTTCAGATTTTAAAATGATAAGCGCAACGCCCGATGAGCAAATAGCCATCGTAAAACAACACGATCTTTATGGCGTGATCAGCAGTATGCGTGATGTAATAATCCCGTCTACTTTTACCGATCTTGTCAACGTGGGCTCTGCAGAAGAGCCGTTGTATTTTACCGAGAAGCATGTTGCCGAAGCTTCGATTTTTGTTGTGATCTATTACGACAAAAATGGAAAACTTCTTAGGCGTGAAGTGTACGAGGAGCCTGACGACTATGAGAGGATCTATTGCGCGGATAATTGATCCACTCACAGTTTTTCGTAAGAATACTCTTGGTGAAATCGTTATATTGCTTTCTCTCTTCTTTCATTTATGAGGTCAATCATTTTTAGTTTATTTTTTCTTCATGTTGTGATTACATCGGCTCAGGACAGAGCGATCGGTGACCGACCTAAGCTCGTTGTTGGAATCGTTGTCGATCAGATGCGCCAGGAATATCTTTACAGGTTCTATCCGAAGTTCGGTGAGGGCGGATTCAAACGATTGGTGAACGAAGGATACATGCTGAAAAACGCACACTATAATTATGTGCCAACGATCACAGGTCCGGGACACGCATCAGTCTATACCGGTTCAACTCCAGCTATTCACGGTATTATCGGAAACGAGTGGTACGATAAGAATATTCAGAAGGAAGTGAATTGCGTTTTTGATCCCGCCTTCAAAGCTGTTGGAAATCCAGATAGTAAGAGCCAGGTCTCGCCATCGCGATTGCTGACTTCTACGATCACAGATGAGCTCAAGCTCTTCACGCAGAAGAGATCAAAGGTGATTGGTGTATCCATTAAAGATCGTGGTGCCGCGCTCCCTGCCGGACACCTCGCGGATGGTGCTTATTGGTACGATGGAGCCACAGGTAAAGCAATCACCAGCACCTATTACATGACTCAGCTACCTGCATGGGTAGAAAAATTCAATCAACTACAACTTGCCGACCAATATCTTTCGAAAACTTGGAACACGCTGCTTCCAATTGAACAATACACCGAGAGCGGGCCAGACGATAATCCGTACGAGAACAAATTAGGAGGAAAAGACAAACCAACTTTTCCTTATGTCCTGAGCGAGCTCCGAAAGAAAAGCGGAGGATTCGACCTTTTGACGGGAACACCGTTTGGCAATGACTTCGTTGCCGAGCTGGCAAAAGCGGCAATCGATGGTGAAAAACTTGGCCAAAACACAGTCACTGATTTTCTCACCATTTCATTTTCCTCAACGGATGCACTCGGCCATGCGGTCGGGCCCAATGCGGTTGAAATAGAAGATATCTATCTCCGCCTCGACCGCTCGCTCGAAGATCTGCTGAAGACTCTTGATGCTAAAATCGGAAAAGGAAAATACACCTTGTTTCTTTCTGCTGATCATGCCGTTGCTGACGTTGCGCAGTATTTAAAAGACAACAAAATGAACGCTGGATATTTTCATCATGAAAACCTGAAAGCATCCCTCAACGAATTCTTGCGGAAATATTTTCCTGATCGCGATGTGATCGAATCGATCGATGGACAACAGATCTTCATCAATCAGGCTGCTTTTCAAAACACACCGCAGACAGCCGGAGTTGAAATGATAGTTGCAACAGAACTTGTTGTCAAATTCCTGATGGCCCAAGATGGCGTTGCCGATGCGTGGTCAGAAAGTTTGTTGCGCCAGGGCCGGTACGATGAAGGTGGTATCAAAGGTATGGTCATTCGCGGCCATCATCCGAAGCGGTCTGGTGACGTTGTATTTTTACTCGAGCCAGGATGGTACAGTGCAACTCGTGTGAGTGGTACTACCCATGGTACAGCTTACACATACGATACACATGTGCCAATGATATTTTTTGGACATGGGATTCCGCATGGTTCATCCGTAGTTTATCATCCCATCACCGATATCGCCCCAACTTTATCTGTTTTACTGAACATCAAATTTCCGAGTGGGTGTACCGGACAGCCGATAGGAGAGATCCTTGACAAATAATTGGCGATTGGCAGAAACCGGTTGGCAATTGTCAGGGCGGGGTCGCACCTCGTCAAGCTCTAACAATTACCTGCTCTACCCGATTTGAGATCTATGTCAGCAAGGTCTCCAACTCTAGAATCAAAATCTCAATCGCAAGGCTCATTTTGGCTTTTTCGCTATTAAGCCACTATATGCGGAGCTGCAGCCACATTGCCAACCGGATATTGCCAACTGCCAATTGATTCCAACCCATATAACCTTTGGGCTTTCAGCTTTCAGCTTTTTTTCAATACCTTGACCAATTAATTTCACTTAACCTCATGAGCGAAAACAAGTTTAAGCCAGTTCTTGGTCTTTGGGATGGAACTATGGTCGTGGCGGGATCGATGATCGGTTCCGGAATTTTCATTGTTAGTGCAGACATTGTGCGCAACGTTGGCAGCGCGGGCTGGCTTGTCGGAGTTTGGCTGATTACCGGATTTATGACCATCACCGCGGCAGTAAGCTACGGTGAGCTCAGCGGGATGTTTCCCAAAGCAGGCGGACAGTATGTTTATCTGAAAGAAGCTTACAATTCACTTGTAGCATTTCTTTTTGGCTGGAGCTTTTTTGCGGTCATTCAAACAGCAACGATCGCGGCAGTCGGTGTTGCTTTCGCCAGGTTTTCGGCATACATTTTTCCATGGATGAGTGAATCAAACACGCTCTTCTCCCTTGGTATCAATGTGTCAGCCGCGCAAGTCACGGCTATCATCATGATCGTCTTTCTTACCTGGGTGAACACCCGGGGCGTGAAAGAGGGAAAGATCATTCAGAGTGTATTCACGGTGTCTAAGCTGGTGGCGCTTTTCGGCCTTATCGCCTTTGGATTTTTGCTTGTCGATCACAGCTATTGGGCGGAGAACTGGAAAACGGGATTCAGCGCAATGCAAGATCTCGGTGTGGAAGGTGCGGGGAAAGTGCAAACAGGCTGGCAGGCGATCGGTGGCGTGGCATTGCTTGGCGCGATCGCTGCGGCCATGACGGGCTCTTTGTTCAGCAGCGATGCCTGGAACAATGTGACATTTATCGCAGGAGAAATTAAAAACCCTAAACGAAATATCGGACTCAGTTTATTCCTGGGAACCTTAACGGTAACGCTGTTGTACGTTACAGCCAACCTGATGTACCTGAATGTTCTGCCGCTCGATGGGATCGCATATCCTCAAGCCGACAGACTCGCCATCTCCGCAGCCAACGAGATTTTCGGTGATGGAGGAAAACTTATTATCGCCATCCTTATTATGATATCTACTTTCGGATGCAACAACGGGTTGATCCTCGCTGGAGCTCGCGTTTATTACACGATGGCAAAAGATGGCCTCTTTTTTCGCAAGGCCGGGGTGCTCAATAACAATGCCGTACCGCAGTGGGCATTGTGGGCTCAATGTGTTGTAGCTTGCTTACTTTGCCTGAGTGGTGAATACGGCAATTTGCTCGACATGATCTCGTTCGTGGTGGTGATGTTTTACGCAGCGACCATCGGTGGAATTTTCGTGCTTCGATCGAAAAGACCTGATGCCGAACGCCCCTATAAAGCCTTCCTTTATCCGTTTCTACCTGCGCTTTACATTGTTATGGGAATCACTTTCTGCATTTTGCTCATCATCTACAAGCCAGCATTTACGTGGCCAGGACTGATCATCACATTGATTGGAATTCCGTTGTATTACTTGGCGCTCAATCGCAATAAGCCGGAGACTACTTAGTCAGTGCCAGCGCCATCTGTTTGGCCATGATGTCGAGACCCTCTGCGAATGAATGAGGTTGATATCCGAGCTCGCGCTTTGCTTTGTCGATAATAAATCCTGTGCGCAGCGGTCTTTGTGCGGTTTGCGTGAATTGATTTGAGTCCATGGCAACAATTAGATTTTTATTCAGCTTGAAATATTCGGCAGTAGCAATCGCTATGTCGTAAGGCGTCAAGAAATCTTTTCCTGAAATATGAAAGATCCCTTTTGCACGTTTTGTGGCTGCCAGGAAGCATCCCATGGCGAGATCCTCTGCAAGTGTCGGTGTTCTGAATTGATCGTTGACTACGCGTATCGTTTTTCCTTGTTCGAGATTTTCTTTTGCCCACAGCACGATGTTGGTGCGGCTCATATCGTGCGTTATGCCATACACTAAAACCGTTCTTGCTATGGTCCAGGTAATGTCGCTGTCCTGAAGCAGCCGTTCTGCCGCTGCCTTACTTTTACCGTAGAAATTAACGGGGTTGGGTTTCTCTTCCTCACTCAACGGCCCATGAGTTCCATCGAAAATGAAGTCGGTGGATACCTGGATCAAATGGCTCCGGGATTGTTTACATCCTTCAATTAGATTTTCAACGGCTGTCACATTGCACAACCAGCAAAGATCTTGTTGTGTTTCGCATTGATCAACCAATGTCATAGCTGCCGTGTTGATCACAACATCGGGCTTTACCTCGTTTAGAACATCGAGCACCTGCTCCTTTTTTGTTATATCAAGTGCACGGAACTCGGCTCCCACAGCCGGAAAAGCAAGTCGGGTTCTGGCTGTCAACACAGTGTTTACATTCCCATCTTTCACTACGAGGGCAGATAATTTTTGCCCCAGCAATCCATTCGCGCCTGTAACAAGAATTTTCATTTCTGTTTCGTTTCCTTCGGATAATGATACCCGTATAACTTTTCAATCTTACTCTTCGGCATTTCTTCCACAGTTATCGTCATACGGATGTCATCGGTCGGCCTGTCATTCATGTCTCGCGGCTGTGTCGCGATCTTATCGACAACATCAAGTCCTTTGATAACTTTGCCAAAGACCGTATACTGGCCATCCAGGTTGGGAGCGCCCCCAACAGTTGTATAAGCCTGAATGATTTCCGGTGACACATCTTTATCAACTTTCGTTCCCAGCTGGTTTTCCACGATGGGTTTCAGGCTGAAGATATAGGCTTCGTATCCTTTTATATCGCGGGCCTGATAAAGTTTTCCGATGCTGTCGTAGTAGGGCTTGTTCTCCGGCTTTTGAAAAAATTGCTGAAGGGCCATGGTAAATTTCTGCTGATCGGTCTTTATTTCGTTTTCGGAGAACTTTTTGCCTTGAACAATGTAAAACTGACTTCCGCTACTCGCTTTGGTCGGGTTCATTTGGTCGCCAAGTCGGGCTGCAGCCAACGCACCTTTCTCGTGATAAAATTTGGGATTAATTTCCGCTTCAATATTATAACCGGGGCCTCCATTCCCCAATCGTTGTCCGGGCTTTGCCTTTTTTGAATCCGGATCTCCTCCCTGGATCATAAAACCTTCCATGATCCGATGAAAGAGCAGGCTGTCATAGTAATGTTCTTTGATGAGCTTGATGAAATTTTCTTTGTGCTTCGGTGTCTCATCATAAAGGATCGCCACCATATCTCCGAACTTTGTCTTGATCGTAACAACGTGATCTTTCTTTTGTGAACATCCGGCCAGACTGCAGCACAATAACACGGCCAATAAAATCTGCTTTTTCATACTTAATATAAATCGGTCAATTACACCGCAAGGTAGTTTATGTTCAGGGATTGTTCTAATGGGTGAGTCAGGCGGTCACATGGCGCCTGATTTCGGTAAGTATTTCTTCGCCTCCGTTGGCGAGTACTTCCGTTGCAATTTTTTTTCCAAGCTCTTTAGCATCTTCCAGGTTCGCAGAATGTTTGACCTTCACGAGTTGTTTACCATCCAGGGAAATGATGCCGGCCTTTAAGGTAAGCGTTTGGCCTTCGATCCATGCAAATCCAAATGAAGGGATGCTGCAGCCTCCTTCGAGCGTCTTCAGGAACGCCCGTTCAGCGCGGACACATGTCTCGGTCGCTTGATGATTCACCCAACGTTCAATGACCTCTTTCTTATCGAACGATAATTTTTTATGGCACTCGATGGCGATGCTTCCTTGGCCGACAGGTGGAACAAAATAACTTGTCTCGATCTTCTCGACAACCAGGTCGTCAAATCCCATGCGATGAATACCGGCATAAGCGAGGATGAGCGCATCGCAGGCTCCGCCCTTCAACTTTTCCACGCGTGTTTGAAGATTTCCGCGAACAGAGATACTTTCAATATGTGGATAGAAATGCTTGAGGAAGGCAACTCTGCGTGTTGATGAAGTTCCAACCCGAATCCCTTCGTTCTTCAATGAAAAACTTTTGTCGAGGCTAACGATCACATCATTGGGTTGCTCGCGTTCTGTGAAAGCGATCAACTCCAGTTCATCGTTCAATTCTGAAGAAAGGTCTTTCGCACTGTGAACAGCAATGTCGATGCTACCTTCCAGTAACTTCTCTTCGATCTCTTCGGTAAAGACGCCCTTGCTTCCGATCTTCGCGATTGAAACGTTCAGGATCTTATCACCGCGTGTATCGATAGGAATGATCTCGGTCGTGTACCCCGAAGGCCTGATGAGTTCAGCTACGTGATTGGCCTGCCACATTGCAAGTTTGCTTCCACGGGTTCCGATCCGGATCAATTTGTTCATGGTCATCGCGTTGGTCGTTTTGATCAATATAATGATTTAGGTTTCCAAACCCTAATGCTATGGGTTAATGGCTTTGGCAATGTTGAGTGAGAGATCGAGAAAGATCATTTTGGCGCTTCCATTTCGTTCGAGATGATAGGCCGCATCATTCATAAGCTTGAAGGACGCCTCTACTCTTTCAACATCCATCACCTTGCTGAAATCCTGTACAAATTTCAGTTCCTCACCGCGCGTCCGGTTGATGGATGTAGCGCCAGATCGATGCAACAATGTTTCGCGCATCATGTTCATGCCGTAGGTCAATAAATTCCGTTGGCTCAGCTTATCCAGTCCATGATAATCGTCTGACATGCTGACCAACACACCATAATTTCTGCGAAAGCACGCCCGCATCCATTCCGTGAATCGCTGGGTGTTGTTGTCTTCTTCGTTGTCGAGAAGCTTGATGGCGAGATTCAGGTTCCCATCAGCCAGTTGCGTGATCTTGTTGGTGCGCCCTGCATCGGCTTGATAATTTTCGCGAAGAAATGATGCAACATCGTCATCACTGAGCAGGGGGATAGTGACGATCTGCGTTCGTGAGATGATGGTTGGCAATAACTTGTCGGCAGCGTTGGTCACAAGAATAAAGAACGTGTGAGGCGCAGGTTCTTCCAGGATTTTCAAAATACCGTTTGCGGCCGATGGATGCATCAATTCCGGTTGCCAGATGATCATTACCTTATTCTGACTTTCGAATGGTTTGAGCGAAAGGGTTTTGATGATCTCTCTGCTTTCTTCACGTGAGATCAGTGCAAGTTTGTCTTCACCTCCGTAATAGTTTGTCCAGTCGTCAAGCGCACCGAAGGGTTGCTCCTTGAGAAATGAACGCCACGATTTGAGGATATCGGCTTTGAAACGCTCTTCGTCCTTATCTCCCTTTACGTTACTGAGCGGAAAGACGAAGTGGGTATCGGGATGGATGAACTTTGCATTCTTCGAGCAAGCTGCACAAGTTCCGCAAGAATCACTTTCACTTTTGTTCTCGCAATGCAGGTAGGTGGCATAAGCAAGCGCCATCGGAAGATTGAGCGCGCCAGGAGCACCGACAAAAAGTTGTGCATGAGCGCTGTGATTGCTTTTTACTGCATCGATTAGCAGTCTCTTTTGTTCTTCGAGCCCGGGGATATCGGAAAATTTCATGACTTCAGTTGCGCCTCCAATGTATCAAATTACCAGTTTCGCGTGGATGATGTGATGTCGAAAACGTGTTTCAGGATTCCGAGGTCGTTCTCATCGAGTATGACGTTCCTCCTGGCCATGGCGCGCGAAGCCGTTTCCATCGCTTTGTCGAACCGGTATGTAGCAAAGCCTGCCGCTCCACCCCATGCAAATGAAGGAACATAATTTCTCGGAAACCCTTCGCCAAAAATATTCGCAGAAACATCAACCACAGTTCCTGTGTTGAACATTGTATTGATACTGCATTTGCTGTGATCGCCCATCATCAATCCACAAAATTGAAGTCCGGTGCTTTCGAATTCCTGCTTCACATGACTCCAGAGTTTCACAGGTTCATAGTTATTTTTGAGATTTGAGGTGTTGGTGTCTGCGCCAAGATTGCACCACTCGCCCAAGACCGAGCAACCTAAAAATCCATCGTGTGCCTTGTTGCTGTATCCGAATAAGACACTGGTGCTTACCTCACCGCCAACTTTTGAATAAGGTCCCACGGTAGTATCGCCACGCATTTTTGCACCCATATTCACGTGTCCACCTTCACACAAGGCAAAGGCGCCCCGAATGATCGCGGCCTCTTGAACGATGCTGTTCTTCCCAAGATATACAGGTCCATTCTCCGCGTTGATGATCGCGGCATGCAACGTGACGCCTTCCTCCGCAAAAAAATTCTCCTCACCGTAAATGATTGTATGCTTGTCGCGAATCTCTGCGGTTTTTCTTCCCTTGGTGATGAGCGCAAAATCCTTTCGCATTTGCGCCCCGATTTGCGTAAAGATCTTCCAGGGCCGATCGATAACAGTAACATCCGAAGTGTAGTTGATCGTGTTGGATGAATTCATCGCCTGCTCCGGTTTGTAAGCTGCAATAAGAAGAGAATCTTTTACGAGGTAGGTACCCGGTTCAAGAGCTTTGATAACGTTTATTAATTCATCGTCAGGACAAACCGCCCCGTTGACCAGCAGGTTATCGCTGGTTGAATGAACCGGAAACTTGCGCTGCAGGAAATCTTCAGTTTTGAATGACGCTTGCGTGCCGAGTCTCTTTTCCCATTTTTCCCCGATGGTTAGAATTCCGGTGCGGATCTTAGCGGTCGGCCGTGTGAAGGTGAAGGGGAGGAGGTTGAGCCGGATGAGCGGATCATCAAAAAGAATGAGATTCATGGCTCAAATATACCGGAAGGGCTCAATGGAACATCGGTCTGGAATCGAATATTGAACAAGGAACAAGCTATCCCGAACGGATATCGAAAGCATCGTTCGCCTTTCCTCGCTTAACTTTCAAAAGGGCACTCGACTCCGCTGGGACCCTGTAACTAAAAAGGTCTTCAGAACGAAGACCTTCACAGTGCTTATTAGAAGAAGTAAATTAAGCTTTCTTTTGATACTTGTTCTTGAACTTCTCAACACGGCCGGCTGTGTCAACAAACAGCTTTTTGCCGGTAAAGAAAGGATGTGACGCTGAGCTAACCTCGACTTTGATCACAGGATATTCTTTGCCGTCTTCCCACTTGATGGTCTCTTTCGGAGCCTGGGTTGAACGGGTCATAAACTTTGAGTCGCTGGATGTATCCCAGAAAATCACGTCTTTGTATTCAGGATGAATGCCTTTTTTCATATCAGATTCTCGTTTTTCCTCAAAAGGGACTGCAAAGATAGCGTAGGGCAAGCAAAAAACAAGGGTAAGCTTCGAAGAATTTCCACAACCAAGTTTATTCTTGGTACCTTGCAGGCAATTGTCAAGCTCCATGTTCTATACATTTCCGGGTAGGCTTTCGGCCTTGTTTTTTTTGACACTTTTAGGCGTTCTTGGCCATTTTGGCGGGTTTTCACAAAGCACCAACATTCCGCTGAATGAGGACTATTATCACTGGATCGACCGTTATGAAATAAAATCCGGTCAGCTCGCTCCTCACATTTTCACTTCTGTTAAACCTTACAGGCGATCGGACGTGGCTAGTTTTGTCGATAGTCTGGCCGCTCAGGGACTTTTTACTTCCAAAGATGACCAATTCAACGAAACGTATTTTCTTAACGACAGCCGGGAATGGGCATCGCACGGGCTGTTAACCAGTAAAAAGCCTGTT
>CBHROW010000174.1:0-11086 GCA_966080355.1 uncultured Chryseosolibacter sp.
TAAAATCTAAAATCTAAAATCTTAGATCTCAAATCCCTTGTGTTTGCGATGGAAGTATATCATCGATCCGCCCATGAGCAATGAGCCCGTGAGGGCAAGAAAATATCCACCGGCAATAAAGAACTCTACCCAGCTCAGGTTGGTGTAACTGAACTCCTTGATGAACAGGACGGTAACACTTCCGAGATACCCGAACGCATCGGCAACGTACATAATGAATCCAACGGTGCTCACATAACGAAATGCAGCGATGAGGCGATCGAAGAAAATGCTGTTGAATGGAACATAGCCTAGGTAAAGGCCGACACCGATCACGATCATCCAAAGCGGAGCATCAATAATATTTTGTTGGAATAGAAAAGTGCCGAGGCCGATCATAAGCATCCCCGCGATCACAATAATATGATTTACCATCAAGGCGAGTTTATTATTTCGAATGATCATGATGCTTCCCATAATTATCAGCACCAGGATGGAGACTGGAGTTTCGGTTTGTGTGTAAATGCCGGGAAGATTTCCGTAGCCAAGAGCTTTCCAGACATCGGAAGCAAAATTTTCCCTGAAGTCGCGGAAAGCGGTGAGCAGCGTGTAAGCGAGTACGAAGAGAACAATTCCCGGGAGGAAGGTGAGCGCGAATCGCTTTCGCTCCACTGCATTCATCGGTTGCCGTTTCGTTCGGAGGCTTTCATCGAGAAGAGAAGGAGGTGGTAGTTTGTCCATGAGCCAGAGAAACAAAAGCAGTGGCGCAAGAAAGACCACGCATGCCGCGAAAGGCATCCACATTTCCGACACATTCCAGTTTGACATCAGGTATGCGCCCACCGAACGGCAAAGACCCGCTGAGAAAATAAAACTCACAGAAAGCGATGCGCCAAGCACTTCTGTCATTCGCCTTCCTTCGAGATATCCGAACACCATCCCCCACACCATTCCCAATGGAAAACCATTGAGAAAAAGACAAATGATGTTGTATGGTTTTGGAATGATTGCAAACAGCAGCCATGCAAAAGCCGAAATGCTCACCATCAGCAAGATACCCGTGGTACGCTTATGCGCATTGAGCTCAGCGATAATCTTGATGCCGAAAAATTTTGCCATCCCGTACCCAACCACCTGAAATGTGACGAGCCACACTTTGTAGCTTATTCCAGCGTAGTGCAGGCCTTCGAATGTCGCAGCGGAAAATGTTTTGCGAAATGCGTAGATGCAAGTGTATAGACAAAACGCGCTGATGGAAGCGTATAGCGTAAACCAGATCGGATGAGCGTTTGAAAGGCGTTGCGTGAGTGAGCTAGGGCTCGAGGCCATGCGGGGTCAGGTTAACAGGTTTCCACGTACCATCCAACAATATCGAAATTTTTCTGAATCCGAGCGTGAAAAGTAGTGTGGCTGTTTCTTCAAATTGGTTGGTCAGATCACTCGGACGATGTGCATCGCTGCTCAGTGTGATCGGAATATGACGCGAACGCATCAGTTCGAGTATCCAGGGGCTCGGGTAAGGTGTAGTAGATTTTTTTTGATATAAGCCGCGCGTATTCACTTCCACAATGACTTGTGCTTGAGTGATCAAGTCAAGCGTTTTGATCACCTGTTCCTGGTACCAATGATCCGCTTCGCTGAAATATTTCCCGGCTGGGTTTTGGATCTTGATCTTGTCTAAATGTCCGATAACACTTGGACAAGCTTTGTCGATCATCTCGCGTGTCAGTTCGAAATAGCGCACAACAGCATCTTTGATATTGCCGGAGAAAATTTTATCGAGACCTTCCTGAAATACAAGAGGCGATCCGTCTATCTCCCAGCGCCGACCATCCTGAAACTGATCTGTAAAATGAATTGAACCGACAGTATAATCGAGTTTATCGTTAAAATCCTGTACTGAGACTTTTCCTGGAACATAGTCAACTTCAAGTCCCTTGTAGATCTGTAACGAGGGATAATTTTGTTTGACTTTGTCGGCTTCGCGAAGATATTCGGCAAAATTTTCCTCCTTCATGCACCATTTGCACGCGAACGGAACTGGTGCGTGCGAAGAAAATCCAATGGACATTAACTTGTCTTCCACAGCTTTATCCGCATAGTCGGAAAGGTTTCCAGCGCCATCGCAGAAGCGGCTGTGACTGTGAAAGTTTGCCCACATAGATCTAGAGTTTGGTCAATTTAGGTTTTTTCTCCGACTTGGTTTACGGGTTGGATATTGGGCATTAGAGAGTTGCCTACTTCTTCGAATCAGCACATCGCACTACATGATCGGTATTGAAGAACCAGGGGTAAGGCGAGCGTTGAACTTCATCTTCTGATAACCCGCAACTGATATTTTCGCTATTCCTTAATCCGATCATAAAACCGCGTGACATTTATTCTTCCCTTTGCCTGCAGTGTTCCTGGCCGGGAATATTTTTTGAACAGATGCTGAAGATGAGAAGATCTGTTTTCATTTTTTTGCTCGGAGTTGTCATGATACACGTGAAGGCGCAGGAGCGTCAAACACGCAACGTTGTGATCGTGACGCTTGACGGCTACCGATGGCAGGAATTATTCAACGGGTCTGATGAAAGGATCCTCAGAAGGAAAAAATTTCGCAGATATGTTTCTATCGATCAGCAGCTCATTCCAGGTTCGGCCGAATTACGAAGGAGCGCGCTGATGCCGTTCATGTGGAGTACTGTTCAGCGTGAGGGCCAGATCTACGGCAATCGGAAGACTGGCAATAAAGTAAACTGCTCGAACAGACATCTGCTTTCATACCCGGGCTATAGCGAGATGTTGACGGGGTTTGCAGATCCACGGGTTCGCACCAATCGAAAACACATCAATCCTAATCCCACTGTTCTTGAATTTTTGAATCGGCAGGAAGAGTTTCACTATGATGTGGCCGCGTTTACAACATGGGACGTCTTCCCCTACATTCTTCGTGAAGACATTAGTAAAATTCCTGTGAATGCCGGGGGCGACCTACAGGTAGGTAAATTATCGCAGCGTGAACACTGGCTCAATGAACATCGCGAGATCGTGATCAATCCGGCTAACAGTGCACGGTACGATGAGTACACGTTCGATTATGCCCTGGAGTATATGAAACGCAAACGTCCCCGTGTTATGTTCATATCGTTGAATGAAACCGATGAACATGCACATGGTGGCCGATACGATGTTTATCTTCAATCCGCGCACAAAGCGGACAGTCTCCTTGCAGTGCTCTGGCATTGGCTGCAGTCGGAACCGGATTACAAAGATCAAACAACATTGATCATCTCTACCGACCATGGCCGTGGAAAAGGCCGAAGGAACTGGCGCAGTCACCATATGTTCATTCCCGCTTCAAAGCAAATTTGGTTTGCCGTTCTCGGACCAGACACGCAGGCCCTCGGTGAAATGAAGGAAAAGAAAAGGTACTTTCAAAATCAGCTCGCGCGTACAATTGGCGCATTCCTTGGCTTTGATTATCAACCCAACTCCAAAGTAGTTGGTGAAGTTGTTGCCTCCATGTTTGCTCCCAAAGACGACATGCTCTCCAAGGCAGCAGAATAAGATTAGTTCCATTCGCCCAGCACCCAGCAACCCAGAACCCAGCGGCCTGGGCAGCCGCTCATCAAAATAGTACGTCATACGTGAGGCGCGACCAATCCTGTTCTCCTTACCTTCAGGAAAAAAAATCATTATGAAAGCGATCGCCATCGTCTGTCTTTCGACCACACTTGCATATGCGCAAAGCATTAAGCAAGCCGACTCTCTCTATGCAGCAAGCGATTGGAAAAACGCAGTTCCGGTTTATGAATCCGTATTGAACACTTCGCCCGACAACGCCCTCGCCTGGAACCGGCTGGGGTATTCCTACCATAATCTGCGAAATTATGAAAAAGCAATGAGCAGCTACACGAAAGCCCTGCAGAATAAACCTGCTCCCCAGTTGGAAGCCACCGTTGATGCAAGACTCGCTCGTATTCACTCGATAAAAAAGGAAAACGAGAAGGCATTCGAGATGCTTCAGAAAGCGATCTCGCTTGGATACGTGAATCTCCAGGAGATGGAAACGAACGATGACTTCAAAAATATTCGCAACGATAAACGCTTCGCTGAGTCACTGAAGGCTGCGAAAGAGAAGGCATTTCCGTGCACGGTGATTCCACAAGCGCGCGAATTTGATTTCTGGATAGGAGAGTGGGATGTGTTCGCGAATGGCAGCACTGTGCAGGTTGGAAAAAGCAAAGTTAATGCAGAGTCGGGCGGTTGCATGATCCTCGAGAACTGGACTGCGCTCGGCCCTGTTCCAAACACCGGAAAAAGCATGAACTATGTCAACACCGTTACAGGCAAGTGGGAACAATTCTGGATCGGCTCCGGTGGTCTATCACCTGCAAATCCACAGAAATTTGTCAATGGAGAATACCGCGATGGAGCCATGCGTTTCGAGTTCGAACAAGTTACTCCGCAGAATCAAAAAAGAATGGGACGTTTTATTTTCTTCAACATGGCGCCCGATCAGGTTCGTCAATTCAACGAAGTAAGCAGCGATGGCGGGAAGACGTGGAGTACGGTTTATGACTTCATCTATAAGAGAAGGAAATGAGAACACGAAGAAGTTAAGATTTGAGATTTTAGATTTAGGGTAAGCTACGGATGCCAGTAAACAAGCTTCCATTCTACAAACCAGAAAGGGCGACTCAATTGGCGATTTCATTTTGCGGTTGACCTATTCGAAGTAGTTGCCGCCAAAATCTAAAATCATAAATCTAAAATCTAAAATCTAAAATTCATTCCAGCTTACTCTTCAAAATCACTACGCTCTGCAATTCACTTTCACTCTTCAGCTCATGTTGCTCCGTATACCCTGACCACAAACTGTTAGCCACATAATAAAATGCATTGTTCGTTATGCAGCCTATCGTGGGTTCGTTGAATGCCGGATGTGCACGGTCGATGATGGTGAAGGCTTCGATGGCGCCTTGTGCAGCATTCAATTTATATTGAGTGACGCGCATCGGCACAACGGAATTTTGAATCGCGACCAGCGAACCCTTGTAATATATGAGGCCATCGATCGCTTTCAGTGAAACCGGCAGCGTATTAGTAATTGTAATGAGCGATTTTGTTTGGGTATCGAGCCGGAATAAGCCTTTGATGTAATCTGCAATGAACAGGAATTTCCCATCGTCAGAGAATGTGATCCCCTGCAGGTTCCAGAACTCACCTGATGTAAAATACGGTTCCAGCTTTCCGGTGTTTTCGTTTGCGTAGAAGACGGTGTTGCTGCGCGAATCGGAGATATACGCTTTGCCGGTTGGATCCAGCGCAAGGTCGCCAAAGATATTTCCGCCTGGAGTTTCAGATGAAAACTTGGTGAGCAGTTTTCTGGTGTTGATATCGTATTTATAGACAGCCGACTTCGTTGTTGTATCGAAGTGCTCCATTTCTTCGAGCGGTGATGAGCATGCCCATAGCACTTTTCTCGCAGCATCCACCTTCACACCGAATACGGAAGCCAGGCCATCTTGTGCTGGAGCCGTGAAATCCGTTATCTGTCCCTTCTCGTCTCTTCGTATAATTTTTCTTTTGTGGATCGATCCAAAATAAAACACACCATCTTTTTCTCCCGCAGCGATCGATTCGATGTGCAAAGTTTTGTCGGGGAGAACGAAAGCGGTATCGGAAGTAACCACTTTTTGTTGTAGTTCCCGTTGAAGCGATTTCAGTTTTTCAAAATCAGGCCGGTTTGAGAGTGACGTGAAATCCGCATCGTTGAGGTCGAAGGTTGCGTTGATCTGGATCGCTTTGTTCAAATACGCAATTGCATCATCGGGCTTGCCGGTAAGCGCTGATGCCGCCCCCAACTGATACAAAATTCCCTGGTGGTACGGATGCAATTTATGGGCTGCGAGTATCATCGCATAAAACTTCGGATGATCTCCGGCTTTGTATGCTTCACTCGCTTTTGCTGCATACGACTGATAAGTTTCTTGCGCAAATACTGAAACCGTTATCGAGAACAGGAAAAAAGTAATGTGGATCGTTTTCATGGGAGGCTTCGCGCGATCAAGCTAAAAAATCCTGACCGAAAGTCCATACCCCACGCGGTGCTACTCACTTCGCAAGGTCTTAGCCGGGTCCAGGAGCGCAGCTTTCAGAGCCTGGTATCCTGCGGAAGCGAAAGCGATAAATAAGCAAAGCCCTGTGGCCAGAACCACGGGAATGAACCCGAGATCAGTTCGGTAAGCAAAGTCATTGAGCCATTGCGTCATGATCCAATAGGCTGAAGGAATTCCGATCAGCAAGGCAATAATGACGAGTTTCGTGAAGTCGCCAGTGATGAGTACCATGATGTTCGCAGGAGTTGCACCGAGAACTTTTCGGATGCCGATCTCTTTGGTTTTTTGTGATGCTGAAAATGCTACGAGACCGAGTAACCCCAGGCACGCAATGATGATCGCTAATGTTGCAAAGACCACAAACACAGAACTCATTCGCTGCTCATTGGTATAAAGTGCCTGGTATTGCTGATCGAGGAACTGAAACTCGAATGGCCTATGATTGACGAGCGAGCCATAAACGCTCTTTATTTTTTCTAATTGAGCGGAAACCTCTCCGGGCGCAAGCCGCACAAAAATTTTTCCATATTGATCTTCAGGGAAAATAACCAACGGACGAATACCGGTGTGCAAGGATGCAAAGTGAAAGTTTTTTACTATGCCAATGATCTCTCCCTGGCGTCCGTTCATGGAGAGTTTTTTTCCGATGGCGTTAGATTCATCGAGATACAAGGCGGCCAGTGCAGCCTCATTCAGAATAAAGGAAAAGATCGTGTCTTTCTCCGCGATCTTCACATCGTTCTCGTTGAAATTCCGCCCGTCTTTCATTTCAAGTCCAACGGTAGGTAAATAGCCTTCATCAACAAGAAGTCCTGCAGTGGCGATTCCCTGGTTTGTACTTTCTGCAACGTTCACGCTATATCCTGCCTGAATGGTTACCGGTGACTCCGAGCCTCGACCGACATTGACAACAGCACCTGACCGCATCCACTCATTTTTCAATGTCTGAAATACTTCGCGTGTCTTGTTGTCGAGTGGAAGCAGAATGGTGTTCTCTTTGTCAAAGCCCAGATTCTTCGCCTGTATATAATTGAGCTGTTTGACAATGATGATCGTTCCCGTGATGAGGATGATCGAGATACCAAACTGAAAAACCACCAAACTTTTCCGCAGCCATATCCCCTTACCTGATGCCTTGAAATTTCCTTTCAAAACGCTCACCGGCTTGAATGCGGTGATCGCGAACGCAGGATAAGCGCCCGATAACAAGGCGATGATCAGCAACACGCCAACGGAGATCGTTAAGAAGGAAGGCTCGAGAAAAACTGCGAAGGAAAATTCTTTTCCCGTTACCTGGTTGAAGAGTGGTAGTAAAAGTTCGCTTAGAAAAAATCCGAAAACAAAGGCTGCCAACGTGATGATGACCGACTCGCCAATGAACTGCACGAACAATTGCTTTCGAACGGCTCCGACAACTTTTCGTATCCCGACTTCTTTCGCGCGGTCTGCTGCCTTTGCCGTTGCCAGGTTGATGTAGTTGATGCAGGCGATCACCAGTATCAGCAATGCTACGGCAGAGAAGATGTAGACGTATCGGATATCACTCACAACCTCGGGCTCGCTCTTCAGGTCAGACCGAAGATAGATGTCGGTGAGTGGCATCGCGTTGTACTTTACATAGCTCCCGGCCTCTTCCATGGCCACCTCACGCTTCACAATGTCGTTGATCTTTTTATCAAGCGATTCAACGCTTGCATTTTTTGCGAGCACAATGAACGTCTGATAATTCGCGCTCCACCACTGTGGTTGTTCTCGCGCTGCAGGGAGTGAGATGAATGAAGCCAGAAAGTCGAAACGGAAATGCGAGTTCGATGGGATATCGTCAACCATGCCCGTCACCGTATATTCCTGGGTTCCGTTTACCTTCAGCATTTTACCGATAGGGTCTTCGGTTCCAAAATATTTTTTTGCTGAAGTTTTTGTCAGCACAAGGGAATAGGGTTCGCTCAGTGCAGTTTTCGGGTTGCCTGAGATAAGCGGAAATGAAAACACGTCAAAGAACGTGCTGTCGGCTGCGTAGAATTTATATTCCTGAAATTGTTTATCGTTATGCTGAATGATGAACGGATTTCTCCCGGACACTTTCACAACGCGGACGCCCGTTTCAGTTTCCGGAAGGGTGAGCATGGCCGGAAGCAATGCCGTGGGCGACACCGATGTTTCAACTACTTGTCCGCCATATGCATATTCGAGCGAAAACCGATAAATACGATCGGCCTTCTCATGAAATTTATCGAAGCTCAGTTCGTGCCGGATCCACGTAGTCAGCAGCAAGCACGTAGCCAGGCCGAGACCAAGACCGAAAATGTTGATCAGTGAATAAGAAAAATGTTTGCGAAGGTTTCTGAAACTGATGATCAGATAATTTTTGAGCATGGGAGAAAATCAAGTTTTGTATAAGACTCGTATGGGTGGATGAGGTTGCAGTAAGATAGGATTATTTTCAAAAAAGGTGACGCTATAATACCTTAAGGAGGGGTATTATCTTTATATTTATTATGTCCTACTTTGAGAGTTGAAAGTGATATGCGAACGTTCAGGATCGTGTTTTATTTGATGTTTTTCGCTTTGCGCGCCTCGGGGCAGAACGATTCGTACACACTTCGCAATTACAAAGCTGTAGATGGTCTTCCGCAGTCGAACGTCAATATCATGCTCGAAGACCGGAACGGATATCTCTGGATCGGAACGCATGGCGGTGGACTGGCGCGCTTCGATGGCCGTGACTTTAAAGTCTACACCACCCGTGATGGGTTGCTCAACAACATCATCACCTACCTCAAACTTGACGAAGACCAAAACCTGTGGATCGTTCATCCCAGGGGAATTACCAAGTTCGATGGCATGCAATTCAAAACGTTCAAGCAACCTGGAGCGCCCGGCAATGCAAGACGTATTCGCAGGATCTTCGAATACCGCGACACGCTTTTCTTCACTTCCGGAATGGGCGAGATCGGAAAGATCTATAACGACTCGGTTTTCTACTGGTCGCGACCTTTTTTGAAAAACTTTTTGGTGCGTTACTATCATCTTACTCCCGACAAGAGTATCATGATGTATCTCAACGACAGCTCGTTCTATGTTCGTTCACACCTCGGTGACTACTCCATGTCGCACGAAGGAAAATTCAGCAGGCCACTCACGATGTTTAACTATAAGGACAAAGCGTACGTGGAAACCGAGCGCGGTTATTTTTCTGTGGATTTTAGTGGACGTACGTTCCATCAACAGAACTTACCGATCAGGAATCACGTCATCTTTTATGATTCTCTGAACGATGTATTTTGGACCTACAACAAACTCACCTTGATGAAAGAGAAGTTGACGGGTAACTCCGTCAGTCTTGATACGGTGCTGACGGATGTGAACTTGTCGCAAGTACTTGTTGATGCCGAGGGAAGCACTTGGTTTGCAACGTCAGAGACTGGTCTTTATAAATATTTTCATCAGGATTTTGTGAAGGTAAACGATGTGAATTTTCGGAGCGTGTCTTCTGTGCTGGTCGATAGGACAGGAGCTGTGTGGGTAGGTTCGCTTTCTCGTGGTATCTGGAAGCTGAAGAATGGAAAAACCAAATCGTATTTCGATCCGCACGACATGTATCGCAATACAATCTACACCATTCAACAATCACCGGACGGTGTGATCTGGATTGGAAGCTCTTATGGCCTCGGGCGTTACGATGAACAGAAAGATCAGTTCCAATGGTTCACGCGCGATCATGGATTATCAAACTCTTCGATCAACAGCATTCAGTTCGACAAAAAAGGCGGCTTGTGGGCCGGAACATTCAGCGGAGGCGTCAACTATTACGATGGCAAGCAATTCAAGTCATTTGGAATGAAGGATGGGTTGAACTCCAACACGGTGATTGCAGCATGTTATTCGAATCATCACAACAAGCTTTTCCTGGGAAACGAATTTGGGTTGAACACGATCAAGGATAACCAGATTCAGTCGTTGAACATCGGTGGACTGGAGAACACTTCCATCACCAGCATCAATATGTATAAGGACTCGTTGTTGCTGATCGGCTCGAGCGGTGCCGGTGTTGCAGTATATGATCCATCTACGCGCAGCAAACGGGTGCTGAGCACGCATGAGGGACTGGCTTCAGACTTTGTATATTTTGTTGCTGCCGATGACAAGAACTACATCTGGATTGGAACGGAAAAAGGTATCAGCCGGATCAGGCTCAATGGCCACCACGATATCGTGGAGAACCTGCATTTCGATTTCGACAACGGATTGACGGGCGTTGAAACAAATCAAAATGCATTCTACCTGAGTCCGAGCCGGAAATATTTCGGGCTGATCGATGGCCTTTATGTTTTTAATGAACTTCAGCGCGGCCGACATCAGCCATTCGGCATCCACCTTACAGACATTGAGATCTTATATGGTGAAGACTCGGTACGCGCCTATTCCGACAGCCTGCTCGGATTTTTTAAAATCCCGTACAAACCTTCCTTGCCTCCCGAAAAAAACCACATCACCTTTCACTTCAATCGTGTAGACAAGCGTTATCCGAAATCCGTCAAGTTCAAGTACATTCTTGAAAATTTCGACAAGACGTGGTCGCAGCCTTCTTCGAATGACCAGGTGACTTACGGAAATCTTCCTCCGGGTAACTACATCTTCAAAGTGATGTCGACAAACGACCTGGGTAGCTGGTCATCGCCTTACAGTTATTCATTTAATGTGAAAACGCCTTTCTATCAAACGGCTTCATTTATCGTGGGAATGTTTGTGCTATTGGTGGGAGCGATTATTCTCGTACTGTATTTGCGCGTAAAACAACGGGTGAACCAGGTGGTGATGCTTGAGCGAATTCGCGCCCGGGAACAAGAAACTTTAAGAAAGGAAATTGCGCGGGACTTTCATGATGAAATGGGTAATCAGCTTACGCGGATCATCAATTATGTGAGCCTTCTCAAGTTGAGCAGTAACCAACAGCATAATGGCAATGGAACAAACGGCAACGGTCACGACTTGTACAC
>CBHROW010000175.1:0-11060 GCA_966080355.1 uncultured Chryseosolibacter sp.
GCGGCTTGATCAAAATCTTTCGAAGTATCGCGTCGCAGTTGAAAGACCTGAACAACTCCCGCTATTCAAACTGGACTTCGGGTTGATGGAGCAAGTTCTATATAATCTTATCATAAACGTCACGCAACATACTCCCGAAGACACGTTGATCACGATTCAAGCAGATTGTGTTCGTGACCGGCTTGTAATAACTATAGCTGACAATGGAAGTGGCTTTCCTGAGAATGAGATCGATAAGGTATTCGACAAATTTTACCGACTGAAAGGATCAAAAACAGGAGGGACTGGTCTTGGCCTGAGTATCGTCAAAGGATTCATCGAAGCTCATGGCGGAACAATTACACTCAAGAATCTTCCTGTGCAGGGATCAAAGTTTACAATCGAAATTCTGACTGAGAAAAGTTATATCCACAAGATGAAAGATGAATAAACAGTCCATTTTAATTATTGATGACGAAAGCCAGATCAGGAGATTGCTGACAATCACTCTCCAGTCCAATAATTATGATGTCCGTGAAGCTGCAACTGGTAAAGAAGGTGTTAGCGCAGTATCGGCTAATACTCCTGATCTCGTCCTTCTTGATCTTGGATTACCAGATGAAAGTGGTCATGATGTCCTAAAACATCTCCGCGAATGGTATTCAAATCCGGTCATTATCATATCTGTGCAGAGTGGTGAAGAAGATATCGTAAAAGCACTTGATAATGGGGCTGACGATTATTTAGTGAAGCCTTTCAGGACTGGCGAACTTCTCGCAAGAATAAGGGCTGCTATTCGCAAAGCTGGAAGTGAGACAAACATTTCAAAGGCAAGTTTCGGTGACCTCACTATTGACTACGCAAATAGAGTAGTTAGAAAAAACAACGAGGTCATCAAACTAACAGCAACTGAGTACTCACTTCTTTCTCTCTTGAGCAGGAATGATGGTAAAGTCTTGACACACCAGTTCCTCTTAAAGGAAGTTTGGGGCAGCCACCAACAGAATGAGTCGCAATATCTACGCGTTTTTGTCGCGCAGGTTCGAAAGAAAATAGAGACCGACCCTAACAGGCCAACCTATATCATAACCGAATCCGGTATCGGGTATCGTTTTATCGGAAATACTACAGCATCGTAATACTGAAGGAGAATGGAATCAGGTAACAAGCATCTTCACAAGCTTTCGTTCGCGGGCGTCCTTGTCGCACTGGGAATCATCTATGGCGACATTGGAACATCTCCAATTTACACGATGAAATTCATTGTAGGAGACCGCGAGATAACAGAAGACTTAATAATAGGTGGAGTCTCATGCGTTCTTTGGACGCTGACCCTCATAACAACGATCAAATACATCTACCTCGCATTAAATGCCGATAACAAAGGTGAAGGAGGAATTTTTGCCCTCTACGCATTAGTTAGAAGATACAAAGCTGGATGGGTAATTTACCCCGCTATCATCGGATGTTGTACGCTTGTTGCAGACGGATTTATAACTCCCGCCATTAGCGTATCTTCGGCTGTTGAAGGTTTGAGATTAATCTATCCTTCAATGCCTACAACGAGTATTGTAATTGTTATACTTCTCGTCTTGTTCATATTCCAGCAGTTCGGCACTGCCGTGGTCGGAAGAACGTTTGGCCCTATCATGGCAATCTGGTTCATTATGCTTGGAGTTTTAGGTGTCCATCAACTCATTCAAAATCCAACGGTCCTAAAAGCTTTCAATCCGGTGTATGCTGTAAAGCTGATCGCCACATATCCACAAGGGTTTCTTTTACTGAGCGCAGTTTTCCTATGTACGACCGGAGCCGAGGCACTTTATTCAGACTTAGGTCATTGTGGAAAAGAAAATATTCGGCTAAGCTGGGCATTTGTTAAAGTCTGTCTCCTATTAAATTATTTTGGGCAGGGTGCATGGCTGCTAACGATGAAGGGACAACACCTTGGCGATCATATTCCATTCTTTTCAATCATGCCCGATTGGTTCCTTATCCTTGGGATTATCATAGCAACGATGGCAACTATCATCGCAAGCCAGGCTTTGATCTCTGGTACATTCTCGCTGATCAACGAAGCAATGAAACTCAAGCTGTGGCCAGCCTCACGGGTGCGTTATCCAAGCGAGTCAATGGGTCAAATGTATATTCCGGCCATGAACTGGATTCTGATGGTCGGTAGCATTCTGGTAGTTGTAATTTTTAAGGAATCGTCTGCGATGGAAGGTGCTTATGGACTTGCGATCACCGTGAACATGCTAATGACAACGTCCCTTCTTGTCTATTACTTCACGACCGTCAAGAAATCAAGATTCAGGTCAATAGTACTTGCTGTAGTTTATATTTCATTAGAAGGTCTGTTCCTTGCCTCCAATCTTCACAAATTTGAACATGGTGGCTGGTTCACATTCATGATCGCTTTTGTATTTTTTTCTCTCATGTTCATCCTGCTCAAGGCAAGGGCATTAAGACAACGACATACTGAATTCGTTGACCTTAGACACTATGAGGCCATGCTGAAAGAGTTACAGGAAGACACCAAAGTTCCGAAAGAAGCTACTAACCTTGTGTATCTCTCAGTGGCTGACAGCCGAAGATATATCGATTCCAATATCATTTATTCAATTTTTAAGAAGAGACCCAAGCGAGCTGACTGTTATTGGTTTCTTCACGTTGAGACAGTTGACAATCCATTTACAAGTAAGTACAAGGTAGACACCATTATTCCGAAGAAAGCGTTCTTCATTAGTATAAGGCTTGGATTCAAAATGCCGCATAGAGTGAATACGTTATTCAATAAGATTATTCACGACATGGCTGACAGTGGCGAGATCGATCTTACGAGTCCATATCCAGCCCTACATAAATACAGCATGATGGCTGACTTTAAATTCATCTCGCTTCATTCGTGGGCGTCTGCAGACAGTGAGATATCAAGCTTTGAAAGTTTCATCATTACTGGTTATAGAGCAATAAAGTCTATAAGCTTGTCAACAGAGGAAATGTATGGCCTTGAAGCTGCAAACATCGAGATCGAGAAAGTTCCTATCCAGGTCGGGCCGTCTGCGAAAGTGCGAGTGAAACGCGAATACGAGGGTACGCAAAAGGCTTAATTACTCAATAAAATTCTGCTTGCGTTCTTGTTAACGTATGACTTAAACTCATCGAGACTTTTATCTTGTGCAATTTTCTTGGTCGGAAAAACTATTTTTCTATGGTTCGCATAGTTGACATGAAGCAATGGCCCTGAGCGTAAGGACGTAAACACAAAGAATCCACCAATTAAAAGGATTAAGGAAAACTGTAACATTTTTATATAGTTCAGCGGCTCTTCCTTATGAGAGAGAATATCAATTGTTCGAAAAGTTAGGTATCCGCCAAGAACACGAAGACCTATACCGATCAAAAGTATTATCCACCAATACCGCAGTTCCTTACTATAGCTGATTTTGATTGCGTTAATTTCCTGCCAATAATCGTTGAGCAGTGGAATCTGCTTCTGAGTAGATCGATTCCAAATTCAGTGACACCCAACTCAGGCGTTTCGAATAAATAATTTTTCATGGTACTAATTGGTTACGTGTTAAGCCTTTGGCAATTGAAAAGAAAATTCGGTTCCCTGTCCAACTACGCTATCCGCTTTTATCTTTCCTCCCTGGGCTTCAATAAACTCTTTCGAAATGGCAAGCCCTAATCCGGTTCCACTTGGAGTACCGGGTACCTGGAAAAACTTTTCGAAAATGCGATCAAGGTATTTCCGGTCTATTCCTGGGCCGTTATCTGAAACCGAGAAGTTCACGCTTCCATTTTGCGCTTCGCATTTTACAACTACGTGCCCATTTTCTGGACTATACCGAATAGCATTGGTCAGGAAATTGACGAGCACCCACGTGGTTTTGTCAATGTCCGCCTGAACTGGTGGAACATCTTTTTGGACTTCCATCTCGATAGTAACATGTTTTCTTTCGGCAGGAAATTTTACAGCCTCAGCGGCAAGTTGCACGATGTCCACCGACTCCGCTTTTTTGATATTCAGTTTTATATTTCCTGTCTCCACCTGCGAAAGATCGAGAAGCTCGTTCGTTATTTTGGAGATTCGCGTTACCTCATCAGACAGTGTCTTTGTGATATTTGTCTGCTCCTCATTCAAAACTCCGACCCGGCTATCCTGGAGAAGCTTAACGCACATTTGAAGTGACGCAATTGGAGTCTTCAATTCATGAGAAATCGTAGCAATGAAATTGGTCTTTGCGAGGTCAAGCTCCTTATAGGATGTAACATTCTTAAGAAGTATGACAGAACCAATATTGATATTTTCCCTTTCTCCAGTTGGAAGATAGCTAACCCGGATATTCTCCTTGGTGAAATAATTTTCGCGTCCACTGACTACCACTTTTATCATGATGATGCATCTTTGCTCGCCTCGCTATTCTTGATAAGGCTTCTCAATAAATCGTTATGAATGGCAATGTCAGGAGCATATCTGTCAATAATGGATTGCCTTTCAAGATTCAGTAGCTCCATTGCCTGATCATTCACGAAAATTATTTTGTTCGATTCATCCAGACCAATAACCGGATCTGTCATTCTGTTGATGATCGTTTCAATCCGCTTCTTCTCGAAGATGATTTTTGCAAGATTGCTATGCTCATATTCATCGAGTTTTTCAGCCATCTGGTTAAACGCTCCCGCGAGTTCCTCAAACTCATCATTCCGGTTGAATTGCAATCTCTCCTCATAGTCTTTATTCGCGATAGCCTTGATGCTTGAGGTGAGTTGAGAAATTGGATTAGCGATATATCCAGGGAAATTCACGATAAATGTAAATGCCGCCAATATGCAGAACGTACCAACGATGATAAGGTAAGTGGAAGCAGTTTCGGATGTCTTCTGTGCATTCTCGTTCTTCTTGTGGATTGCTTCCATATTGATTTGCTGGATCGCCAGGCAAATATCCCTTAGCTCGACAAACACTGCCTCAGCTCCTCCTGAATTCTTTAGCTTATCAAAAGTAGATCGAAGACTGGCCGTCAGTTCACCCTCTCCAGCTTCGGTAACATTTTTCTCCTGTAACGCGAGGTTTTTTTCAATCACGTCCATCGCATGAACAGAGTCGGTTTCGAGTCGATCCAATTGAGCAATAATCTCCGTGGTGTATTGCAACGTTTCATAGTTATCAGTGAGGATGTTCTTTGAATCTTGCGACAACCGTTGCATATAATATAGCGCCAGTCCTCCGATTGTCAGGATCACTATAAAAAGGAACAATACTCCCAGCGTAACCTTTGTTTTAATACTCATGATAAAATAACTAAGTCAATGTCTGAACCTGCAATTTTTTTCAACAACCGACTGAAGGAATTGGTCTTAGTAACTATTTGCCAAAGCCGGATGCGCGGCAGTCCAATACAGATAGTTGTGATCTGTTTTTCCTCTGCTACTTTCGCAATAGAGGCGGGAACATTGTTACTCTTTACCTGGATAACCTCTGCGCCAAGTTCAGTTGCCATCTTAAAATTATTAATTAAATGACGCTGAATCGATAGTTTGATCCGGTGCGTGTCTTCGCTCCTGGTCTGCACGTACAATACATACCATTTTGAGTTATAATAGCTGGCAAGACGTGCGGTTTTACGAATGATCATTTTAGCCACATCCGGATTGCTGCTTATACAAGCAAGAAAACGTTCATGGCGTAGTCTGGTGTTAACTGTAACTTCTGTGTCGACTTTTCTCTCGACCTGCGAGGCCACTTCCTTCAGCGCAAGCTCTCGAAGCTGCAGTATTTTGTCAGCCTGGAAGAAGTTTCTGAGAGCAGTCTCAACTTTGGCTTGGTCATAGATCTTGCCCTCTTTTAGCCGCGTAATCAATTCGTCAGCGGTTAAGTCGATGTTCACAACCTCATCTGCCATCTGAAGAAGCCTGTCGGGTAGTCGTTCTGAAACTACAATGCCAGTTATCATGTGAACTTCTTCATTAATGCTCTCGATGTGCTGAATATTCACCGCGCTGATCACGTTAATTCCTGATTCAAGTATGTCGATAACGTCCTGCCATCGTTTCTCATTTTTGCTTCCGGGAACATTGGTGTGAGCGAGTTCATCAATAATAACTACTTCGGGATGGATGTTCAGAATGGATTGAAGATCCATTTCCTCAAGCTCTTTACCTTTATAAAAGATGGTTTTTCTCGGAACTAACGGCAGCCCTTCGATTAAAGCCTGGGTCTCTTTACGACCATGCGTCTCGATGTACCCGATCATTACATTTACTCCCTGCCTCAATAAGTTATGACCTTCCTGCAGCATCCGATAGCTTTTACCTACTCCGGCAATCATGCCGATATAGATTTTAAACTTACCTCGTTTCGACTTCCGGATAAGATTTAAAAAATGTTGAACCGATTTCTCCTTTTCGTCCATCGCTAAAAGCTAATTGCCAGGGAAGTTGTTACAAATGAGTTGTTCCTCACTACATCGGAACCTTTGGTAAAGATTCTATCCTTGCTTGTAAAATTTCGAACCTCGATACGCCACATCGCATTGCCTGAGATCTTATAGTCAAGGTTGGTTGAAAAGCCGGACGTTTTAAATCCATTTGGAGTGCCGGTTCGAATTATCACTCCGTGCTTATCCTGGTAGTATTCCACCCTGAAATCCATCGACACTTTGTTGCTGATTGTAACACGTGCAATTGCAATGGGCGACCACCACGGATCGTAGCTAGCCGATTTTGGTGCCCGTTGTTGAATGCCATAATCGAAACCAAGAGTCAGCCCTAATTTTTCTGTTACCTGAACCACCGCATAGAAGTTGTGAAAATATCGCATGAGTCGCGCACTGTCAGGCGAGTCGGTTCCGATAAATGTGCTTGAGTTTAAAAGTGTTTTATCGCTTGGCTTGAAAGTGATTTGAGTTCCAAACGAAGGTAGGGAATTGCCTTGAAGGCGCTGAATGCGTTGCCACCCATTGAGTACTAAACCTGATAGAAACCATCTTCCGTTATCAGTCGCGTACGAAAGCTTCACGCCCGATTCAAAGTATGGAGTGTTGTCAGCGAGGATACTCCTTGTGAGATTCCACGAATCTTTTCCGATGGCACTTTCAAAACCTATGTGAGAAGAAAATATTCCTGCATCAATCCAAATGTTTTTATTCTCGGAAAGCTTCGCCCCCGCATTGGCTTCAAGGATGTTTCGCAGTACTCCAGGTTCGGCCGCTAAATTTTTATTAGCATAAGTTCCTGTCATGATTGCCATGTTGCCTCGGATTGTTTGTGAGTGATACGCAGCTTTCAGAAAACCAAGGTTGACGTTGATCTCATTATGCCTGTTGAATGAATAGACGAATGGAGGGCGATTTCCATCTTTCGGTTCATTAAAATCATAACTGTAATACGCTTCCATATATCCGCTCCACGAAAAATTCGAGGTGGAATCCTGGGCGAACACAGTAATGGAAACATTTAAGAATATGATAAATGGAAACCCCTTCATGTTAGTTTTTAGAGTCAAGTTCGTCAAGGGCGATATTCAGTCGAAGTACATGAACCCGCTCCATGCCCAATCCGAGGATCGGCTTTTCTATGTGTTCATCGACCAAGGCATTTAATTTTGTAAAATCAAGATGTCGCACTTTTGCTATTCTTGCAATCTGAATTTTTGCGGCTGCCGGTGAAATATGAGGATCCAGTCCCCCTCCGGATGCGGTTACAAGATCGACAGGAATTTGCTCTTTTTTAACACCTGGATTATGGATCAGAAAAGTGTCGATCCGGGCCTTGACGAGGGCCAAATATTCAGGGTTTGTAGGCCCTTTATTCGAACCGCCTGTACCGGCTGCATTATAATCTACAGCTGATGGGCGACTATTGAAATATCGGTCGTCTTCAAACTTTTGTCCGATCAATTCGAAGCCAACTGCTTTGCCATTTACCAGCACTTCTTCACCTCGTCCGCTATTAGGAGCGGTAACTTTTGCAATTCCTGAAACAAACAATGGATATAATACTCCAAAAAGGATCGCGGTTATGAATGTTAATTTGATCGCTACTATCAAATGAGTTTTCATACGTCTCTTAATTAAGAATTGGAGCAATTAACAGATCCAGCAATTTGATTCCGATGAATGGCACTACAATGCCTCCCAGTCCATAAATGAATAAATTCCGGGCAAGAAGTGCGCTTGCACCTATTGGCTTATAGTCTACTCCGCGCAAGGCTAATGGAATCAGTATCGGGATTATGATTGCGTTAAAGATCACAGCAGATAAAATCGCGCTCTCTGGGCTTGCTAATTTCATTATGTTCAATGCTTGCAAGCCAGGGATTGAAGCCATAAACAGTGCGGGTACAATGGCGAAGTATTTGGCAACGTCATTTGCTATCGAGAAGGTTGTCAGGGTGCCGCGAGTGATCAACAACTGCTTGCCGATCTCAACCACTTCAATGAGCTTTGTAGGGTCGTTGTCGAGGTCGACCATGTTCCCCGCTTCTTTTGCAGCTTGTGTACCGCTATTCATGGCAACTCCAACATCAGCCTGGGCAAGGGCAGGCGCATCATTCGTTCCATCTCCCATCATTGCCACAAGTTTTCCTTGTGCTTGTTCTTTGCGGATGTATTCTAATTTGTCTTCAGGCTTTGCCTCGGCAATGAAGTCATCAACGCCAGCTTTTTGAGCAATGTATTTTGCCGTAAGCGGGTTGTCACCTGTGACCATGACAGTTTTCACCCCCATCTTTCTTAAACGCTCGAATCTTTCTGTAATCCCCGGTTTTACAATATCCTGAAGCTCGATTGCACCCATTACAACATCGTTCTGAGAGACGACAAGGGGCGTACCTCCATTAGAAGAGATCAACTCCACAGTTTTGCGCACTTCGTCTGGAAACTTGTTGCCATGATTTTCAACGAGTTTTTTTATAGCGTCAAATGCTCCTTTTCTGATCATTCTTCCATCGAGGTCGATGCCTGATGTACGCGTCTCTGCTGAAAACTTAACGATCTTCGCTTGTGGTAACCCGAACGATACGTCAGCACGACTGCCTACTGTCACAGGATGCTTAAATCCCTTTGATGCCGCCAGCTCTACGATTGATTTTCCTTCCGGAGTCTGATCTGCCAGGGATGCAATTGTAGCGCATTCGATAAGGTCGTCTTCCAACACACCTTTTGCAGAGTAAAAGTTTGTGGCCTTGCGGTTACCAATAGTAATTGTACCGGTCTTGTCGAGCAATATGGTGTCGAGATCACCTGCTGTCTCGACTGCACGGCCCGATTTTGAAATTACATTAGCCTGAAGTGCTCGGTCCATCCCTGCAATGCCAATAGCTGAGAGAAGACCTCCGATGGTGGTTGGGATCAGACAAACAAATAGTGCAATAAGAGCACCAATAGAAATAGAAGTATGTGCATAGTCGCCAAAGGGTTTTAGTGTAACGGTAACTAATAAAAACACGATTGTGAATCCTGAGAGCAAGAGTGTAAGTGCGATTTCATTGGGAGTCTTTTGACGGCTTGCACCTTCCACAAGACCAATCATCTTGTCGAGAAAACTTTCGCCTGGTTGTGTTGTGACTAATACTTTGATTTTATCAGAGAGTACTTTTGTTCCACCAGTTACAGAACTCTTGTCTCCACCCGCCTCACGGATAACCGGTGCAGATTCTCCCGTGATCGCACTTTCATCAACGGTTGCAATACCTTCAATAATCTCTCCATCGGACGGAATAATATCACCTACTTCACAAATAAATACGTCACCTTTCTTAAGCTGACTTGAAGCTTTCGTAGTTATAATCCCATTGTCTGCTATGAATTTTGCAGGCGTTTCCTCCCGTGTTTTTCGAAGTGAATCCGCTTGTGCCTTTCCTCTTGCCTCGGCAATTGCTTCAGCGAAGTTGGCAAAAAGCAAAGTGATCAATAGCACGACAAAGATCACTATGTTGTAAAGTGGTGGCCCTTGATCAGAGCTTGTAAAAGAATAGACAGAAACTAAAAGCATGATCAACGTTCCGATCTCGACACAGAACATCACGGGATTTTTCATCATTACTCGTGGGTTCAACTTCACGAATGATTCTTTGATTGACTGACCCACAAGCGCGGGGTCAAACAATCGTATTTCTTTTTTGATTCTTTCGCTCATGATTGACAAAGCGTTTAACTACATAGAAAAGTATTCCGCTAAAGGACCAAGCGCCAGTGCCGGAAAGAATGAAAGTGCAGCAATGATAAAAATCACTGAAAGCAGCACTGCTATAAATGCAGGGCTCTCAACTTTAAGCGTCCCTGAACTTTCAGGAATATATTTCTTTGAAGCCAGCGAACCGGCAATGGCTAACGGGCCAATGATTGGGATAAACCTTCCGAATAACATACAAATACCACACAGAATGTTCCAGAATGGCGTTGCATCACCAAGGCCTTCAAACCCAGAACCGTTATTGGCTGCAGCCGATGTGAATTCATACAGCATCTCACTGAAGCCGTGGTAAGAAGGATTCGCGAGCCATCCAGTTTCCGCATTCCGCGACTGGATGTGAGCTGCAATGGCGGTACCGACAAGAATTAAGAATGGGTGAAGTATAGCAACTAGCGCAGCTATCTTGACTTCGCGCGCTTCGATTTTTCTGCCAAACAACTCTGGTGTTCGGCCAACCATCAGACCAGAAATGAACACTGCGATAATCACGAACACAAAGAAGTTTATGAATCCTACACCTACTCCTCCATAGATCGCATTGATCATCATATCGAGAAGGTAAATGCCTCCGGAAATTGATGTTTGACTGTCGTGCATTGAGTTCACAGATCCGTTTGAAGTGGATGTCGTTGACACACCCCAAAATGCACTCGCCACGGGGCCAATACGAACCTCTTTCCCTTCCATCGATCCTGGTGAATTGTTTATTCCAAGCTCTGTTATTTTTTGGTTGCCCTGGCTTTCGAAGTATACGGTTACAGCAGCGAACGTGAGAAAAACAACCGTCATCGCGGCAAAGAATGCGTATCCAACCTTCGGTTTCCCGATGTAAAATCCGAAAGCAAGCACAAGTGCGATGGGTATGAAGAGAATGGCAA
>CBHROW010000176.1:0-10967 GCA_966080355.1 uncultured Chryseosolibacter sp.
AAATTTGTCGATCTGCTCGTGGGCGCTGACTTCCGCGTGTATGAAGTGATTCCGGATGGTAACAATTTCGTAGACTTCAAGAGGCCCGTTGCAGAACGCAACACTCCCCTGGAGGACGGTTCATTTGGAAGTAATGTGCACTACACCAAGTATGGAGCTTTTGCACAGGTACCAAAAAAACTCCTCAGCGAAAGGTTAAAACTTTTCGGCTCGCTGCGGGTAGATCAAAACCTCGAGTTCAGTCCAAAGATAAATCCGCGTGTTGCCATAGTCTACACGGCAGCGAAAGATCACAACTTCCGCGCGTCATTCCAGAATGGATTTCGCTTCCCCGCGCTGTTCGAAGCACTCTCATTCGTAAACAACGGAAATATCAGGCGCGTGGGTGGTCTTCCTTTTATCAACGAAGGCCTGAACTACCTCGATAACTCTTACACGCTCGCATCGGTAAACAACTTCAATGCAGCGATCAACAAAGATGTAGCTGCGGGAATGACTGCCAACGCAGCAGCCATCAAAAACAAAGATCTGCTTGAAGCAACCAGCCTCGCACCTACCCGTCCGGAGCATATCAACTCATTTGAAGCCGGGTACAAAAGCGTGTTGTTCGACAACAAGCTCGTGATCGACATCGATGGATATCGCAACCAATACGATGGTTTTTTGGGCCAGGTTGAAGTTTCGGTTCCTTACGCGAGAAACACAACGGATCCAAACAACCCGACTGTTCAGCTAGTTATTGGAACTGACGAAGCTGCCATCGCGATGGTCCAGGCGAACCGGACGCCACAACAGAAGCGTTACCGCGTTTACACGAATGCAAAGAACAAATACAACAACTATGGCTCCGCGCTCGGTGTGACGTACAATTTCTTCAAAAAATTCACTGTCTCGGGCAACGTGAACTACAACGCGATCTCCAAGAACAAAGAAAAGGATGTCTTTGTAGTTGGATTTAATACGCCAAACTGGTTCACAAACATTTCATTTGGCAATCGTGAAGTGGTGCGCAATGTTGGTTTCAATGTAGTATATCGCTGGCAGCAGTCTTTCCTCTGGGAGAGTCCGCTGGCAAATGGGATTGTTCCGGCTTACCACACCTTTGATGCGCAAGTCAGTTACAAGGTTCCTCATTTGAAGGCAACCGTTAAGATCGGAGGGTCGAACATTTTCAATCAACGATACATTCAATACGCTGCCGGCCCGACCATTGGCGGATTATATTATGTCGCGGTAACGGTTGACGGCCTTCTGAAATAATACAATCCATGGCGCTGAAAAAATTCCGGCAACTTTTCTGCTGACTTGCAATCACGGGCTATGGCACAAAAGCATGTTGAAGCGTATTCGCTTTTCATAACATTGCCTTGCGGAGGAGCCCTGAGCGAATTTTGCACTGTCATGGCTTCACGGTGGGGGCTACATCGTGGTGCTGATCACGTTTTCACAAACGGATTTCGAATGCTGCTTATTTTATCTATCTTCACGCCACTTTTTGAATTTTAAGAGGCACAGAATTTTTACACTTCGAAGAATGGCATTACTGGAAAAGCAGCTCATCGTTAAGAAATCAACTATTCCAAATTCAGGCAAAGGTTTATTCACAAAAAAATTCATTCCGAAAGGGACAAGGATTGTGGAGTATAAAGGCCGCATCTCAAGTTGGAAAGATGTGAAGGATGAAGACGGCCGCAATGGCTATATTTTCTATGTAAACCGAAATCATGTCATCAACGCGCTTCCCACCAAGTCGGCACTTGCGCGGTATGCCAACGATGCAAGGGGATTGTCGCGCGTGAAGGGTGTGACCAACAACTGCGATTACATCAGTGATGGTTTGAAAGCGTACATCGAATCGAAAAAAGATATTCCTGCCGGATCGGAGATCTTCGTTGACTACGGCAAAGACTACTGGAAAGTGATTCGCGAGAACATGAAACTCTGGAAAAAAGAGGCGAAAGAAGAGGAACAAAAAAAGAAAAAAGCGCAGGCAGCGAAATCCAAAAAAGCTGTAGGTTCAAAGGCATTCCGTCACAAAGGCTTCGATTACGACAAACCTGCTAGCGGCAAGAAACTAAAAGGCACATACCACGTCAATAGCCGCAAGGCTCTCGAGCATAATCAGCAGCGCAGAAAGAAAGTGAGTGTGAAGTAAGCTGTTGCTCCCGATAGCCATCGGGATGGCCGTTAGCGCCAGGCGAAGGGACCTACTCCGGAAGTAATGTGTCGTTCCAATCCCGGATAGCGAATGATTTGACAAGGCCTTCGAGAATAAAAGGATCTTCCTTTACAAATTGTTCCGCTGCGCTCCTTGTTTTGAAAATGGCCATATTGCCGCGATCGGAAAAAGGACCGATGCCGATCACTTCTCCACTTTCGATATATTTTTCAACAACAGCTTTGTGTCGAGGGTAAACATTCATGATCACATCCATCGATGCACCTGAAGATTCTCCTATTACTACGGTTTTCATAACAATTTGAATTGTTGGTAAGCCGGCAGATTTTCGCAATTGCCGTCTTCAAGGTAGTCATCCGATTGCTTGTGACCTAGTTTTCAATCGCGTCTTTTATAACAGACAACGTTCCCTTCCAATAGAACTCTAAATGATGACGAATAGATTCGGTTGGAAAGTTAGAAATCTCGATTCTCAGTTCCGTCATTCCGCCTGCTGGCGTTAACATAAATTCTATCAGGGAGTAGTTGTCGGGATGATCGGCTAACCGGGATATTGAACTCAGGTGGCTATAAGTCAACTTGCGTGGTTTATCGTATTCCAAGACAACTCCGCGGTTCTCGAACGCAACGTGATGAAGCCCGCGAATTAAAACCGGTGAGCCCTTCTCCCAATTAGTTTCTACTTCAATCTTCATGGCGGGATCACCGAGCCATTGTGTCATCCATTTTGGTTCGGTCAGCACAGTCCAAACCCTTTGCGGATCGGCATTGATCAAAATCGAGGTGGAAAATTTTTCTGTGGTCATCGCAAGAGACCTTCAACCTCACCCAATGTTTGCAGTGCACTTGCTGCGTATTCATCCAAACCCTGACGTCTCGCTTCAGTAATGTATGCCTTCAGCAATCGAATAGAATATTTATTGATCTGGATTGCTTCGGTGATGACGTCATAGGATTTCGAGCTTTTAGCATCTAAACTTCTATAATAATTTGCCGCTGCAAGGATTCCATCTTCGAAATAGGGGTTGCTTTTTGCCAGGATCGAAAAATTTTTCTTTGCGTTCACCGAATCTCCATTCACCTGGTTCATCAGCGCGGTATAAAGGATTTTCTCCAGCCTTTTGTCGTTTCCAAACTCAATGCCGTTGTTGATCTGGTTGGCAAGTTTCCGTGTTTCTCCTCGTGAAGCGAGCATCAGCAATTCGAAATGCCGAAGCTCATCAAAAAGTTTTTTGTCGGTCAACTCAAGGCCACTGGTTTGATTGAGCAGTTTGATCGCGGGTACAATACGGTCGGCCATAAAATTCATTCTCGCCCTGTCGAGGAGTGTTTGTACTTTATAGTTCGCGTTGTCGAATGTGTTGATGAGTCTGGAGAAATAGATGGAATCATCGAGTGGCACCACGTACCTTGCAAATTGATACTTTTCGGCATCGGAAGATCTCAGCATGTCGTTTGGAGAGGCTTCGAGCACCGCTTTGATGCGTATCGCAATTTGTTTTTCGGCATCATCACCATAACGCGCAACTGAGTCCCACGCTTCAGTAGCGAGTGTCAGGTTGCGGGCCTCGGTAACGGCAATCGCATTGTACAACCTTGCTTTTTTATAATGCGAACTGGACGAGTGAATGAAATATTCATGCGCAATTCTCGGACTGTGTTGCTCCAGCGCCCAAAGGCCCATGATGTAATTATACTTGCCTTGATAAGTCCGGGACGTGTAAGCGAGTTCGGCCAATATTGCCTTCGCCTGAAACACATTTCCCTGATGGTAGAGCCCGTAGGCCAATGACGCTTTCAATGCTTCGCTGAAATCAAAATTCAATGAATCGTTGGCGATGCGGTAGGCTTTTGAAGTGAATGCCGTATCCAGGTTACGGGCGTGGCGAATCATATAGTTATTGAGAAGCGTGGCGGTATAAAGATCCAGTTTTGCTGGGGCCAGCGGGTCGATCGGGAGATCGATATCTTGCCCGAACAATGTAGCGCACACAATCGCATTGCTCAGCACCCCGGCATGATGCGTTTTGAATATTTTAACGATCGAATCGGTTTTTACCGGAAGGTATTCATCGGCTGACAACGCGAGAAAATTTATTTCGGCTGACGATTTGGTAAGATCATCCTGACGTGCCTCACTCAAATAATAAGTAGCTGAATCGAGATTATGGACTTTCGTGTAAGCATAACCAAGATTATTAGCGATCGCGTAAGATGTTTTTCGAGCCTCGGCATTTTTGAATCGGTGAATAGCTGCGAAATAAGCTTGTTGCCAGAGGTAAAGATTCCCTTGATTGACAAGCGAATAATCTGATGGATTTTTTTCACTTGCGCGTTTGAAATACTCCTCAGACTGCCCAAAGTCGAATCGCGAGGCTCTGAGCATGCCGAGCGCGTAGTTGGCGCGATGCGTTTGAAAAGAATTCTTGGCACTCTTCTCATAGAATGCAGTTGCGAGCGTTTCGTTTTCCTGCAGCTCATACAGGTCGGCTGCATAGTTGTAATACCCAGCAGCGCTGTGGAAAATATAATCTTTCCAATAGGTTGTAAAAACAAATGCAAGCGTGATAATGACACCGGCCAACCGAAATGTGAAGTAAGGCATGCGGTGTGGTTTGTATAAAACTTTATCCACCCGAATCTTCTCGCCCATCATCACGAGGAAATTGGAGAAGATATACAACATGAAAGCGATGCCGAAGCCTGCGTGCGAAAATATTGTCAGGTCGTTTAGTACTTTAATGGCAGGATCGTTCGCATTGCCATGAAGCTGACTCAACGTTGCAAAGCAGATTGCAGCCATCGATAGAAAAAAATAAGCACCGAATGGCGTGAAAGGCAAAATCGTCTCATACAAATTCTCACGATTCCGAAATCCCCATAGTCCGAGAATGCAAGAGATGGTAAGGAGCAAATAGGTGTTGATGTAAATAAAGTTCCATTCGATGTAGCCGGTCTGGTGAAGCGCTGCGATGATCACATTGAGGAGGTAAACGGTGGCCACAACCATAAAGTGACGAAGCCCTTTGCTTGTTCCCTGTCCAGTCAGCATAATGAAGGAGGCTAGGATCTCATGAGCAACCATGATGACAAAAAGCAAGCTCAATACGATGGCAGACGAATAGGTAGTAATGGTAAGGCGAAGGAATGGATAGCTGACGTGCGAAAACCGAAATATCATAAACCACAACGCGAGCGTCAGCACACAAAATATGATCAACCTCGTGAAAAAACCGGTTTCAGGCCGGAGGCTCTTGAAGAAATAACTTACGCCCGCATATACCAGGACAATGCTTGCAGGCACGAATGCGCTGGTAAACCCGAAAAGTTCCAGTACGTCCAATCGCAAACTCACCGCGAACATTACAAACAACGTCATGGCAAAATAATACCAGAAGCCTTCGAGTGCAGTGATGATAGAAAGGAGCACCATCACGCTAAAAAAGAGTACGAAAAGAAAAGTATACGAAGCGGCAAAATTATGGTGAAGGTTACTGCCCTGCAAATATTCGAAGATGGCGTACGACTCGGCCGGGATCGCCAACTCAAAAGGGCCAAGCCGGAATGCGTGAACGGTGGTCTCTATGATCTTTTGCTCCTGTAGGCGCTGCCATTCAATTACACCACTGGGTTCGTTAACATAATTCCACCACATCAATAGTAGCGACACAATGAAAAGGGCCGACAGCGCGTACCAAAACATTCGAAATGGTGAAGCCCATTGTTTCCAGAAAAAAAGAGAAGACATGCGAAATCCGTTTGCTTAGAAACGCTAAGCTAACCTAACCGGTAGCAGGATGCAAGGCGCAAGTAACAAGATACAAGTGGTAAGATCCAGAACAAGATGCAAGCAAGATCCAAGTAGCACGACACTGGTTTCCTGGGCTACCCTGCCCAATTTTTGAAAGCAGTAGCTTTTTCGCGGCTGATATCGATTTCCTGGGCAAAAGGAGATTTCAATTCGAGGGTCAAACCTTTGTGCGTGGTCTTGATCCTTCCGATCGACTGAATGTGGATGATGAATTGCCGATTCACGCGGAAGAAAACTTCCGGATTCAACAGGTTTTCGATCTCATCCATCGTCTGATGATCACTGATGTATTTCTCATTTCCCATGGTGTGCAGATAGATGAGTTCTTCCTTTTTAAAGAAAGCGATCTCATCCTGGGTAACGGGCACGAGTGTGTTCCGGTGGAGCGACAGGAATCGTTCTTTATATTTTTTTGAAGGCTGTTGATTCCACGAACCCATCAATGTTTTCAGCTGTTCAGCCAAAATATTCTCGGAACTGAGCGACTTATATTTATTGAGTGCAGCACTGAGTTCTTTTGAATCTACGGGCTTGAGCAGATAGTCGATGCTGTTGAGCTTGAAAGCGCGGATCGCATAATCATCGTACGCTGTGGTAAAAATGATCGGGCAGGAAAACTGCAGGTTTTCAAAAATATCGAAGCTGATGCCATCGGACAGCTGAATGTCTGAAAGGATCAGGTCCGGCAACGCGTGCTCGGCAAACCATTTTTTCGAAGATTCAACACTCGAAAGGATTGCTTCGACATGGATATCCGTATCAAGGTTCTTGATCAGGTGTTCGAGATTTTTTGCTACCAGTGGCTCGTCTTCGATAATGAGTATTTTCATTGCCGTGGGGTTTAGATCACTCAACGATCAAATTCAAAATTCGGATTTTGCCACGCCATCGGGATATCCGCTTCATAGTCATTCTGTGACGTGCGAATTCTCATTTCAAATCTTCCCTCAATCAGGAATCCGAGCGACTGATAGAACTCGATTGCCCTTGCGTTACTCTCGCGAGCGATCAATTCAACTCTTCCAATGTCGGGCCTGTGCAGTCCGACTTCCTCCAGCAAAATCGTAAATAAAGTTCTTCCCACTTTCTTTCCCTGAAACGCAGGATCAACCGCGATCGTCAGATTTCCCAACACATGGTCGAATGCTTTAATGGCATGTTTATACGCGTGGACCTCACCGATCAATTCCTCATCGCCTTGCCGATCAAAAGCCACGATGACAATTCCATTCGCCATGCTGTTTTCGAGAAACGTGCTTACGTACTCATCGGTGATCTCGTCTTCATCGCGTGCCAGGCCAGACCCTTGTCGCGCAACACGCTGATATAATCTCTTTATCCGTTCAAAATCATTTTTTTCAGCTGTGCGGATATGCATAGGGTTAGATCAAAGGTACTTTAACATAAAACCGGTCGATGGTCGGCTCGACAAGCACGGGTCTATCGGTCAGAAATTTATATAGCGATTTGAGGTTTTCAAGCCCAAGCTTGTTCGAGGTCTCAACGGTTTTTCGCTTTTGTAAATTATTGCTCACGATCAGATAGTCTCCAACGGTTACCACATCGATAACCAGTTGCTTTTCTTTGTCCACAATGTTGTGTTTGATCGCGTTCTCGATCAGTATCTGCAGCGTTACAGGCACAATTGCCTTTTCGTTGGCGTTATTGTGAATTTCAAAGTTGATGGTCAGCGCACCCTGAAATCTCGTTTCGAGAAGCCTGACATAGTGAGCGATAAAATCAAGCTCCGTGGAGAGAAGGACAAAATTCTTATCCTTGTTCTGAAGCACATAGCGGTAAACCTTGGAGAGCTGTTGCAGGAACTGCGAAGCGAGATCCTGATTTTCGTAGATCAACGTATTTAGCGATGTCAGCGCATTAAAAAGAAAATGCGGGTTGAGTTGATTTTTCAGGTTGTCAAATTGTACCTGCGATTTCTCTTTTTCAAGTCTCTCCGCCTGCACCAGGGAATCTTTCCATTGGTCGATAAAATAAACCGTGAAAAATCCGAGGTTGATGGCTATCGGTAATCCTGCGTATAGGGCCCACGTTGTAGCGATGAACATGCTGTCGAGCTTGAAGGGAAGTTTCGGCTCGCCCCATTGGTAAAGCATAAATCTGATGATCAGTCCAATAACAACTCCGCATGCGAGCTGTACACCGATCCTCCCGCTGAGGTTTCGCTCAAAGGGATATATCTTGTTCAGCCATCGGTGAATATTGCGAAGGGATTCCCAAAGGACAAGACCAAGGGCAATCGATGTGATAAATATTCCGATCTGGGTGTCGGGATCGACCTCGCTAAATTTCACGAGCCTTACCAAAAAGCCCACAATGGCAAACCCGAGGATGATCAGGTAGGTCCTGCCAAGATGAACGAGGTTTTTGTAGCCGAACACCATATCGCAAGATCGAAATTTTTACAGACTACGCCAGATTAACATCGGTGATAAAACGGATCTGCTTCTCTGTGACGCGAGGCGGTGTAATGCGCAAGATTCCGTTTCTAAGACGGCTCAGCGTAGGATTCTCCAATTGTGCAACCCGACCGATGCGCCATGAGTCGTTGACAATTTTTGTTGTGCGATCAATACGTTTCCGCTCAAACCGCGCAAAAGCTGACTCTATATCCGAGGCTGACTCGAGGCAATTGATCAGCACAGCTGCGTCTTCAATGGCCATGCAGGCTCCCTGACCCATGTTCGGTGTTGTAGCGTGAGCTGCATCGCCCGTGAGTAAAATCTTTCCGAAGTGGAATTGCGTAAGGGGTTTGAGATCGATGATGTCGCTCCAGATCAGACGCTCGGAATCGGTATTTTGCAGGATCCGGGGAATCGGTGAATGAAAGCCCGCAAAGCTTTCGGCCAGATCCAGCGCTGAAAACTTTTTCAATTTGGGGTCATCTGGTTTGGCGTTGATGCAGGCAAACCAGTACAGTTTGTTATTCGCCAGCGGCACGATGCCAAAACGTTTCCCTGAAGCCCAGGTCTCGGAAGTTTCATCCGAAGGAATGTTGCCGGGCATGTCGATCACTGCTCGCCAGCAAGTATAGCCCGCATATCTTGGCGCTGAACCGGGCATCAATTTTTGCCGAACTACGGAATGGATACCGTCACATGCGATCAGGTATCTCGATTGTGCAACGGTTCCGTCAGCAAATTTTAGCAGTACGCCTTTCTCATTTTCAGCGAAATCGACAAGCGATTTGTCGAGAATAAGCGTGCCAGGCTGGAGTTTTGACAGAAGAATATCGTGCAGATCCGCACGATGAATGGAGAAGCTATTGATAACGGCTAATTTTTTACTGAGCTTCTCTGCGTCAGTAAAGGCGAGGATCTTTCCTTTTTGATCTTTGATGAATAATGACTTGAGGATCTTTCCGGGCTGCAAAACATCCTGATCGAGGCCGATCTGTTGCAATGCCTTGACAGCGTTCCCTGCGAGTGTGATTCCTGCGCCCAATGGTTTGATTGCAGGCGCAGTTTCGTAAACGATTGTTTGAAAGCCTTTGCGTTGAAGGGCGATCGCCATGGTTAACCCGGCAATACCTCCGCCAACGATTGCAATTTTATTCTCAGTCATTTCGTTTGAGTATCCTACTGTGCTTTCGCCTCCGCTTCGACATTCTCTGCTCCTGGATATACAGGTTCAGGTTGCGTTGCGCTTCCTGAAAATGCAGCAAATACGAAATGGTGGACGGATCGGGACGAAGGGTGATGTTATTTTCCATAATCAATCTTTGGATCTATGACACTTAACCAGACGTTTACCCCTGTGTTTTATTGTAATTTTTTTTTGTCAGGACTTCACGATCTTGCCATCGCTCATTTCAACGATCCTGTCGGATTTGCGGGCGAACTCGTCATCATGTGTAACGGCAATGATCGTTTGATGATACCGGTGGGTCAGCTCCTGGAAAATGTCGAACACGAGTTGTGTATTATACGTATCCAGGTTACCCGTGGGTTCATCTCCCATAATAATATCCGGATCATTGATCAAAGCCCGTGCAATGGCCACGCGTTGTTGTTGTCCTCCGGAAAGCTTTGCCGATGACTTGCGCGCCTGCTCCTGAACCCCAAGTATCTTCAACTTTTCGTAAGCGCGGTCTTCCACTTCCTGGCGCGAATATTTTCCGAGCTTCAATGCAGGGATCATTACATTATCAAGCACCGTGAATTCCGGTAACAGGTAGTGAAACTGAAAGACAAACCCGATGTGTTTATTGCGAAACGCTGCCAGCTCATTCTGGTCTTTGTCCGTGAGACGCACACCGGCAATCTCGAGCTCACCTTCATAATCTGTGTCCATCGTTGACAGCACATACATCAAAGTCGATTTTCCACAACCGGATTTTCCAACCAGAGAAAGGAACTCGCCTTTATTTACGGACAGATCGATCTCCTTTAGTACCTGGAACTTTTCAGGCTCGTAAAAGTATTTCGTGATCTTGTGCGTATTGAGAACTTTTTCCATACGTGAGTTTTATTATTGACCGCGCAAAATTTCGATCGGGTCGATACGCGATGCTTTGCGCGATGGCATGTAGCCGGCAAATGCTGTGGTTGTCACGCCAAAAACAATTCCGATGATATAATATTTCGGATCAAAATTCACCGGCAAATGATCAAGACTGATAAAATCCCCACCATCAAAAGGTGCCTGAAGGATCAGCAGTGAAAGCAGATACCCGATCAGCAAACCCAAAACGCTTCCCACAAATCCGATCACCAGCGACTGGATCATGAAAATCCGTTTCACATCCTTTCCTGCAAAACCCATCGCTTTCAAAATCGCAATGTCCTTCATTTTGTTGTAGATCGTCATGTTCAGGATGTTATAGATCCCGAAGCCCGCCACAATCAACAATGTTATCGAAACTGAATAGGTCAAAATATTCCTGATAATATTTCCCGTAAGGAAAGTTGCATTTGCAGTTTCCCAGTCTTCAGCCTTATAGCCATAAAGTCTTTGATA
>CBHROW010000177.1:0-10918 GCA_966080355.1 uncultured Chryseosolibacter sp.
AAGAGCATATTATTCTTCACCCGTTGGGGACCTTTTGAGCGAATCAGCAGAAGACAAGATCAGCCTGTTGAACTTTCTGAAAACTTCAAAGATCGAAGAGAACATCACACCGGTTATCGAGCAATGCATACATGAGCTCGAAGAATATTTTTTTCAAGGTCGAAAGTTCTTTACAGTAGAGCTCGAACCTGTCGGATCGGTATTTCAAAAGAAAGTGTGGGACGAACTGCTCACGATCCCTTATGGCAAGACCATTTCGTACGAAGAGCTCGCCATTCGTGTTGGCGATATCAAGTCCATTCGGGCTGTCGGCCTCGCCAATGGTCAAAACCCGATCGCAATCATTATCCCGTGCCATCGTGTGATCGGAAAAAATGGCGACCTCGTGGGCTATGGCGGAGGCCTCGATACAAAAACATGGTTGCTTCAGCACGAAGGCGCATTTTCCGAACAGCTTAAATTATTTTGACATTCCTTTTATTTTTGCCGCATGAAGTTTCAAAACTCACTTGCGTTTGCACGATCGCTGGACAAAGCTGATCCGTTAAAAAACTACCGGAATCAATTTTTCATTCCCAAAGCAGATGGTAAACCTGTGATCTATCTTACGGGAAATTCACTCGGGCTCCAGCCGAAATCGACAAAAACATTTGTAAATGAAGAGTTATCGGACTGGGCAACATTGGGCGTTGAAGGTCACGAGCATTCACGAAGGCCCTGGTTAACCTATCACAAGCTCACAAAAAAAAGCCTCGCTAAAATTGTTGGCGCTAACCCGTCTGAAGTAGTTGCCATGAATCAACTGACCGTCAATCTTCATTTGATGATGGTGTCGTTTTACCGGCCAACAGCCAAGCGATACAAGATCATTGCAGAAGCGGGAGCGTTTTCTTCCGATCAATATGCATTTGAATCGCAGCTGAAATTTCACAGCCTCGATCCTCAACAGGCACTGATTGAGATCAAACCACGTTATGGTGAAACAAATCTGCGAACCGAAGATATCGTTCGCACCATCCGCGAACATGCTGATGAGCTTGCGTTGGTAATATTCTCGGGTGTTCAATACTACAGCGGACAATTTTTCAATATTAAAGCCATTACCGCTGCCACACACGAAGCTGGCGCCATCGCGGGCTTCGATCTGGCGCACGCAGTGGGAAATGTTACGTTACAATTGCACGATGACAATGTTGATTTTGCCGTGTGGTGCAGTTACAAATATTTGAATTCAGGTCCCGGAGGAATTGCAGGCGCATTTGTTCATGAGCGTCATGCGAAAGATTTCGAGCTACCGCGATTCTCAGGCTGGTGGGGTCACAACGAACAAGAGCGTTTTCAGATGAAGAAAGGATTCAAGCCGCTCGAAGGAGTCGATGGATGGCAGCTTTCTAATTTTCCGATACTTTCAGGCGCTGCTCACCTGGCATCACTTGCAATTTTCGATGAGGCAGGTATGAAAAGCTTGAGGAAAAAAAGTGTTCAGCTTACGGGCTTCCTCGAGTTTCTGCTGCGGACCATTGACCCCGATCAAACCCATGTCGGCATATTAACGCCCACGAACCCGGATGAGCGAGGTTGTCAGCTTTCGCTTTTCGTTCACGAGAACGGCAGAAAGGTTTTTCAAAAGTTGACCAGAGCTGGAGTGATTGCCGACTGGCGCGAACCTGGCGTAATTCGCGTTGCACCGGTGCCCCTTTATAATACTTTTGAAGACGTCTTTAAATTTTCGCAGATTTTTCAAAAAGCGCTGGGTTTATAAACTGATGGCATGAGCAAGAATATAGCAATAATCGGAGCAGGATTGGTCGGTTCACTCCTCGCCATCTATCTTTCAAAACGCGGAAATAAAGTAACGCTCTTCGAAAGACGGGGAGACATGCGCAAAGGCGGAGCAGAAGCCGGACGGTCTATCAACCTCGCATTGAGTACCCGCGGAATTCGCGCACTAGAAGAAGTTGGACTTGCCGAAGAGCTTAAGCGTGTAGCCATACCGATGGAAGGAAGGATGATGCACAATCTTCAAGGCAATCTCACCTTTCAACCTTACGGGAAAGAAGGCCAGTATATTAACTCGATTTCGCGAAGTAACCTCAACATCGTTTTAATGAACGAAGCCGAGCGATGCGGAGCTACAATAGAATTCAATCACCGTTGTTCCGGTATCGACTTTGAAAAAACGGAAGTAACATTTCAAGCCCAGTCGGGTCAACAAATCAAAAAATTCGATCACATCGCAGGTGCAGATGGCGCCTTCTCCGCGGTGCGTTGGGCGATGCAGATCACCGACCGTTTTAATTTCTCGCAGCATTACCTCGAGCACGGTTATAAAGAACTGACAATTCCCGCAGGAGCTGGCAGTACCTTTCAGCTCGAAAAAAATGCGCTGCACATTTGGCCGCGTGAAAGTTACATGATGATCGCGCTGCCGAATCCCGATGGCAGTTTTACTTGCACATTGTTTTTTCCGTTTGAAGGAAACCCGTCATTCAAAACACTGCAGACCGATCAGGACATCCGCATATTTTTTGAAAGCGTTTTCCCGGATGCCGTAAAGCTCATCCCGGATCTGATAAACGATTTCAAGACAAATCCCACATCATCACTGGTCACGGTGAAATGTTTTCCCTGGGTGCGCAACAACACGTTCCTCATTGGCGATGCAGCTCACGGCATTGTTCCGTTCTATGGCCAAGGCATGAATGCTGGTTTTGAAGATTGCCGTATTCTGAATGAACTGCTCATCAAACACAATGACTTGTGGGAAAAAGTTCTACCTGAATTCCAATCTATTCGTAAGCCAGATACTGAGGCCATAGCACAGCTTGCGTTCGATAACTTCGTTGAAATGCGCGACCTCGTTGCCGATGCAGACTTCCTCCTAAGAAAAAAGATCGAAGCGAAACTCCATCAACTTTTTCCCGATCGCTGGATCCCGCTTTACGCGATGGTGACCTTCCATGACAATATCCGCTACTCCGATGCCTACAACACCGGGCTCAAGCAAAGAAAGATCATGGATGAAGTGATGAAAAGAGAGAATATTTTTCAGCAGTGGGAGAATCTGGATTACGCTGCGATCGTGGACAAGCTGCGGTAAATGTTCACAGTTGACGGTTCACAGTTCATTGCCAGCATCACAGTTGACGATTGACGGTTCAAAATAATCGGCACTCTACACATCGCTTAACTATTAGGCGAATCGTTCCAATCAAAGTGACGCCAGACAATATCTGTTGCGCAACTGTGAACGGTCATCTGTTAACCGTGAACTTAAGAAGCAATATGAATTCTATACTCCTCATACCGCTCGAGAATTTCCCGAACATAATTCACCGGCTCTTCGCATTTGCAATAGCCGGCAACTACCACGGGGTCGCGGTAAAATTTAGGATCTGATTTTTTAATGAGGTAGTATTCCACGCTTTCGTTCCAAACGTTCGGATCCTTGCCGTGCTTTTCTGCGAGCTTGCGTGCATCGATGATATGAGAAAGACCTGCGTTATAAGAGGCGAGCACAAACTTCAGCCGCTCATTTGGCTAGGTGACGCGTTTGCTCCAGTAATTGTCGAGATATTTCAAATACCCAACACCAGCTTTCAAACTTTGCCGAGGGTCATCCAGGTTTTTCGCGCCAAAATGCTTCGCAGTGCTGGGCATGAGCTGCATCAAGCCGCGCGCTCCCGCCCATGATTCGCCTTGAGGCAAAAAATGAGATTCCTGGTAAACCAGCGAAGCCAGCAATCGCCAATCCCAACCCAGTTGTTGCGCTCCAATTTTTATCAACGAATCAAAAGGAGAAAGTTTGTTTCCCCCGATGGATGAGTAGTCACTTTGCATGCGACTTAACGATGTACGCGGGCTTTTGAAGTATCTATTGTAGATCACCATGAAGGTTGCTTCTTTCTTCACTCTTCCAATCCAGTTGTTAATGGCTCCCAGGAGTTTCGGAGAGTTTTTCCGTGTCGCCCAGGCTACCTGCTGCATCACGCTGATCGGTGTGTTGATGTCGAGATTCGGATAATACGAGGCATTTACGCTCGCCATCATATGATCTGAAACGGTATATGGAATTTCACCCAGCGCAACCTTTCGGATCAGCGATTCACTTTCTGCGGAGGCTGTGTCGAGTTTAATGTTGATGTCTCCGCCAATTTCCTCCGATAAATTCTTCAATCGCAGTTCAAAACTTGTTCCTGGCAATACGTAAACATCTTTGCCGACAAGGTCAACCGGGTTTCGGATCAACTGATCTTCAATATCATCAACGCCCATTCGTCTCCAATTTTCCGGCTTACGCTGAACGAGCACCTGATACGTATTGAAATGTGCGCGTGTAAAACTGATGTAGCCCGTTCTGTCTTTGGTTACGGTGAGCGGAAATGCGAGAATATCACCTTCACCGGTGTTCAGCTGGTCGATTGCTCGCTCAACACCTGACGTGACTTTTATTTTCAAGTCGACATTGAGATCTTTGGCCAACAGGTTGAGCAATTCATACTCGTAGCCCATCGGCTGACCTTTGTAAATGAAATAACTGATCGAATTGTTGTCAACAAGAACGTTGATGTATCCCCGCTGACGAATTGCATCCAGGTCAATTTCAACTTCAGGATCAGCGGTGAAATTAACCGGCTGCGATTGCTGGCAGGAGACCAGGATGATCAAAAAAAGGCCTACAGACGGTAAAAAACGAAGCTTTGCCAACATCACAGGATACAAATTACTAAAGCTGAAATCAGAAAGCAAAACGCTGCAGGTGAAAGCGGATAGCGTGAGCGTTCATAGGGCATGCACCCTCGTAGTTCGTGGTCACCATTTTTTTACTTAGGATACGAAAATTCTTCACGCTTGCTCCGTGATTTTCAGTCCGGTCATATCCAGAAAAAAGTCAGCAACAAAAAAAACCCGCCTCAAGAGAAGCGGGTTCGCGTATCATGTGTGATGTATCGATTAGTTTCCGAAGATATAACGGAGACCAAGCTGCATCTGCCAGCGTGAGATCAGGCTGGTGTCATCACGGTATGTTTCGCGGAGCGGAGTTTTGTCTGTCGCATTCAGGTAAGGGTACGTGAATTCAGGAATACCTGACGCATTGTATCTTCTGAATGTAAGCAGCGTTGCGCGGTTTTGAGTTTGATAAACACCCCAGTCGGAGTTGATCATGTTTCCAACGTTGAAAATGTCAACACTCAATTGAAGCGTATTCTTTTTCGACCCGATCTTGATAAAGAAGTCCTGCAACAAACGGAAATCGAGCTGCGCATATACCGGGCGAACTGCACCGTTGCGTTCAGCATACTGACCTCTTCTGCTGCTCAGGTATTTGTCTTGTGAAATATAGGCGTCAAGATCCGCCCATTGATCCGCTGCGGTGTAGAATGTTCCATCGCCATTGTTGATATCCTGCAGAACGATCTCGCTTTGATCACGCGGGATGTAGATCAGGTCGTTTCCACCACCGCCCGAGTTGTCACCATTCATATCACCGGAGTAAGTGTAAGAGAAGCGACCATTTGTAGATACTTCGTAGAACAAGCCTACAGTAGTTGCAAAGTAGTTAGCATATTCCTTGCGATAGTTCAAAGAAGCGATGACTCTGTGTTTGTTAAGCGAAGCGAAATATCCGAGCGTGTTCGCATTCGGATCGCCAGAGACCTGACGATCTCTCCAGATCGATTGAGCGATAGAACCGCCATCGTTCACGGATCGCGAATCGGTGTATGTGTAAGCAACCATTGCATCGAGGCCCATTGCGAATTGCTTCTTCACTTGCGCGGTAATGTAATAGCTGTAGCCCTGGTTGGTATTCTTCATCAGGATGGCATCGCTGATGTTGGGATTGATGCGCGTATTGGTTGTAGAGTTAGTAGCACCAGTCGGGACCGTTGGATAGAAGATAGGACGATTATCGGCACCTTGTGCGGTTCGAGGCGCGTTGGGCAAGTTGATATTCTGATGATAAACAGCGTTGATGTCCTTGGTAACGGCAACATCCAGAGATGCGATGAGATTGTCTCCGAAGTTGTGGTCGACTGCGAGATTGGTTCTCCAAACCTGAGGGAACTTGAAGTTCTTGTCTGTCACAGCCAGGTTATAAGTCGCGCTTGGACCGCTTGTCGGAGCTGGGCGATATGCGTTCACATCACCGCTGAATGTAAGTGATGCAAGCTCTGCTGCTGAATATACTTTCGACCCGAAAAGCACCCCGTTGTTACCAGCCTGGTTCATTATCCAAACGTAAGGCACGCGACCGGTAAATACTCCGGAACCACCGCGAACCTGCGTCATCTGATCACCGGACACGTCCCAGTTGAATCCGATTCTAGGCGACCATAGCAATTGTGACTTTTGCACTTTGTCCGTTTCAATCGTAGCGCCATCGCGGAAAGTCAATGATGCTGCATTGTCATTACGCGGGATATCGGCATTGATCACTGGAACATCTACACGCAAACCAAGTGTTGCGTTGAATTTCTGGCTGAATTGATATTTATCCTGCGCATAAAAACCAAGTTGGAATGGCTTGATCGTTGCAAGTGGGAAAGTTCCGTCAGGCGTTGCCGAGTAGCTCAACTGGTATGCTGCGATGCGGCCAGGCGTTCCATTCGCACTCGCATAGAAGTCGGCTAATGAATTGAAGCGATACAAGCCGTAGTAGTTCGGTGAGAATCCGTTCTCGAACTTGTAGATCTCGTTATATGTACCGACCGAGATTGTATGGTTGCCTTTGAAGATATCGAAGTTATCAGAGATCTGAATCACATCAGTGTTCAGGATGTTGTTCGCTGAGAATGGTTCATATCCAAAGGTGGTCAGAAATCCCCCCGTTCCGTTTCCAATATCAACTGTTGGGAATGCAGGGGTTCCGGTCGGGCTTTCGCGGAAGTCGCGGAAAGCAGAATAACCGATCTGAAATTTATTCGAGTACTGATTGTTGAAGTTACTATTGAGCTCCAACAGGTAAGAGTCCAGGTTGTTGTTGATACGATAGTAAATTCCATAGAATGGCATACCCGTTACGCCCGGACTACGTGTGTTGGCAATCGCACCACTCGTGCTGGGAACAACATCCTGGTAAGATCTCAGGTAATTGTATTTGAATGTAAGCTTATGATGGCTGTTGATGTTCCAATCGAGTTTGATGGCAGCTTTGTCGCTGTCAGTTTTTTTGTCGTATCCTTCATAGGGACCAGGATTGAAATTGTAATTCTCCTGGATAAATGTGCTGAGTGCATCAAGGTCAGATGCCTGGGCTGCTGATACGTTATTGCCCGACAATCCGGGGCGTGATGCTACGAAAGTCGTTGCCGGATCGGTTCTGCGTTCTAGTTCATAGTTAACAAAGAAGAACAGCTTATTCTTGATGATTGGCCCGCCAAGGCGGAAGCCGTAGTTTTTAACATCAAAGTTCGGATAAGGATTCTTGGCGCTGCCGACATGGTCGTTCACGAATTTTTCGTTACGGAAAAAGTGATATACAGAGCCCGTAACTTCGTTTGTACCGCTTCGTGTCACAACGTTCACACCAGCTCCGGTAAAGCTTCCTTCGCGAACATCGTAAGGGGCAATGCTCGTAGTGATCTGATCAACGGCATCGAGGCTGATGGGCTGTGCATTGGCCTGTCCACCCACGGTTCCTGAAAGACCGAATGCGTTGTTGAAGAGTGCTCCGTCAACCGTGATGTTGTTGTAGCCGTTGCTTCTTCCTCCGAAGCTTGTTCCGTTTGCCTGCGGGGTCAAACGTACATAATCATTGAAGCTTCTGCTCAGGGTAGGCAGCTGCGTGATCTGTTTGTTTGAAATATTGGTCAGTGTGCCGGTGCGATCGCTGTTGATCACAGAGCTTGCAGTAACAGTTACCTCGTTCAATTCAGTACCTGATTCAGACATGGAAAAATTGGTTGACACTGTACCGCCAAGTGTCAGGTTGATTCCCTCTTTTACCTGTTGCTGAAATCCGACAAAAGTAACGGTGATCTTGTAGGGTCCACCTACACGCGCATTAGGGATGTTGTAACGGCCATCCTCCCGTGTAGTCGTTCCGTATTCGGAGCCGGAAGGTGTGTGAACAGCAATAACTGTTGCACCAGGTAAAGACTCACCTTTGTCATTCGTTACCGTACCACTCAAGGTTCCGGTAGTTACACCCTGTGCCCATGCCACGGCTCCTGTGACCAGCACGAGTGTTGTCAATAGTAGAAGTTTCCTCATAAGTTTTGATTTGGTTATCGGGGTTAACTAGAGCGGTCGTAAAAATATTCCATTGCGTAGACTTTACCTTTACTGTACCTTTAATTCTATCAACATTTTTTTTACAATATCTTAACATCGCTCATCAACAATTAAAGTGAGCTATGCTAAGCATTTGACACATACTGTTTTAATCAAGCCTAAACCGATACATTCTCCATGACGTTAAACCGCTTTTTCCTAGCCCTGATATTTTGTATTGTTTCATCGCATACGTTCGCACAGGCAGACCTTTCCTATTATCTGCCCGACAAGGTTTCATACAATCCCAACATCCCAACGCCAAAGACAGTCATCGGTCATGAAGTGGGAGAATTCCACGTCAGCCACGACCGTCTTGTTAACTACATGTTCATGTTAGACAAGGCGTCTGACCGCGTATCGTTAGAAGTAACGGGCTACACTCATGAAGCGCGTCCGCTGCTGTTGTTAACGATAACATCACCTAAAAATCATCAGCAGATCGAGTCGATCAGAAGCCAGCATGTTTTGCTCACTGATCCCTCCAGATCATCATCTGTGAACACTGCGAATATGCCGGTGGTTTTCTACCTCGGCTGCAGCATTCACGGCAACGAACCCAGTGGCGCCAATGCCGGACTGCTGATCGCCTATCACCTGGCTGCAGCACAAGGTCCGGAAATCGAAAAAATGCTTGAAAATGTTGTCATTTTGTTTGACCCCAGCTTTAACCCCGATGGCCTGCAACGTTTTTCGAGTTGGGTAAATTCGAGGAAAAGCAAATCGATTTCTGCAGATCCATACGACATGGAGCACAACGAGGCATGGCCTGGTGGAAGAACAAATCACTATTGGTTCGATCTGAATCGCGATTGGCTTGTAGCTCAGCAACCTGAGTCAAAAGCGCGCATTAAAAAATTCCATCAGTGGAAACCGAATGTACTCACCGATCATCACGAAATGGGCACGAACTCCACGTTCTTCTTTCAGCCTGGCGTTCCTTCACGCATGCATCCATTGACACCTGCAAGAAATTTAGAACTAACAAAAAGGATGGCCGAGTATCATGCAAAAGCGCTCGACAAGATCGGATCGTTCTACTATACGCAAGAAGGCTACGATGATTTCTACTATGGAAAGGGATCGACATTCCCGGATGTTCAGGGTGCCATTGGAATTTTGTTTGAGCAGGCCAGCTCACGTGGCCATGCGCAAGAGAGTCCGAATGGCGTTCTCACATTTCCTTTCAGCATCAGAAATCAATTTACAACTGCATTGAGCTCACTTGAAGCAGTTAATGCCTTACGTGAAGACTTGCTGAATTATCAACGTCAGTTTTACAAGGACGCAATTGCAGAAGCAGCAAAAGACCCCGTCAAGGCCTTGATCTTCGGATCGAAAGACCAATCGCGGGTAGCGCACCTGGCGGAGATCGTAAACCAACATCAGATCGAAATATATAAACCGTCTTCCACACAAACGGTAAATGGAAAAACCTTCGAAGTGAATTCCAGCTTCATCGTACCAACGAATCAACCACAGTACAAGTTGATCCGTGGGATGTTTGAAAAGCGTATTTCATTTACCGATAGCCTGTTCTACGACATTTCAAGCTGGACACTTTCGCTGGCGGCCGGAGTGGAGACAGAAGAATTGAAAGCGATGCCTTCTCTTGGAGAAAAAGTCATGGAAGTAAAAATGCCTGTTGGAAAAATTGTCGGAGAAAAAAGCGACTATGCTTACGCGATAGAGCCCTATGGATTTTACACACCGCGCGCGATGTACAGGCTGCTCGAAAAAGACATCCGCATCAAAGTGGCGGCAGATCCATTCTTTCACCCATTCGGAAAAAAATTCGATCGGGGCTCCATTCTCATTCCGGTTGCCGGACAGGAGAAGTCGCCTGAGCTGATCGAATATCTCATCCGCGAGATCACCGAGAGAGATGGTATCGATGTCTACAGCTTCAACACAGGTTTGGATTTCAAAGGTATTAGCCTCGGAAGCGGATCGTTCATTCCTGTTCGTAAGCCTGAGATCGCCATGATTGTCGATGCGGGCGTTTCAGCCAACGATGCAGGCGAAATGTGGCATTTGTTCGACACGCGGTTTCACATTCCCGTTACCATGATGCCGATCACCGTGTTCAATTCGGCAAACATCTCACGATACAACACGATCATCTTTCCTCCCGGTAACTACAACGTTATCAATGATGCTGCGAAAGAAAAATTGAAGGCATGGGTCCAGGCAGGTGGTGTTGCGATTGGCCTCGAAACTGCCGTGAATTGGTTATCGGCTACAGGGATCGGAAAATTCGAAATGAAAAAAGATGAAGAGAAAAAAGATAGCGTGAAGCCGCGCCCATACGCTGACATCGAAGAGTATAACGGTGCACAACAAACCGATGGTGCCATCTTCGAAACACAAGTGGACATTACCAACCCGCTGCTCTACGGTTACTACAACAACAGAATGCCGGTGTTCAAGAGTAACAACCTTTTCATGGAAAAAGGGAAAGGTCCCTATTCCAATCCAATCGTGATGACAACAAATCCATTGTTGAGCGGTTATATTTCAAAACAGAATTATACGAAAGTAAAAGATGCCGCGGTTGTTGGTGTCAGTGCATTGGGCCGCGGCCGTGTGATCGGGTTTACAGAGAACCTGGCGTTCCGCGCATTTTGGTTCGGAACAAACCGGT
>CBHROW010000178.1:0-10863 GCA_966080355.1 uncultured Chryseosolibacter sp.
TCCAGGAGCTGTTTTGGTGGATCTCAGCTTCATAAGTTGCCGGGTGAAGCGCGAGGTACTGAGCATAATTTGTCAGCGTTGCGCCTTTGTAGCGGTCGATGTGGTCGAGGCAGAATGCGAGCGCCATGTCGCCATGCTTATGATGGTGGCCATACGTTTCACCATCCGTAGCGATGTGAGAAAGTTCCGGTTCGTTGCTCTTGTCAAAAACCTCAAGCAGCCGTTCGGCAAATTTCTTTCCATCGTTGAGAAGTCCGTTGAACGCTACTGCCTGTGAAATATCACCATCGTAAAAAAACAAATCGATCGATTTTCCAGAAGGCAGTCTGCAGGTGTAAGGTCTTCGCGTGTCGATCGGCTCACTGCTGGTTGAAGTCCATGCTTCGGTGGCCGATTTCCGAAACGCTTTGGCTTGCCGAGGCGCAAGAATCGTGAATTTTATCTCGTGTTTCGCCAGCAGCTCGAGCGATTCGGTATCGACTGCCGTTTCGGCCAGCCACATTCCCTCAGGCCTGCGACTGAAACGATGCGTGAAATCACGAATCCCCCAAATGATCTGCGTTTCTTTATCGCGGGAATTCGACAACGGCATGATCATATGATTGTAGACCTGCGCTATGGCGGATCCATGTCCGTCAAAATTCTCAATGCTCTCCCGGTCGGCTTCGAGGATCGCCTGATAAGTTTCAGGATCATTCGTTTCCATCCATGAAAGCAAAGTTGCACCGAAGTTGAAACTTATGCGCGAATAGTTGTTTGTGATCTTTTTAATGACACCTTTTCCATCAAGGATTCGCGAGGCGGTGTTCGGTCCATAGCATTCCGCTGTGATCCGTTCGTTCCAGTCGTGGTAAGGGTGCGCAGAATCCTGGACTTCGATTACCTCGAGCCAGGCGTTTTCACGGGGTGGCTGATAAAAATGTCCGTGAATACAAATGTACTTTTCCAAAATGCTAATCTATCAAATAGTAAAACAACGAGAGAACTCGTAAAATTCGACCTTTGGCGCACGAAATTGTGACGCATTGCACGAAAATAATACAATGGTCACCTATTGGTAAACTATGTGCCGATGTTTTCCAACTCAAACTCATTGATCTCTTTTTCCAGCTTTAAAACCGAAATGCCCAATGGAGGCAATGTCATCGCGATGGAATAATCCTGGTTGTGATATTTTACTGGCGATGTAGTCAGGGTGCCGGCATTCAGCACATTGGAACCCGCATATTTTGATTGGTCAGAGTTGAAGATCTCTTTCCATTGTCCACGGTATGGAACTCCAACCCGGTAATGATATCGAACTTCCGGAGTAAAATTACATACCACAATCAATAAATCGCCTTTTTTTTCAGTTTTACGCTGAAAGGCAATCACACTGTTCTCGCGATCACTGTAGTCTATCCATTGAAATCCACGCTGTTCGAATTGACACTGATAAAGTGCAGGCTCAGATGTATATAAGAAGTTGAGATCGCGTACAAGACTCTGGACACCGCTGTGAAAACTATGATCGAGCAAATGCCATTCAAGGCTTTTGTCATGATTCCATTCCGCGCTCTGGGCGATTTCACCGCCCATGAAAAGCAACTTCGTTCCCGGGTGCGTGAACATATAGCCGAACAACATGCGCAGGTTTGCAAATCTTCGCCATTCATCACCGGGCATGCGTCCAAGGAGCGAACCTTTGCCGTGCACAACCTCATCATGCGAAAGCGGAAGCATGAAGTTCTCGGTGAACGCATACATGATGCTGAATGTGATCTCATTCTGATGATACTTGCGATGAACGGGGTCAAGCTTGAAATAATGCAACGTGTCGTGCATCCATCCCATCATCCACTTTTGTCCAAAGCCGAGTCCACCGAGGTAGGTTGGGCGCGAAACCCCGGTCCATGATGTCGACTCTTCGGCAATTGTTACTGCATCGGGAAAATGGCTGTAAACAACTTCGTTCATTTCCTTGAGGAACGATATCGCTTCAAGATTTTCATTCCCGCCATATTGATTGGGGATCCACTCTCCTGCCTTTCGGGAATAGTCGAGATATAACATGGAGGCAACTGCATCAACGCGAAGTCCATCGATGTGATATTTTTCAAGCCAGTAGATGGCGTTGCTGATCAGAAATGAGCGAACCTCATTGCGCCCGTAATTGAAAATATAGCTCTTCCAGTCCGGATGAAATCCTTTCCGGGGATCTTCATGTTCATAGAGAAACGTTCCATCGAATTTATAAATGCCGTGAACGTCACCGGGAAAATGCGAGGGAACCCAATCGAGTATAACACCGATGCCAGCGCGGTGAAAGCAATCGATCATGTACATGAAATCTTCGGGACTTCCGTAACGGCTGGTTGGCGCGAAGTATCCCGTAAGCTGATATCCCCACGATCCATAGAACGGATGTTCCATCAGCGGCAGAAATTCAACATGCGTGAAGCCCATGTCTTTCACATAGGTTACAAGGTCATGCGCCATTTCAGGATACGTCAGCGATCTTCCTCCTTCGTCCCATTTCCTTTTCCATGAACCAAAATGCACTTCATAGACAGAGTATGGTTTAGCTTTTCCCGCCAGCAATTTACGCTCAGACATCCATGAAGAATCCTGCCAGTCATATTGTGGTTGCCATACGATGGAGGCAGTTTTAGGTGGCGTTTCACAAAAGGTTGCGAACGGATCTGATTTCTCTAAATACTCGCCTGTATTCGAATGGATCGCGTACTTGTAAGCTTCTCCATGTTTGATGTCAGGGAAAAATCCTTCCCAGATGCCCGATTGGTCCCATCGGGGATGCAACACGTGCTGACCGTTCTTCCAGTGATTGAAATTGCCGATCACAGAGACAGTCTTTGCGTTCGGAGCCCACACCGCGAAGTATGTTCCTTCTTGCTCATTGTGCTTTACAACTCGCGCACCCAATTTGTCATGCAGCTTGTAGTGTTTTCCACTCTTGAACAAATGAATGTCGAAGTCAGTCAGAAGGCTGAAGCTGTCGAAGGTGGTGGGAGTATCTTTGGTTGTGCGTTTTGCCATAGGTGTTCACGGTTGACAGAAGTGTTCACGGTTAACGGTTGACGGTTCACAGTAGAGAGTGCAGCTTTTTAGTATCGTGGTTTTGAAATAATTGTTGAAGTCGGTCAGAGGACTGAATTTTTCGAAGATAGTGGCTGTATAGTTGATTACTCTGCTGGACATGTGTTCACAGTTCAAGGTTGACAGTTCACAGTAGTGAGTGCGGCTAGGTTCGTGGTTTTGAAATTGAATTTCTTAATGCTTGATCCATTACTATGATGGATTCCACTTTATCGTAATGCTTTTTGAAGTCGGTGGAGTTGATAAATTTCTTTTCCCTTGCCAGATACAAACAGCCAACAACCTCGACTCCAGAGCGAATTGAATAGCTAAGGAATCGTCCGAATTCAGCTTTGGTCTGACCAGTTGATCCTTCAGCGATATTAAGACTGATAGAATCAGCAGCCCGATTGATCTGAGACGTCAATCCATACATCTCCGACTTTGGAAATTTCTTAGTCAAATCATAAATCTCGCCCGCAAAGGTTAGTGACTGTTGCCATACTCTCAAATTTTCAAAATAAAACGCCATTGTATTTAAAGTTAGTTAGTGTTCAAGTCCGCATCTCCGATGGACTGAAATCACTTTAAACTATTTAACTCGTTCCAACTACCTCCACTCGCTTTGGTCGCCCCGCTTGGCAGTTAACTGTCAACCGTCAACCGTGAGCTTCGAAGTTCGTGGCTTCAGGCTTCAAGCCACAAGCTTCAAGCGGAGTACACACGGCTTGCAGCTTGTAGCCTGTAGCTTGCAGCCCTTGATAGATCGCAGTACGGTCTATCTGGTTATAATTTTTTTCGCTCTCTCTTCTCCTCCTTCTCCATCACATAACGACTTACGAGGTAGTGGATTCCCCGCAGCGGCACGATGGTCCAGTCGGGGCGGCCGTTGAGCTCGTATCCAAGTTCGTAGATCGCTTTCTCCAGAAGGAAAGTACGGATCAAAATATCATTCTCTTCTGAAAGATCTGTTCCCATACCGATGCGTTCCATATAAGCACCGAGATAAAAGCGGCTGATGTAGTGCTGCCACTGTTCAGCAGCTTGCTCCAACAGCTCCAGATCCTTCTCGCGGTAATTTTCGTTCAGCAGCAATTTTCCAAAAGCAGCATAATGGAACGAACGCATCATACCGGCAACATCTTTGAACGGATTCTTTTTCAATCTTCGTTCGCTGAAAGAAAATCCCGGTTCGCCTTCAAAGTCGATGATGACAAAATCTTTTCCCGTGAACAAAACCTGACCGAGATGATAATCGCCATGAATGCGTGTCTTTATCGCATTGATCTTCACCTGATAGATCTCACTGAATGCTTCCAGGATCACATCTTCCATGGCCAACACCTGCCCGGCAAGCTCTTGTGTTGCCGGTGCGAGTTTTGATAATGATGCTTCCAATAAATTGAACCGGTCGCGCATCAATTTGCGCAATGAAGAATACAATGACCGCTGATAGTTCGATGTGAATTGCTCTGGAGCAAATGCGGGATTCGATGAATCGGACGCAAGTGCGAGATGCATCTCGGCAGTTCGTTGACCAAGGCGAACCACGCGTTCATAAAACCCCGGACCGATAAATTCCTGGATGAGCTCAGGTGCATCCTCAAACTTAATCGCGGGATTGTTGATCAATTTCGGCAACTTGATGTTGCGGCCTTTCGTCATCACGCGTTCGTAGTAACGACCGACAGAATCCACCGACATCCCCCATGACTCGCCTTGATTGTCAACTTTCTCCTGCAGCAGTCCAAATACGATCGTTCTGCCTTCATTGTCTTTATATTCAACGCTTCCCGCGTACTTCGGACAATTCTGGAATGTGGTATGCTCGGTCAGGAAGCGAACGATCTCCAGGTCAGGATTGATCTCCTTCTCGATCTTGCGATAGAATTTGAAGAAGTATTTGTCGTTGTAAATAATGGCTGTGTTCGACTGATCGGCTTTGAGGATCTTAGAATCGATCTCTTTAATATCAGGCTTTGCAAACACTCCGCTGTTGAATTCGAGTATACCACCCTCGTCATCCTTTAATCGTGTGTCTTTGCTCATGCTCACGAACAGGAAGTCGCGGAAATTCTTGTCGTAGCTACTGTCCATGATAAAGCCCGCTTTGCCCTGGATCTCAGTCCTGCACACTACACTCTGAACGGTATATTCAACACGTTCGAGGATGCTGTCGGCAAGAACGAACGTCAGCGGAATAAAATAGAATTCAGGCAGTCGCTGTACATAGTGAACTTCCACGATGGTCAGGAAATGTGTGTCTCCTTCTACCTTTATTGGAATCACCTTGTGGATCGCCATTTTACTAACGACCTTGGCTTTTCCTCCAAACCATCTGCATTTCTTCATGAACGGAGGAAGGATCTTCCGCTCGAAGAGTCGCGCTTCGTTGTAGTTGTCGAAAAGCCTTTCCCATGATACGTCCGTTTTCAGCAGCGGCAACTCACCGCTAGCCTCGGATTTTTCTTTCTTCTCTGTACTGTCGACCTGGAACCAGAAGTATCCGTAAGGACCGATGGTGATGTTGTAGTCGCCTTCCTCAACATTCATGAACCGGTTTTGACTGAAAACTTCGGTGATGTCGGAATCTTTGAATTCAGCAAGATTCAACGTGGCGGCCTGTGAAAACTGCGAAAGGTTTGCCACAACGATGATGCGTTGCTTTTCATAGGTTCTTGCAAACGCCAGCACTTTTGCGTTCGAGCTGTCGATGAACCTGATATCGCCACGACCGAAAATATTGAGGCGTTTTCGCATGGCGATCACGTTCTTCATCCACCATAACAGTGAAGAAGGATTTTCTTCCTGGGTTGCTACGTTTACCGATTCGTGCCGGTAGACAGGGTCAGAAATAATGGGAAGGAACAACCGCTGCGGATTGGTGTTGGAAAATCCCGCGTTGATGTTCATGCTCCATTGCATCGGGGTACGTACGCCAAAGCGATCACCAAGGTAAACGTTATCGCCCATGCCGATCTCATCGCCATAATATAAAACCGGAGAGCCCGGAAGAGAAAGCAAGATCGTATACAAAAGTTCGATCTTCCTTCGATCGTTGTTCAACAACGGTGCTAACCTTCTCCTGATCCCAACGTTGAATTTCAGGTGCTGATCGCTCGCGTATGCTTTGAACAGATAATCTTTTTCTTCTTCCGTTACCATCTCGAGGCCAAGCTCATCATGATTTCGAAGGAAGACTGCCCATTGACTAGTCTGTGGGGTCGCGGGTGTCTGGTCCATGATGTCAATGATCGGATAACTATCTTCTGTTCGAAGCGCCAGGAACAATCGTGGCATCAGCGGATAGTGAAAGTTCATGTGACATTCTTCGCCATTGCCGAAATAAGTCGCAGCGTCTTCGGGCCAAAGGTTAGCTTCTGCGATCAAAATTCTGTGCTTGAAATTCTTATCGATGTGTGACCTGAGTTTCTTGAGGTAGGCATGCGTTTGAGGGAGATTTTCACAGCTCGTCCCCTCCTCTTCAAACAGAAAAGTTACGGAAGGAAGTCGAAAACCATCCACACCAATTTTGAGCCAGAAGTCCACCACTTTGATCATCTCTAATTGAACTTCCGCGTTGTCGAAATTCAATTCCGGCTGATGGCGATAGAAGCGATGCCAATAGTAAGCGCGTGCTTCTGCATCGTAGGTCCAATTCGTAGATTCTTCTTCCGTAAAAATGACGCGGGCTTCCTTGAATTTCTCAGGAGTATCGCTCCAGACGTAAAAGTCGCGCGACCGGGAGCCTGCTTTGGAGCGCTTTGCTTTTTTGAACCAGGGATGCTGATCGGACGTATGATTGAGGATCAACTCCGTGATCACCTTGATACCTCTCCTGTGTGCTTCCTTCAAAAATTGCTTGAAATCTGAAAGTGTTCCGTAGTCAGGATGGACGTCATAATAATCGGTGACATCGTAACCATCGTCTTTCAGTGGCGAGGGATAAAAAGGAAGTAACCAGATCGTGTTGATCCCGAGGTCTTCCAGATAATCAAGCTTTTCTATCAATCCTTGAAAATCACCGATGCCATCGCCATTGCTGTCGTAGAAAGCGCGCACACTCACTTCGTAGATAATGGCATCTTTAAACCATAGCGGGTCGGAGGTTTTCAATGGCGTTGTCATCTACATGAAAGATTCGTGTACTTCCAATTTAAACAAATGAAAAGGCATTTTGTAAGGGTCGATCTCGGTATAATTCCATTCCTGGGCCCAGGTGTAATGGTCATCAGTCATCAGGTCGTGCAACTTCACGTTGACGCGGTCACCAAGTCTCAGCTTGTCTTTCGGTAGCTGCACATATCCCCATTGGCGATTGTTCTGATCGAGATTCACGATCACAAGCATGATGTTGGAAAGATCATCGGTAGCTTTAATGAAAGCGATCAGGTTCGGGTTTTCTACCTGGCAAAACTGAATGTTCCATGTCGACTGCAAAGCCGCGTTTTCTTTTCGCGCACGGTTCAGGATGGTGATAATGTCGGTAAGCCGATTGGTTTTTCTCCAGTCGTGCTTTTTGATCTCGTATTTTTCGGAGTCCCAATATTCCTCTTTGCCCTGCATCGGCACGTTGTCACCGAATTCATAAGCGGGGCCGTACATGCCGAAGTTAGATGAAAGCGTGGCAGCGAGTGCCGCCCGGATGATGAAAATATTCTCCCCCTGGTGTTGCAAATGGAACGGCAGAATATCTGGTGTATTCGGCCAGAAGTTGGGACGAAAATAATTTCGAGACTGCGAATTCACGAGCTCGTTCATGTATTCGATGATCTCATGTTTTGAAACTCTCCAGGTGAAATAAGTATAGGATTGTGTGAATCCTACTTTACCCAGTGAAGCCATGATCTTTGGCCGTGTAAAAGCCTCGGAGAGAAAAATGATGTCTTCGTGTTTTTTGTTTACCTCGGCAATCACCCACTGCCAGAATGCAATCGGTTTTGTATGGGGATTGTCAACACGGAAGATCTTCACACCTTGTTCGATCCAATACAAAAACACCGACAGCAATTCTCTCCACAGATTTTCCCAATCCTCCGATTCGAAATTGAATGGATAAATGTCCTGATATTTTTTCGGTGGGTTTTCAGCATATTGAATACTTCCGTCCGGCCTCTGCTTGAACCAGTCAGGATGTTCTTTTACATAAGGATGATCGGGTGCACACTGAAAGGCAACATCCATCGCGATATCGATACTGAGTTTTTTTGCCTCGCTGATCAGCTTCTTATACTCATCGAGCGTGCCGAGTTCGGGATGAATGGCTTTATGACCTCCTTCATCGCTACCGATCGCCCAGGGAGAACCGGGCTCTCCGGGCGTTGAACGCACATTGTTATTTTTCCCTTTGCGATTGATCTTGCCGATAGGGTGAATGGGTGGAAGGTACAGCACATCGAAGCCCATGGCTGCGACACGCGGCAACAACTTAATTACATCGTTGAACGTACCGTGCTTTCCCTCAAGTGATGCCGACCGCGGAAACAGCTCATACCACGTAGAAAAATTCGCCTTTTTGTGTTCCGAAACCACGATCAACTCTTTCTCATACGTTGTTTCAAAGTCGATCAACGGATGTTTGTGGACGATCTCTTCAAACTCGGGACTCAGTACAAACTCGATGGCTTTGAATTCCTGTTTATCTTCGAGTTTAGCAATGGCAGTTTTCAATGACGGATCGTTTTCTGCCAGTCGTTTCAGCATGATCACGCCTTCCATGATCTCTACATGCACGTCTACCTTCGCATTCGCTTTCTTTTTAAAGCCATCGTACCATGTGTCGAAATGATCCATCCACGCTTTCACGGTGAAGACGTAATTGCCTTTCTCTCTCGCGGGAAATGATGCATACCAGACATCGTTCCAGGTTGATTTCATTTCGATCACATTCCACGAGGTTGCGCCTTGCTTTTTGTAAAGCAACTGCGCGCGAATGTGATCATGACCATCGCCAAAAATATCGGCTGTGACATTGACTGATTCGCCAATGCAAGTTTTCGCGGGATATAAGCCACCGTCAATCTGAGGCTGTACGTTTTCTATAACTACTCTGGATTGTCCGTGTAACGGTTGCATGGTCAGTTCTGGTTTTTAAAATTCAAAAAGCCGAATGAACCGGCCAGTCAAGTTTCTTCTTTCAGTTTAGCTATTTGATCTTGAAAATAAAGCTGCTGTAGGGTTTTAGCCTCAGCTCAAACGACATTGATTTATCAAAGCCGACTTCGGCCTCACGCCACAGGAGATCGCGGGCAATGTAAACTTCATTCTTATCGAGACCCATGGCGGTGACGGCTTGTTCCGGTATCTGGATCTTTGCGGTTTGATCTTTGTCGTTAAAACTTGCGATAATCAGCAATCGCTCGGTGTCGGTGTGACGAATAAATGCGTGAACTTTCTCATCGAAGTTTCCTGCGTTGATGTTGTGTCGCGTGATGTCGATGTAATTTCCTGCAGTAAGCGCAGGGCTATTGCCGGCTAATGTCAACACATCCGCGTAGAATTGACGGAGTTGCCTTTGCTCCGGGTTAAGCAGTGCGCCATCGAACTTTCCACCATTCATCCACTTCTGATGTTCTGGCACGCCCCAGTAATCAAATATCGTTGTGCGGCCATCATCGCCTTGAAAACCTTCAACACCTAATCCGGGCTCACCAACCTCCTGTCCAAAATAGATCATTACAGGACCCTTATCGATCGTGGCGCTCACAACCATCGCAGGGCAACCCTTCCAGATATCGCCTGCGAACGATTTGGAAGCCAGCCGCTGTTCATCGTGGTTCTCGAGAAAATGCAGCATGTGATAGTTAATATCCCTGAGCCGCTCTTGCACAGCCGTGATATCAGAACTCTTGCGATGCCAGCTCATAAGTCCTCGTAGCGTATCATAAAGAAGAACTTTGTCGTATAAGTAGTCGAACTTGCCGGTGCGGATATAATTTGCGTACTGGTCCGGGTTGTAGATCTCAGCGATAAAGAGGATTTCCGGATTCACATCTTTCACCTGGGGGATCACCCAATTCCAAAATTCGGCCGGCACCATTTCGGCCATGTCACATCGAAAACCATCAACTTTCCGATTTGCCCAATAGACAAGGATATCGCGCATCTTGTTCCAGGTGTCAGGGATCGGATCGAAGTGTGTTTGTCTTCCGTTTTGAATATCAACACCGTAGTTTAGCTTGACCGTTTCAAACCATTCATTGACGCCAGGGGAAGCCGTGAACTGATCGTTGCCCGTAACTTTCGCGGGTACTTCGTCAAACTTTCCATCTTTGGTTGGGAAAGGAAGATTGCCAAGGGGACGATACCCTTTCGGAACTTCGAAAGATTGTCCCGGCAGATAATAAAAATTGTTCGAGGCCTTAAATGAAACACTCTTGTCGTCATTTTCACCGAGGTCTTTGACGCCTTGCGGTTTCGCGTCAGAGCGATATGCCCGTGCAACGTGATTCGGAACAAAGTCTATAATGGCTTTCAGTCCTTGTGCATGCGTTCTGTTAACGAGCTGATCAAACTCGCTTAACCTCTCTTTAACGTTCACCGCGAGGTCCGGATTTACATCGTAGTAATCTTTGATCGCATAAGGAGAGCCAGCGCGTCCTTTCACAACATCGGCATCGTCAAGCGGAATTCCATATGACGTGTAGTCGGTCAGCACCGCGTGTTCCAAAACTCCGGTGTACCAAACGTGCGTGACACCCAAGTCCTTGATCGCGTGTAAAGCGGCTGCATCGATGTCGTTGAATTTACCTACGCCATTTTCTTCGATCGTTCCATATGTTTTATTGA
>CBHROW010000179.1:0-10843 GCA_966080355.1 uncultured Chryseosolibacter sp.
TTAGAAATTAGCTTCCGTCAATCATGGACTTACGAAAAGCGCTTTTGGCGGAACATTCGAAAGCCCAGTCGAGCAAGATCGTTCGATACATTGGATCCAACCCTGCGCGATTCAAAGAGCTTGTCAGTATATTTCTAGCCGGGCCTTATCGCGTAACTCAAAGAGCATCGTGGCCCCTGTCCTATTGTGTGCAGCTTCATCCGAAACTTATCAAACCTCACTTCACAGCGTTGATCAAATTCCTATACAAGCCAGACATCCACGATGCCGCAAAGCGGAATATTTTGCGCTTTCTCGCTGAGGTTGAGATACCAACGCGTCTAGAAGGAAAAGTCACCGACCTGAGCTTTCGTTTTTTGCAAAATCATCAGGAACCGATTGCCGTAAAAGTATTCGCGATGTCTGCATTGGCAACGGTTGCGCAAAAAAATCCGGAATTGAAAAATGAGATCAGGATGATGATCGAAGATCAGCTTCCTATGGCTTCCCCTGCATTTCTCTCACGCGCAAGGAAGATCCTGAAACTTCTTCAATAAAGGAGAGCAAGAAAATGTATTTTGCAAAAAAAATAATCACGTGGATGTTCAGGTAGTTTATCCCCAGATCGAACCGAAGAAAGATCAGCTGCTTGCAGGCCCCGAGCATACTTGCAATAGCTGTGGCAATGTGTTCAGGGGAATGTACTGCAATGTCTGTGGGGAAAAGATCCTCGAAGCCCGGGACAGAACATTCAAAACTTTTTTGAACAACCTGTGGGTTACAGTAACTTTTGTAGATAACAAGTTTGCGAAGTCACTTTGGCTGGTATTAAAAAATCCCGGATTTCTTTCCAGTGAGTTTGCTAGCGGCAAGCGCGTTAGCTACATCAAACCGTTACAATTGTTTTTCGTGTTGAACCTGATCTATTTCCTGTTCCCACTTCTGCAACTGTTCAACACCTCACTTCACACCCAGCTGTATCTTCGGACGCATAGTGCGATCGTCAGGAAAATGGTTTTCGATAAAATTGGCCATGACCGATTCGCGCTCGATGGGTTCACCCTGATGTACAATGAAAAAAGCACAAGCCTCGCCAAATTGCTGATCATTGTGTTCGTTTTTTTCGCTGCGCTGCCGATGATGGTTATTTACCGGAAACGCAATCGCTATTTCAGCGACCACCTAACACTTGCCGTGGAGCTAACCACGTTCAACCTGGCTGTCAACGCGATCTTGCTGTCGCTGGTGCTCATGCTCGTGAATAAGGTCTTGCATTGGACGTCATTCGGTTGGGAAAAGTATTTGAACGATGTAACGCTCACGATCTTCTTCGTCCTTACCAATATATATTTCCTTTTCGCTGCAGGGCGAACATTCTATCAGCAGAAAGGGAAAATTCTTTTGCTCAAGGTTGTATTGGGATTGCTGGGATTATTCCTGGCACTTGAGCTTTATCGCCTGGTGCTTTTCCTGGTCACCTTCTGGAGCCTATAAGGTGCCTGAAAGCTTAAAAATAAGATCATCGGTTTGTGAATGATCTTCCCCTGGCGTCATGTGCCGGTACTTCCGGAGAATTGCAACCGCCTCGTGGAACTGTTTGTTCATAGCGAGTGTCAAGCCAAGATTGAAATAGCTGTTTGCAAATTCTGGCTCGATCTCAATTGCAATTTCATAATGGATCTTTGCTAATGTGTAGTTGCCGACTTCGGCATAGAGGTTCGCGAGATTGTAATGCGATTCGTAATGGCGCGGATCGGACTTCAAACTCATCGTAAAGCAGTCGATCGCCTTCGAAAAGTTTTCATCCTGCCACTCGAGTATTCCAAGATTGCAATACGCATCAGCTACGCTGTCACCTTCCTGGATAGCTTTGAGGTAATGCTGGCGTGCTGTCGGCCGGTCGCCCCGGTCATCGATGAGCAGAGCTTCTTCAAATAAGGAAAGCTGATTCAACTTGAGGATCTTGGCGCCCCCGAACAGGTTCAGTTGACCTGGTTTTCTAACCTGACCATCCTCCTTTTTCCTGCGCGCGCGCTGTGGACCGAATTTCTCCGGACCCGGATTTGCAGAAAACTGGATGATCTTTGCCATGCAACAAAGGTAGTGGATTAAACCCTTCTAACCCACTTTTCGCAGTTTGAGTTTCCGCTCGTGACAATGAGTGTCAGCGAGATCAGCTTGCTTTCTTCCTGGCAGTCTTTGTGGTTTTTTCTGCCTTGGCTTTTTCTTTCTTGGCCTCACCTTTTGCTTTTTCCATCGGCTTTTTCTTGGCCGCATCAATGCTCGCTTTCAAGGCAGTCATGATGTCAACTACCTTAGGTGCCTCTTCTTCACGCACAACGATCTCTCTTCCTTCAATCTTTGCTTCAATGATGTTCTTCAGTGCATCATAGTAATGGTCTTTCATTTCTATGTCGCTGAATTTCATACTCATGGAATCCACGAGCGTCTTTGCAAGTTTAACCTGATCCTTGTCGGCTTTGACATCACGGATCTGTGGAACCTCTTTCATGGCGCGAACTTCATGGGGATAGCGAAGGCGATACATGACAATCCCACCATCCAGCGGGGCGAGTAGCAATGGCGTTTCACGGTCGCGAAGAACCACTCTGCCGACAGCAATCTTGCCCGACTGCTTGAGTGTTTCCGAAAGTAAACCGTAAGTCTTTGCGGCTACATCTCCGTCCGGGCCCAGATAATATGGCGCTTCAAATAAAGTGGGATGTACTTCGGTGGTGTCAACAAAACCCTGGATCTCGATGATCTTTTCGCTTTTCAATTTCACTTTCGCGAAATCTTCATTGTCAATGATAACATATTGCCCCGGCTCGTATTGATAACCTTTAACAATATCTTCGGTCTTCAACGTCTCGCCCGTCACCTTGTCTTTCTTTTCATAGGCAACAGGATTGTGCCCTTCTTTTGAAAGCAGGTTAAAGCTGATCGTCTGGCCCGTATCGATTGCATTGTAAATTCGAACCGGAATTGTTACCAGTGAAAACTGTACGTGTCCTTTCCAGATAGCGCGCATAAGTGTTAGATTAAAAAATGAAGCTCAAGGGCCTAAGTTATTGAAAACGTGCAGATTTTCAAATAGCGAACGGCCAATAATTTCGTTCAGTGAATTGGGAAAAAGGGCGTGCCGGGGGAGCTTAAAGCTAAAAGCTAAAGGCTGAAAGCGCGAGCCTGTTGAGTTTAAAGCTTACCTATTTTAACCCGATAGAATGAGCTTGCCGCAAAGTGAATCCAAAACCTCCGGATCTAGCTTGGTAATTTAGATTTGATAAAAAGCAAATAATGATGAGCCGCATGCACAGGCTTTCAGCTTATTTTGATCTCCGCCTTCAGGTCATGCAGCATATTATACAATCCGAAATAAGTCCTGTTGATGTAGATGGCATCGCGCAGGCCACGGGGTTTCTTCGAATTGCGCAGCTCCTTCATGTTCGCCAGTTCTTCACCGAATGAGAACAGGGTCTCAAAGTATTTCTTATCAGAGAAGTCAAACGTATTGCTTTTGAATGGCAAGGCAAGCAACTCGACAAGCTTGGAAAAAAGATTTATAAAGAAAGTCTTCTCCTTGGCGGAATCTTCAGGATACACAAACCTCAATTTGTAGAAAACCTGGTCTCTCCTTTTTGGATCGGAAAGCAATGTCGGGTCCATCAGTTGAAAATAGATTTTGTAAAAATCTTCAGGTATTACTTTCACACAACCGAAGTCGATAATGCCGAGTCGAAAGTCTTTCGTGATAATGAAATTTCCAGGATGTGGATCAGCGTGGACGGCTTTGATCTGGTGCATTTGGAAATGATAGAAATCCCACATCGCCTGGCCAAGTTTGTCACCTGCGCCTTGCGGTAATTTTCCGGCCAGAACTTCCCCCAGGGGTTTGCCTTCGATCCAATCCATTACCAGTATGCGGGGACTCGACAATTCCGGATAGTACTTTGGAAAGATAACATGCTTCAAATGCTTTGTCTTCTCCGAGAGCTCGATCGATCGCTTCAGTTCGAGCGAGTAGTCAGTTTCTTCCATCATGCGCAATTCAACCTCCTGAATGAATTCGTCATATTCTGCCGGATTCAGTTTGAACATTGAAAGTGCTATCGGTTTGATCATCGCCAGGTCCGATTTCACGCTTTCCGAAACACCTGGGTATTGGATTTTCACCGCGAGCGTTTTGCTCTTTAATGTCGCTTTGTGAACCTGGCCCATTGACGCGGCATTGACTGCTTGATGTGTGAAGGTATCGAAGATCTGTTCAGGCCCTTTCGCAAAATATTTTTGAAATGTTTTGACGACAAGCGGGTAAGACAACGGAGGAGCACTATACTGGGCTAACGCAAACTTTTCCTGGTAAGCTTGTGGTAAAAGGTTTTTATCCATGCTCAGCATTTGAGCAACCTTTAACGCACTTCCTTTTAATTCGCTGAGGGAGTTGTAGATATCGGTTGCATTATCCTGATGCAGCTCATCGCGGCTCACATTCGGATCGACCAGCTTTTTTCCGTAATGTTTGATGTAATTACCACCGATCTTTGCACCCGTGGCAATGAATTTCGTGGCCCGCTGAACTTTTGTGACGGGTATCTTTTCAAACTCCTTCATGAACCTGCGTTACCTGGTCTTTGATTGATAAAGAAACTTGGCGAAATCAATCACTGAATCGACAGCACCTTTTCCGATGAGATCGAATGCAAGATTGACAGACTTTTCTATTGCGGCATCGGTTTGCTCGAATGCCGGACTGTTATCTTCCTTCCAAAACATCAGCAAAAATGCCATATGCAGCCAAAACATTTCGGGATAACGTTTGTCGAGATAAGGCCTGTTCGCCACTTCCCCACTCGACTTCCCCAACTTCATCACAGATTCCAGGTGAGCGATATATTCTTTACGGAAATCTTTGAGAAATTCTGGAACGATGTCCAGTGTTCTCCGCTGCGCGATCTGAACCAGCACGAAGCTGCGGTATGATTTCAGCTCTTCGAAAAATGTGAAATAGAATGCCAACACCTTTTCGCGCGCTGAAAAATTGTGATATGATTTATCAGCTTTCAGGCGATCAATCGTTTTTGTAACAAAGTTTTTCCAGATGGAGCGTTCTAATCCGTCAAAAGAGCCGAACTGATCGTAGAAGTCATCGTCTCTGATCCCGATGTCCGAGCAAAACTTGAACACGGATGCCGGGCGCTTGCCTTCATGCAGCAAGTAATTGACGTACACTTCACTGATTGATGATGTGGATGCCTTTTTGGACGAACCTTTGCGTGTTGATTTTCGTGTAGCAGTTTCCATAATTCTTTAAACAGCTTTTGTTTCGAAAGGGTTTTAACGGAAGTCGATTTAATGCTTAATTTAAACACGAAATGTATAGCATTCACTGCGCGACCATGAAAAGAACGCTGATGCTGGGTTTGATCATGTTGATGGTTGATTTTTGTTTTGGGCAAAAAGCGAAAAAACCATTTGAACTTCACGAGGCGGCCGAAGCGGCTTATAGTGATGGAAAATATGCTGACGCACTTTCGTTGCTGAATGAATGCCTGAAGCAAAATCCGGGATACTACGAGGCCTACTCCCTTCGCGGAAGCGTGAAAGAAATGCTGCTCGACAATCACGGTGCATTGACAGACTACAGCATTTTTCTTGAAAAATACCCGCAGCAACGAGATATCCTTTTGAACAGGGCCGTCATTAGATATAAAGTTGCTTTTTATGAGCAGGCCATTCAAGATTTCAGCACATTACTCGCACTTGCTCCCTCGGGCGAGACAAATTCCTTATTCTACCGTAAACAAATGTCTGTCGATGACCGCAATCCTATTATGAGCCTCACTGCGCAGAACGGACATCAGTCATACATCTACAATTATCTCGGCCTCTGCTTTTACAAATTGAAGAACGCACAATTCGCGAAACTGTATTTCGATTCAGCGATCATGAATGACGCAAAAGAGCCCGACTACTTTGTGAATCGCGGTCTTTCCAGGGAAGTTCTGAAAGACTCGAGCGCATATCTCGACTACGAGGCCGCACTCCGGCTGAACCCAAATCACATTCTTGCCAGGCACAATCTTGCCGCAATCAAAGCGAAGAAAGTACAAACCATGTCCATCGAAGAGCGGTTAAGCCAGACGATCGGTGCTGACTCTACGATGCTGTATCCATACCTGGAACGGGCACAGCAGCGCTACGAAAGCAAATATTATCAAGGGGCAATTGATGACTATACCAGCGCGCTCGAAATCGATCCGGGCAACGTTGAGATCTGGCTTGGACGAGGTCTTGCTAAAGAGAAAGCAAAAGATCTGAAAGGGGCGTTTTCTGATTACACCAAAGCGATCGAACTAAAAGAAAATTACGCGAAGGCCTGGCTGAACCGGGGCAACGTGCTCCTGAAGATGGAACGGTTTGAAGATGCCATTGAAGATTACAATGTAGCTCTTATTTATGAACCCGAGTACAGTATTGGCTTTTATAACCGTGCCATGGCCGAAGCTAAGCTCAAAAAAAATAAAGAAGCATGCGTTGACCTGGACAAAGCAGCTGCCTTGGGCATGAAGGTGGATGGGAAGGTTAAATCAAAAATATGCAACTGATCAGCCGGGGACCGTCATGTCGGGGCGAAGCCGAATGAATACGGGCTCGCGAAACATTTTATCGGGCGTGACCTTGGAATAACTCACCTCTGCGACAATCAAGGGCTCGAGCCACGTGCTGGTACTCTTGTCGAGCAACTCACCTACCACATCGATCGATTTTAGCTGCTTCACCTTCTTGAGCTCTTTCAAAATTTCCTTGATCGTTGCATCGTCAAACCCCGTCCCGACTTTCCCGCGATATTGAAGTGTGTTGTCGATCTTTTCGGCAATGTGAAGTGCTCCAAAGGTTTGCCCTCGATCGCCTTTCCCTTTCGTAAATCCGATGATCACCACCTCGCTGCTTTGCCTGATCTTCACCTTGATCCAGCAATCTGATCTCCTTCCCGGCAGGTATTTGCTGTCGATCTTTTTCGCCATGATACCTTCCAAACCGTGTTCACGCGCGGCTTCAAAGAGAGAATTTCCATCGTCAACAGTTTCGCTGAGCCGATATGGCGTGTCGAAGCGGATCACGTCCTTTAAAAATTCTTTTCGCTTTTTCAGCGACTCGTTGATCAGCGGTCGTCCATCGAGGTAAATACAATCAAAAACATAGCAGTAGATCGGATTTGTCTTCGAAGCTTTTAAAATATTGGTCTCCCCTCTCGCCTGCATGCGGTTGATCACCTTTTTGAAGATCGGTTTCCCTGTTGCATCGAGCGAAACAATCTCGGCATCGAATACTCCGTTGGTTGCGCGGAAAGCTTTCTCACCATCGAGCAACTCGGGAAATTGCGCAGTGATGTCGATCTGATTACGAGTGCGAAGTGTTACTTTGCCGTCTTCGTAAGAGATGAGCGCGCGAATTCCATCCCACTTCAACTCATAGGTAAAGTCATCGCCCTTTGGCGGCTCATTGGCAGTTTCCGACAGCATGGGCTCGACAAAACGATGAAGCCAGTCAACTTGAGGTTCATCAACCCGTTCGAGCAAAAATTCTTTTTCTTTCGTGCGGTAAATCCGGTATTCGCCCGTCAGTTCTTTGCTGTTGAGTCGAAAATAGAACCCATCCTTTTTGTCTTTGGTGATCTGATATTTTCCAAGTGCATAGATCCACATTTCGCCCGCGCCATATTGCCCTTTGGGGATCTTGCCGTCAAACTTTAAATATTCCATCGGGTGATCTTCCGTTTGCACAGCCATCCGTCTTACACCGGGCTTAGGTGGCATGCCTTTCGGAACAGCCCACGACTTGAGTACGCCATCTTTCTCCAGGCGAAGATCATAGTGAAGGTGTGACGCGTGATGCCGATGAACCACGAAGTTATTGTTGCCTCCTGTAATAATTTCGCCAGCGGGCTCAGGCGTTTTTTCGAAGTCTCGTTTCTTTTTGTAGGTCTCGAGTTGCTCTGGTGTTTTGTGTTTTTTATTAGGCGGAAGTTTCTTGGGAACCGAGACTTTCGTTGACCGGTGCGTGTGCAGCTCTACCGCGTATGCTCCCATACCTTCCCATGCATCGCCATCCTGAACGACTTTGTCAACCGCGTTATGGATATTAAACGCCAGCGGGCTTTTGAGTTGCTCGAGTTCGCTCCACGTCAAGGGCATCGACACAGGAGCACCAACACGGGCTCGAAGACTATAGGGGGAAACGATACTTTGCCCCGACCGAATGCGATAGATGTCAACGAGCACGCGTCCTTTTCTTGCGTCCTTTTTAATGTGTAAGGTTGTGGTGCTTTGATTTTTTTCAACAAAGGGTTGAGCAATAAGTTGAGCGGCATCAAACACTTCCGAGAATCCCTGCTTGGGCTCAAGCGGACTGCAGATGTGAATCCCCTTTCCGCCAGTTGTTTTTACGAACGTGGTGTACCCGAACGACTCGATGTGCGCTTTGAGATCGAATGCTATCGGAACGATCTTCGTGAAGTCGTAACCCTCAGGCGGATCGAGATCGAACACCATGTAGTCGGGTTTATCGAAATCGGGTTTACGGCTATGAAGCTGATGGATCTCGAGCGCAGCGAGATTTGCTAGCCAGACAAGCAATGCCGGCTCGGTTCCAAGAATATAGTCCTTTTCTTCTTTGCCCAGCCTTGCAAATTCGATCCAGTCCTGCGCCCAGCCTGGCCGGTTTTTCTGATAAAAACTTTCGCCATGGATTCCGTCCGGAAAACGGATGAGCGTCAGCGCCCTTCCTTTGATATGCGTTAATATCGTTGGCGCGATGTTGAGATAATACTGAATGACCTCAGCTTTAAGAACATGATCTTCAGGAAATAGAACTTTGTCGAGATTGGAAAGCTCGAGCTTGCGTTTACCTACTACAGTCCATTGTGATTGCTTCTTCCCCACGACTAAAAACGTTTACTCAAGGTCTTCAGCGGGTGGCTGAGATTTAATGAGGGTCATCCCGATCAGAAAGCAAAATCCGGCAACCGCTATCGGATACCAGAGTCCTGCGAACGGATCGCCTGCGGGATTGGTTTCGGTCTTACTTCCCTCGTACAAATATGTGGCGATGAATGGTGTGAGTCCGCCAAAAACTCCATAACCAATATGATAGGGCAACGACATCGAAGTATAGCGGATCCGGGTTGGAAACAATTCAACAAGGAACGCAGCGATAGGTCCATACCCCATTGTGACAAGGATGATCTGGATGAGAACGAGCAGCACCATGATCCAAAAATTTGCTGTCGAAAGAATTACCTCCGAGGCTTCCATTGGTTTTGACGAGCTGCCTTTCAAAGTTGTCGACTCAACGACTTTATTTCCGTTGGCGAAAAATTTTTCTACGGTGCTGGTCATTACTGAGTCGCCATGTTCATTGACAAATCTGGATTTGGATATCAGTTTTGATTCCATGATTTCCTGTTCTGCCGGAACAGCTGCGATCTTATACATGTATTGATAGATCGGATGATATAGAAGTACTGCGAGCAGAATGCCCGTCATCATGATCATTTTGCGGCCGATCTTATCCGACCACCATCCGAAGAAAACAAACAGGGGCGTTCCAATGAGAATAGCTACCGCGATGATGTTGCGTGTTTGAATGAATTCGATGTGGCAGGTCTTCTCGATGAATGTCATGGCGTAAAACTGACCGGTATACCAAACCACGCCCTGGCCTGCTGTAGCTCCAAAAAGTGCTAGCAAAACAAGCTTTAGATTCTCCTTTTTGCCGAAACTTTCGAGAATAGGATTCTTGGAGAGTTTCCCTTCGGCCTTCACCCTGGCAAACAAGGGCGACTCCTGCATCTTCATCCGGATGTAAACCGAAATTGCTACAAGCACAGCCGACAACAGGAACGGAATTCTCCATCCCCACTCATTGAATTTTTCCAGCCCGATGGATTGGCGCACGGCCAGGATCACACCGATGGAAACAAATAGCCCGAGCGTTGCCGTGGTTTGAATGAAGCTGGTATAAAATCCGCGTTTCCCGGCCGGAGAATGTTCCGCGACATACGTGGCAGCACCGCCATATTCGCCTCCGAGCGCGAGACCCTGAACCAGCCTGCATGCAAGCACGAGGAACGGTGCCGCAATTCCGATCGCTGCATAATTAGGCACAAGGCCAATGGCAAATGTTGATCCGCCCATGAGGATCAGCGTCACCAGGAAAGTATACTTCCGTCCAACGATGTCGCCTATGCGTCCGAACACGATGGCGCCAAATGGCCTCACAATAAATCCTGCGGCAAAGAACGCGAGTGTCGCCAGAAATGCTGCAGTCGGATTGTCCTGTGGGAAGAACTGAAGCGAAAGGATTGTGGCAAGGCTTCCGAAGATGTAGAAGTCGTACCATTCGATCAGGGTGCCGACCGAAGATGCCGTGATAACAAACCAGAGGTTCTTCTTCTCCACGGCCGAAGGTGATGAATGCATTGGGATGTAGTTGAAGGGAAAGATAACAGAATAAGCTTAAAGCTAAAAGTCGAAAGCCGGTGTGTGCAACTCTATAACCCAATTCCAGATTTATGTGGACACCACCGGATGCTGAAACTCCCTGCAGGCACTTGTTTGCTTGTGAGCAATCGAGATTTAGTACTATACATTTCTTTACCTCCAGTCTTTGATCGGGAGACGCACCGAGCCTCAGCACAAACAGTCTTTCTGCTTTTTGCTTTCAGCTCAAAAAAATATCTCCTGCGCCAGCCGATATGTGTTCGCGTGTGCTTCGATGATGTCGCGGAAATCTTTGGAGTATCCCCCACCCATGCTCGCAACCAATGGGATCTCGTTTCTGAATGCAGTCTCTAGCACGATTC
>CBHROW010000180.1:0-10837 GCA_966080355.1 uncultured Chryseosolibacter sp.
CCAGGGTATGCGCGAGATGACCGAGCTCATCCAAAATCCGAAAACTCAGATTGTCGCAGTGTGCGATCCCAATAAGAAAAGCACAGACTACATCGACTGGTCTCCTACCGGCATCCGCGATGGTATCCGCAAAGCTCTTGAAGACCCGACATGGGGCGAGAGTTTTAATGGCATTCCTGGCGGACGTGATATCGGTCAGGATTTTGTCGAACGATATTACGGCAAAGACAAAGCGAACAAAAAATACAAGGGCTGCGCTTCGTACGAAGATTTCCGCGAGCTGCTGGAAAAAGAAAAAGGCATCGATGCGGTGAAGATCATGACACCCGATCATCTCCACGCCACCATCGCGATAGCATCGATGAAAAAAGGAAAGCACGTGGTCATTCACAAACCCATCGCGAACAGAATGTATGAATCGCGCCTCGTGATCGACACTGCGAAACAAACCGGTGTGAGCACGCACCTTCTGGCATGGAGCAAACGCCCCGGCAACGACAAGGTGAAAAAGTGGATCGATGAAGGACACATCGGCACACTCAAAGAAATTCATAATTGGTCGTATCGCCCGGTGTGGCCGCAGTGGACATCGAATCCTACCGATACACCACCTGTACCCGAAGGTTTCAACTGGGATCTGTGGCTTGGCCCTGTCCCGGATCGCGCTTATCATCCCAATTACACGCACTGCGTTTTTCGCGGCTGGTACGACTTCGGTGGCGGAAGCATTGCCGACATGGGCCACTATAGTCTCTGGCCCATGTTCCTGACACTCGGAGTCACAACGCCTGCCCTAAGCGCAGAAGCTTATGCAACCACAACACGCACTGTGATCGACCACGTGAGCAGAAATGTAATGAACGATGTGGCGTTTCCGTATTCGAGCATCGTGCGGTTCAAATTTCCAAAGCAACAAACACTTCCTGCTTTCGATCTCTTCTGGTATGATGGCGGCATGAAACCGCATACACCTGAAGAACTTGAAGTGGATGGAAAAGATCTCCCTTCAGAAGGAATGATGTTCGTGGGCGACAAAGGAAAAATTATCGGAGGGTTTAGAAATGAAGATCCGGTACTGATCCCGCAAAGTAAAATGAGTGCGTATCTCAATGGCCAAACGCTTGCAAAAGAAGTGTCTGAGCGAAGTGACGATGTTTGGATCGATGCATTCCGGGAGAAAAAACAATCACCTGGAAGTTTTCTGCTCGCAGGACCGATCTCAGAAACGATCAACCTCGGAGCCATCGCGCTGCGAACGAGAAAGAAGTTGCTGTATGATGCAGACAAGATGGAGATCACGAATGTGGCTGATGCGAACCAGTACTTGCGGAGAACGTACCGGCCGGGATGGGAACTGTAATTTAATGTGCCGATTAGCCAATATGCCAATGAAGTGGCTAATTCAAGAATTGAAACTCAAATTATCATAATATTATGAGACAAGTTTTTTTGATCGCGATGCTTTTCGTATTCGGGTTCACACAAGCACAAGAAGAAAAAATCCCTGCGGGGTTTACTTCGATCTTCAACGGCAAAGACCTCAACGGCTGGAAAATTCCTGAAGGTGACAACGGCCATTGGAAAGTGATCGATGGCGTGATCGACTACGATGCCGAGAGCGAAGCGAAAGACAACAAAAGCTTGTGGACGCAAAAGACGTACAAGAACTTCGTGTTGTTAGTCGACTGGAGGATCAAGGAAACTCCTTACAAAAATCCGAACGTGCCGCTCATTCTCCCCAGCGGACTTCACAAGCTTGATGAAAATGGTAAAGAGATCAAAATGATCGTTCCTGATTCTGACTCAGGGATACTTTTGCGTGGCCAGGGAAAATGCCAGGCGAACATATGGGACTGGCCTATCGGCTCGGGCGAAGTATACGGCTATCGCATGGATGAAAAAATGCCGCCTGAGGTCAGACGTGGTGTGACGCCAAAAACGAACGCTGACAAAAACATCGGTGAGTGGAACACTTTCAAGATCACGATGAAAGAAAATCGGATGACGGTGGAGTTGAATGGAATTACTGTCATCGAGAACGCACTGCTTCCTGATCTTCCGGCATCAGGCCCAATCGGATTGCAACATCATGGCGCGAAAGAGAACGGGCAGTGGGTGAGTCCGCCTAGTCTAGTGCAGTTCAGGAGAATCTATGTTAAGGAATTAGCCAATTAGCCGATGTGCCAATATGCCGATTAGTCGATGTGACGATTACCAATATGACAAAGAAGAAGCAAAAGCATGAAATATCTAATCAAGTAATTAGTATCTTCAATTGGCATATTGGCTAATTGACGAATTGGCTATTTAGTATTTAATTGAAGAAACGCGTAAATAAGCAGACTATGAAACTCGCATTATTGTCCGTCACCTATTCCGGTTTGTTTTACTCCGGAAAGCCATTGACGATCGAGCAGCAAATAAAGAAAGCTAAGAAACTCGGCTTCGAGGGGCTTGCTATCGAAACGAAGCGGCCGGTAGCGTTCCCGTTGGATCTGTCGAAAGCCGATCGGGCGAGAATAAAGTCTGTTGCTGCAGATGAAGGCATCGAACTTTGCGCTGTGGAAAGCATGTCGAACTTCTGCAGTCGCCACAGCGAAGAACGTGAGAACAATCTTTCGATGATGAGGCATGTGCTGGAGTTGTCTAGAGATCTGGGTGTTAGTCTCGTAAAAGTCTTTGCAGCATGGCCAGGCATGATCGATGACGAAGAAGCGATCGCTATGTATGCGCAATACGAGAAAGGAAATTATTTCAAGCCGCTCAATGCTGCCGATCTGCGTGTTTGGAATCGTGCGGTGCACGGCATTCGTGAGGTGGCTGCGTGGTCGGAAGACATGGGCATCACGTTGGCGTTGCAAAATCATGCACCTGTGCTTCGTCCGGGTTATGAAGACACGCTGGCGATGGTGAATGAGATCGATCGCAAGAATGTGAAGATGTGCCTCGATGTTCCACTGTATGGCGAACGTCAACGGCCAGATTATGTACGCGAATCTGTTTTGAAATGTAAAGACCTGATCCTCCACACACATTACGGTGCCTGGAATTTGACGGAGAACGAAGATGGCGAAGTGATCCAGGAACCTGCACCACATCACGGTGGACTGATCAACTATGAAACATTCATCGACACCCTGCAGCAGATCGGCTATAACGGATATCTCACTTCAGAATATTGCCTGCCGGTGATACGCAATCACAAGATCGCTGGCGAAGAAGAAGTTGACAAAGCCACGCTGATGGCGATGCGATATATCAAAAAGATCATCAGCCAAACGAAAGCGAAGAAACTTCAACCCAAGGCCAGCCTCGTCTAAAATCCAATACCGCTAAGGTCGCACAAGAAGGCGCAAAGCACGCAAAGGTCTTCGCGAACTTGGCGCCTGCTTCGCGTACTTTGCGGTTATGCATTCAATTAGCATGACAAAAACAAATCAAACTCTCAACATTCGCCTCATGGCTATGATGTTTCTCCAGTTTTTTATCTGGGGATCGTGGTATGCTACAGGAGGAAATTACATGCGCAGTCACGGTATGCAGGATGTGATCTATCTCGCATACCTGGCGAGCCCGATCGGTTCTATTGTTTCTCCGTTTTTCCTGGGCATGATCGCTGACCGGTTCTTTTCGGTGCAACGGGTGATGGGTGTGATGCATATTCTGAGCGGGATCTTTGTGCTTACCGCTCCGATGCTTGGCGAGATCTCGCCTTATCTTTTCCTCACCTTCCTTTTGTTTCATATGCTTTGCTATATGCCCACGGTCGGACTGGCAACAGCAACTGCATTTCACCTGCTCGACAATAAAGAGCGGGACTTCCCGATCATCCGCGTACTCGGAACCTGCGGATGGATTGCTGCCGGTTTCATCGTGAGTTACCTTCTTCATGGCGATTCAACGGCACTTCCGATGTACGTTGCCGGAGTTGGTGGAATTCTCATGGGCTTGTACAGCTTCACGTTGCCGAACATTCCTCCGCGCAGTGCCGGCAAGACTATTTCTTTCAGAGATATCATCGGCATCGATGCATTAAGGCAACTCTTTTCAAAACCATTTGCAATTTTCATCGCAGGATTGCTGCTGATCAGTATTCCTTTCGCCAGCTATTTCGCTTACGTTCCGGTATTCCTCAAAACAGCAGGCGTGTCTTCCCCTGCATTCCGCATGACGTTCGGGCAGATGTCCGAGATCCTGTTCCTGCTTTTGCTTCCCTGGTTTTTTAAAAAGTACGGCATTCGAAATGTGCTCTTGCTCGGATTGATCGCGTGGTCGATACGTTACGCATTGTTCACCTTCGGTGCTGTCGATACCGTGTTCGCGATGTTGATGGCCGGAATTCTTCTGCATGGTGCGTGTTACGATTTTGTTTACGTAGCGGGTCAGGTGTACATCGATCATAAAGCCTCTCCCGCGATCCGTGCACAGGCGCAGGGATTTTTTGTACTTGTCTCCTATGGCGTGGGTCAGGGGCTTGGAACATTGATCGCGGGCTGGATCTTCAACAGCGTGATGACTACTGAAGAATCAACACTTGAGCAATGGCGTCAATTCTGGATGATCCCGCTCATCTTCGCGCTGGTAGTGACAGTCTTGTTTGGATTTGGCTTTAGAGATAAAGCGGCTTCGAAAGAAAGTGCCATAGCGATTCATTAATGCAGAACCGCAAAGAGCGCATAAGGAGGCGCAAAGAGCGGTAAGGATCCATGCGACCTTCGCGGTTGGTATTCGGACGGAAACGACCGGCAGCGGACACGCGCAACATCCCACCTATTGGAAATTTCAGTGATTCCGCCCTTTTGCATTTCTGGCATCATTCTTAATAATACTGCATTTAGGAATTTATTATTGACCTGATCGATGAAGAAATACCAGCTTGGCGAGTTCGAGGAAATTGTGATGCTAACGGTGGGTGTGCTCTACAATGACGCATATGGCGTGTCGGTAAAAAAGGAAATTGAAGTTCGCACAAAGCGCAAAGTGAGCGTTGGTGCGTTGCAGAGCGCATTAAAACGGCTCGAAGACAAGGGTTACCTAAAGTCACACGAAGGTGAAGAGACACAGGAGCGCGCTGGCAGGCCGAAACGTTATTTTGTGATCACGGCACTCGGCAAACGTGCGCTGGAACATACCAGAGCCACCCGTGACGACCTCTGGAAATCAATTCCAAAAATTGCACTTCATACAAAACTCACGGGCTGACATGCAAAAGCCTCCTCAAATATTCCTTCGTTTCTTTCGCTGGTTCTGCGATCCGCAACTGCGCAAGTATATAGAAGGCGATCTGATGGAACTCTACCATGAGCGAATAGGCAGGAATGGAAAACGTTCCGCAGATGTTCGCTTCATTGGCGATGTGCTTCTACTCTTCAGGCCCGGCATCATCAAATTATTCACCGTACACCCTTCAAACCATCGCGCTATGATCAAAAGTTATTTCACCATCGGCTGGAGGAATTTGCTCCGGAACAAAGGATATGCCGTTATTAACATTGGTGGGCTTGCTATCGGCATGGCTGTAGCCACACTCATCGGCCTTTGGATCTACGATGAAATATCGTACGATAAAAATTTTATCAACTATAATCGCATTGCCCGAGTCATGCAGAATCAGACGTTTGACGGAAATGTCGAAACGTGGGGCAGTCAGGCGATGCAGCTCGGGCCGGAGCTTCGAAATAATTTTGGTAATTACTTCGAGCATGTGGTCATTGGCACATTCCCAGGCAGCCACAAACTCACCTTCCAAACGAAGACGGTGATCCTGACCGGCAGCTTTGTCGAGCCTCCGTTCGCAGAAATGCTTTCGCTGAAAATTATCTCGGGCACTCGCGACCCCAATGGCGTATTGCTTTCAAAGACAGCAGCGCAATCGCTGTTCGGTAATGAAAATCCTGTCAACAAATCTGTCCGTGCCGATCTCGAATTCGATGTTGTAGTATCCGGTGTATATGAGGACCTGCCTGACAACACTTCCTTTTCAAATAATCAAATTGTTCTTCCGTGGCGGCTGATCGCGCCAGCCATGGAAAAACGAGTACGGTGGGGCAATAACTGGTTTCAATGCCTCGTGCTGCTGAATGACCATGTGAATATGAATGCGGCATCCGAGGCGATCAACGATGTGAAGCGTAAGGCCGTGTCGGCACAAGGTGAAGATGACAAAACAAATCCGCAACTCTTTCTGCACCCGATGTCGCGCTGGCGGTTGTATTCGGAGTTTGAAAATGGTAAGTCGATAGGTGGACAGATCGGGTATGTACGTATGTTTGGCCTGATCGGCACGTTCGTCCTTTTACTCGCGTGCATCAACTTCATGAATCTTTGCACCGCACGTTCGGAGAAGCGCGCGAGAGAAGTTGGGATCCGGAAATCGATTGGTTCATTACGGACGCAGCTCGTCACACAATTTTTCTCGGAGTCTGTATTGATCGCATTGCTTGCAGCTGTCGTTGCGCTGATGATGGTACAACTCACATTGCCGTGGTTCAACGCAATCGCTGGGAAAAATCTCACATTGCTTGCTTCACCGTGGTTCTGGCTTGCGTTTGCCGGGTTTGCCATTTTCACCGGCCTAATCTCAGGAACCTATCCGGCTTTGTTTCTTTCTTCATTCCAGCCTGTAAAAGTTTTAAAAGGAACATTCAAGGCAGAGGGCCACGCAGTTCCTCGCAAGGCTCTTGTCGTGTTGCAGTTCACGGTGTCTATCACACTGGTTGTGAGTACACTGATCATTTTCCGCCAGATTATCTTTGCGCAGGAACGTCCTGTCGGATATGATATCAGTCAGATTGTGTCTGTGCCGATCCGGGATGGAATTATCATGCCGCACTACGAAGCATTGCGCGATGAGCTTTTGAAAACAGGAGTTGTAGAGGAAGTAGCTGCATCGGAAACTCCGGTCACTGCCACGTTCACCACGAACAGCGGTTTCACCTGGCAAGGCAAAGACCCCAACAGAATGGAAGAATTTGTAACCTCGGGAGTCACCTACGAGTTCGGTAAAACCCTGGGATGGAAAGTGAAAGAAGGCCGCGATTTTTCGAGAGACGTTCCAACCGATTCATCCGCGTTTGTGATCAACGAAGCTGCAGCTAAATACCTCGGCATTGAAAATCCAATTGGTGAAACGATGAAGTGGGGCAACAATGGTGAATGGAAGATCATCGGCATCGTTGAAAATATGGTTACACAATCGCCATACAGTTCGGTGAAACCCATGCTGTTCTTCCTCGAATCGCGACCGATCCAGTGGATACAATTCGGACAGGTCAACCTCCGGCTGAAGACCTCCGTGAATATTGCGGCAGCTATGGGCCAGATCGGTGACGTGTTTAAAAAATACGATCCGGAGAACGCATTCTCATTCAACTTTGCAGACCAGGAGTTCGGAAAAAAATTCGACAGTGAAAGACGTATTGCCAACCTCGCATTGGGTTCAACGATCCTCGCGATCCTGATCAGCTGCCTGGGATTGTTCGGCCTCGCATCTTTTGTAGCCGCTCAGCGAACGAAGGAGATCGGCATCCGAAAAATCATGGGCGCTTCGGTCTCACAATTGTGGCAACTGTTGTCGCGCGACTTCGTGATACTTGTGTTTATCTCGTGTGTCATATCGATTCCATTGTCATTCTATTTCATGAGCGAGTGGCTGACGCAATTCGAATATCGCATCGGGATCTCATGGGAAATGTATGCTGCAGCGTGTACAGGTGCCTTGCTGATCACGTTGCTGACAGTGAGTGTGCAATCATTGAAAACCGCGCTCAGCAATCCGGTCAACTCATTGCGCTCGGAATAATGCGGTACCGCGAAGAACGCAAAGAAGGCACAAAGGGCGCGGAGAGATCCTTGGCTTGCTTTGCGCCTGCTTCGCGAACTTAGTCCAAAGGACTCCTGTCGAGCGGGTTCTGCATTTCTACGTAGAAGTTCTTTAAGTCAGCTTTGAAATCTTTGGCTTGCGCTTTCACATCCAACGTTTGCCAATCGGTGGTTGGGCGAATCAATTCGTATGTTGATGGCGCGGTTGTCACTTTCACTGGCATTCGAAAATCATTGACGTCCGCTTTCCAGCGATAAGACAGTTTTTGATTTTCAATCTTCCATTCAAGCGTGGGAATAGAAGCATAACGCAAATACTGATCGAAGAAATATGTAAGGTCAGTGTGCAAATAAGCGTTGATGTACCTCACGAGATCGTTGGTGTCAATACACTGCCGTGAAAAGTGATCTTGAATTCCGCGAAGCAAACCGAACCAGGTAGAATCATTATTAATCACATTGCGCAACGTGTGCAACATCAAAACACCCTTCGAATACATATCGCCCAGGTGAAAGTCATTCACATCGTAAAATCCAATGATGGGCTCTTTGTTCGATGGTCTTTGATCGCGTAAATATTTTTCAGCAGCTGCTTTTCCCTCCAGCATTTCATAAGCCAGGACCTCGGCATAAGTCGCGAAAGCTTCGTGTATCCACAGGTCGGCATTGTCTTTCACGGTAACATTGTTTCCCCACCACTCGTGCGCAACCTCGTGCCACATCGTTCGCTTCACATCGGTCGAATCATATGATTGGCTGTAAAATGGATTGAACACGGGCCCGAAGCTCACCGCATTCTGATGTTCCATGGGGTAGATGGATTCGAGTACGGTGAATTCATCATTGCCAAACGGATATTTGCCAAAGTATTTTTCAAAAACGGTGAGCATAGGTTTAACATGTCGAAATAGTTTTTTTCCAATTGTAAGGTCATAGGGTTTGCTGTAAAAATTCAAGCGAAGCGTGTCGCCTCCGCGGATGAATTTATCCTGAAGGTGAACATAAGATCCAATGTTCAAAGCCACACCATACGTTGAGATCGGATTTTGCACATACCATTCAAAGCGAGTTTGGTCGCTAGCCAGTTCTTTTGCACTTACCAGCCTTCCGTTTGAAATATCCTTCAATCCTTTCGGCACCGTTACCGTGATGCGCATGCTATCGGGTTCGTCAGACATGTGATCTTTGCAGGGCCACCACAAGCTTGCACCAGATCCTTGCGTAACGGTCTCGATCCAGTCCTCACCTTCTTTATCCCACATCCAAAATATTCCACCTGCCAGAATCGAACCCTCGGGAGTTTGCGGTTTGCCGGCATAGGCGATGTCGATCTCATCCACTGCCCCTTTCTGTATTTGTGACGGGAATCGAATGAAGACTGCGTTGAACTCGCGATCGAAAGGAAGCTGTTGATTGTGGAACATGATCTTTTCAATGTTCATGTTTTCAAATAAGTCAACTTGCATCCGATCGAACGCATTCGTTGCCCTGAACCTGATCTTGTTGTTTCCACGGATCGACCGATGTAACGGATCGACCGTAACATGCAAATCGTAAAACAACACATCATAATTTGCCCGGAGCGATGAGAGTTGGCCACGCAGAGAATCTGCTCGCGTAAAGTTTCCCCGATGGTCGAATCCGTACGCCTTGGAGCCGGTTTCATCGCTGATCCTGGCGAACTCAGGAAAGCCGGTGCGCGTAAAGGTGAAGCTGGTGATCTTTCCCTCCTTGTCCGCAATAAAATCATAGTTCAATGTCAGGTTGTGATCGTTGAGTTGGAAATGCGTATCGGCAACTTGCGTGAGGTCAAGCACGCCTTCGTTGATAAATTGAGAAGTAAGGTGATCTTCTCGAATTCGAATCCGCGTGATGTGCGAGCTGTTGAATGACAGGCGATAGTTGCCCACGTATTTGGCGAGCTTTCCGGACACGGTGTCCTTTTTCGATGTTTCCATTCGAACGAACGAAAACTTTGGCAATTGTTGCATCCACTTGAAAGCCGTGACCTTGCCGCTTTGGGCCCTCTGAAACTCCAGTGTCGCTTTCGGCCTCACATGCTCCGCTCGAAATCGGTCCTTCCCGGCTTTTTTAAGGCGAACTTTTCCCTGGCCCACAAACACGAGCATAAGCTCATCGTGCTCTTTCCGAACGATAAGTGGGGTGGAATGATCGAGGGGTGAAATATAAGTTCCGGTGTATTCCTCGCCTTGTTGAAAAGCCGCAAGGGAAGGTTGAATGGCCCCAAACAAGAAGCCGATAAAAAAGAACAGTCTCATACGTTAATTTTCAGCAAATCACGCTTGAGAACTCCCGCAGACCTAGTCGAATCCGTTTTTGAATGTTATTTCACAGCCTTATTGATAAATCAGGCTGCTTTTTCATTTTGCTGCATGAATTCGCGTGGAGTGACACCTACAAGATTTTTAAAGGCGCGCTGAAACGTTGGCTGTGAGTTGAAACCGCAATCGTATGCTACTGAAGCGATCGTATACTTTTTTGTTTCGTTGCCGATCAACCGAACCTTCACTTCCTCGATGCGAAATTCGTTGACATATTCATTAAACCCTTTTCCAAGTTTTTGATTCAGTATTGCAGAAATCGTCTTCGGAGGCACCCCAACTTGTTCAGCGAGTTTACCAAGCGTCAGATCAACATCGAGGTACAACTTATCAATTGTCATTGCGGTGGCAACCTTCTCCATGACCTGATTGCTCATCTCGTCCGCGAATGATGTCGGCCTCTTCGCCCGGATCTCCCGCACGCTGATCTGTATACCTCGAATGCCAAGCCAATAGGCAATGGCGACCAGCGGAATGTAGATCGGATACCAACCCACGCTGCCAAGTATCACATCAGTATACTTTGGCGTGACGTACGGTGCCAGGTAAAACATCCAAAGCAGATCGAACACCGCAAATACCAACATGAATTCCTTCAGCCAGGCTCGATCCATGTCACTTCGGTGTTGTGGAATATTTTTTACGAGGCGATAGGCGAACATAAGATAAACCGT
>CBHROW010000181.1:0-10816 GCA_966080355.1 uncultured Chryseosolibacter sp.
CTTCCTGTCACGAAACGGCACCCGGCCAAAAACTTCAATGTTCAAGCTCTTGCACAAGACAGAAGGTCAGAGATCTGCTGGGTCGTTTCAAACGACAATCTTTCAACTTTCGACCTGAGAAGTTTCACGATGCAACCTTATCAACTCAGCCGGATTTTAAAAAATGAATTAAAAAACGACAGCATAAAAAAAATAACTGCACTCCATGTTAACAGGAACCAGGAGCTGTGGCTTTCGTTTTCGACAATGGGCGCAAACGGATACCTCGCCAGATACAATATTCTTTCATCCAAATGGATGGTCTGGAAAAATAGTGATAACGCGTGCCATCGGTTCGTCACGACAAGATCGGGCACTACGTGGGCAATTGGAAGTACTGTTCAGTACCTGAGCAATGACAAATGGCAAAAGGTAGAAAGTTTCAGCGATGTTCCTTACGACTTCAGCCGAACTGTCTCATCGGTGAACAGTATCACAGAAGATCGCGATGGAACACTTTGGCTTGGAACTGATCGGGGGATCTTCATCTTCATGCCGCAATTTGAAAAGTTCAGCTACCATCAAACTGACTCCGGCCAGCGATATACTGCACTTGTCTCCATTTCAAATTCGCGTCTTCTGACGTTCGATTCAGAAAATGCAATATACCTGTTGAATGAACGATTTTCCATTGTTAAAAAATTACCAGGGCAATCGGAAAACAAACGCATAAACCTGTCGTCTATTTACTGTGATGACAACGGCAATACGTGGATAGGAGGTTTCGGTTTTATACAACAGGTTGACTCAACGCTTTGGAAGCGTGACACACACAAACTTGAATCACAAAACGTCAACGTAACAAGTTTTGCATCGGATAACGAAAAGGCGCTGTGGGTAGGATGTGACGATGGCCGATTGGCCAGATGGGAAATTAGGGAAAAGCGTCTTCAGGTAATCAAAGACCTTACAAAAGTTGAAGGGTTCAAACCGGGTTCGATCATCCAGATCATCGCAGACGAAAATCCGCGTGTAATCTGGATCATCACACATGAACAGATTGTTCGCCTGGAGCCAACATCGCAAAAAACAAAGATCATTGCATTGAACGATAAAACGATATCCAAGGTGATATCGGTTGATGAAGAGCTGCTGATCGGAACCGAGCGGGGTTTATATATTTTGAACAAGGATACCGAAGCCATCGATTCAATCACCGATGGTCAAAGTTTTTCAGGCCAGAAAATTGTCGGGCTGATCGGTGACGAGTTTAAAAATATTTGGGTAACGACACAAGGCAACGGGCTTTTCAAGATCTCCCCATCCCGAAAGGAGATAAATCATTACACAGAGAAGGAGGGTGTGGTATACTCGTCCTTTCTCCCTTTTTGCGAAGTCGATTTCAATTCACAGATCGTGCTCGGAACGAAACATGGCATCCTCACCTTTAATCCACGTCAGACTCCCGCGCCAATATCCAATCCACGCGTAAAAATTGTATCATTCCGGGTCAACAATGTGGAGCTTATTGACGCGATCCGAAAAGATGCGCACGAGTTTTCGTGGACGCAAAACAACATCAGCATCGAATTCTCAACACTAAGCTTCATTCACAAAAACAACGTTGATTTTTCGTACAAGTTGGAGGGACATGATGGGCATTTTATTTCGACACAACATGGGGAGCGAATCCGTTACGCAAATTTGCCACCAGGCGACTATACATTTCTTGTACGATGCAAGACCATTGCGGACGATGTGATCTCGGATGAAGCCTCTATCCAATTCGCTATTGCAACACCGTTTTGGCAAACGTGGATCTTCAAACTTATCGTTTTCATTTCTATCGCTGCAACGATCTTCACCACGTACAAAGCAAAAGAACGAAGACGCAAACGGATCCAGGGAATCAAAGATAGAATTGCGAGAGACCTGCACGATCATATCGGGTCGTCACTCACTTCGATCAGCATGATGCTGACAGTAGCGGAAATGTCGATTACCGCGAATCCGCAGAAATCTTCACACCTGCTGAGAAAGATCTCGACAACCGCGAACCTTACCCAGGAAAACCTGCACGACATTGTCTGGAATATCAACGCAGGCGATGGCAGCATCGCACATATCATTGAAAGAATGAGAGAGTTCATGACGAATCTGTTTGACGGCCTGCCGATAAAGGCTGAGCTACGTGTTGCTGATGGTATTGAAAATCTCAAGCTTTCGCTCGAAAAACTTTACGACACTTACCTCATCTTTAAAGAAATGGTGAACAATGGTGCCAAACATGCCGAAGCTAACACCATTGTTGTTTCGTTGACTTTCGATGAACGTATGGTCTACCTGGGTTATGAAGACGATGGCGTTGGCTTCGATACCGATCATGCATCGGCAGGGAACGGCCTGAGCAATTTGCAACAAAGGGCAACATCACTTGGCGGAACGATACACATTTTCTCCATGCGCAACAACGGAACAAGGATCGACCTGCAGTTCCCCATCGGTTGAAACTATGGCTCCTCGTTGTGGTAGGTTACCTCCCGCATCATCGCTTCGAGTTGGCGATTTCGTCCGCGTAGCTTTATGGTTACTATGATCAATGCCGATACTGTAATGAAAAGAGCAGCGAACAAAAGGATGAAACGCGCGCGATAGGTCTTCTGATCCAAGATCTGGCCGGCTTCAACGGTTGCGACTTTACGGCCTTCAGCCTTTGAAACATTCTGTTCGTCAAGCTGACCTTGCAAATAAGCAATGCTTGCAGTCTTGCGAGCGACCAATAAGCTGTCGTTCAATTTTGCAAATTTCTTGTGCCACTTGAATGCTTCAGGATAATTCCCCCGCGCTGAATCAATTTTTGAATTTAACAGATAGATCTCGTTGATGTATTCCCTCGACTTCAGATCAAGTGCAATTTCAAGCGCCTCTTTTGACTGTACAGCAGCCCGCTCAACGTTTCCTTCATGCAGGAAAAACTTAGTTGACTCGACAAGGCCGTTCATGGTTATTTCGGGGTTGTTGATCTCACGCCCGAGCGCTATGGATCGTTTGAAATATTCTTCCGCCTTCGATCTCATTTTCTTTTTCTTATACAAGTTACCCATGTTGCGAAAGGCGATAGCACGGTACTCTTTATCTCCATTCCCTTCTGAAATTAAAAGGGCTTCGTCAAGAGCGCGTTCGGCTTTATCGAGTTTATTCAGTTTGATCAGCACGCCTGCCTGGTTGATCAGCAGAAGAGATTTTTTCGAAACCACATTCCCTTTTATCGTCAACTCGAGGCCCCGGGTGAAATATTGCAACGCTTTCTCGAGTTGTTCCATATGCTCATACTCGACTCCGATGTTATTCAATGCGACCGCCATCTTCGAATACGCCTGAATGGATTCGCTTGCCTTCAGCGACAACAAGTAGTACTCGAGCGCAACTTCATAGTTCGAGTGCTCGGCATGGTATCGGCCGATATCGAGATAGATCACAGACATGCCAGCCTTATTGCCGAGCTTTTCCACATAAGCCAGGGCGATCCGAAGGTGAATCAACGCCTTTTCCGGTTCGCCCATGCTCTGATATGTTTGTGCAATAAAACTGTGACTCTTTCCAATATTCAAGCTGTCGGTAATATCTTCGAACAGGATCAATGCTTCGCCAAGATCTTTCAGCGAAGCTTCATATGAGCCTTCCAGTTTATATACATAGCCCGAAGCCAGCAGCGCGAGGCCAATTCCTTTTTTGTAGTTGAGTTCTTCCGCCAGTTTTCGCGCTTGAATAGAAAGATGCAAGGCACTGTCGAAAGTCGATTCGTGAAACATGGCCATCGCCAGGGTCACCATGTTCTTCACATCATTGGTGTCTTTCGGTACCGGGCTTATGACCGATCTCAAACTATCCATCTGCCGCGACTGCGAATATGATGGATCAGCGATGACGAGAAACAAGAAAGCCAGGAAAGCAAAGTGGAACCTCCGTCCTCTAACAAGACACAACATCTTCACTAAATGGGGTTTACAACTAAAAAACTGAAACGCAGATCCGCGCATTGCGAAAACTACCTGCACATCAACGATGAATGCTCGCCTGACGTTACATTCAGATCAGCGCATCCTAAAAAAATCACACAATATTATTAATAATAGCTTTCGCTACCGCTTCCGATTTGGAATTCACTTCAAGCTTCTTGTAAATATTCCTGATGTGTGAACGGACCGTATCGATCGAGATATTCAATTGGTCGGAGACGAGCTTGTAGCTGAATCCGCCTACCAGCAGCTTGAGCACTTCCCGTTCGCGCGTTGTGAGGTCTTCATTTTCGGAAGCGCTTGTTCCCATAGCTGAAAATGTTTCAAGCACTCTTCTCGCGATCGAGGGTGTCATCGGTGCTCCGCCTTCGTTCGCTTCTTTGATATAATCGAGCAGTTTGAGTGGCGGAGTCTTTTTAAGGATGTATCCATCAGCGCCCGACTTCAATGAATCGAAGACATTGGCATCGTCAGCCATACCGGTGAGCATGATGACCTTGATATTCCTGTTGACTTGTTTGATGATGCGAAGCGCCTGAATTCCATTGCCTGAGGGAAAACCTATATCCATGAGTACAAGGTCGGGCTCGTGAGTTTTGATCTCTTTTTCAACCGTATTTAGATTTCTGAAACACCCCACGACTTTATAATCGTCAACCGTGCTAAGGAGTGCAGACAGGCCTTCAGAAAGTTGCGCGTTGTCTTCGAAAATCAAAATCCTTATCATATTTCAAGGCCCCGACTGCAATTTAAAATTATTGCGCTCACCTACCTCCGGCATGTAAGTTCTAAATACGCATTCCCTATTATGCGATAACCTCGCAAACCATGTAACGCTACGTTGTTTATGCGATAAACGAAAACAAGCCGGCTTAAAAACCATATGAATATGCGATACAAAATCAAGTGCAAAAAAGACAGCTTTGTCAATAACGCGTTTCAGAATGGATCAAAGTGCAGAAAAATCAAACCGTTGGAGCCTTCCTGCCCCTTCAAAACCTGTCGGATTCACAAGCTTTAACCTGACGGACGTCCACCGGCCTGACCCGAGCAACATCCAGGAGCACCGTCAATTTGAAGTGCTCGTATGGTATCCAGCGCATGAATTGTCTCAGGGAACAAGCAAAGTATATCTCACAAAAGTTTGCCCGACATCGTTTTTTAATTTTGATTTCGGGAGTAAGAATGTAAGAAATGCAGCAAAATATCTGAAAACGAATTCGATCGAAAACGTTGCCGTATCAGAAAGCCGGCAACGATATCCCGTGCTTTTGTTTTCTCATGATCTTGGAAGTATGCCGGAATACTATACCGCGCTCATGGAGCATCTTGCCTGCGAAGGTTATTTTGTGTTCTCCATCAATCATCCGCGATTATCTGAATCATTGGTGATCGAAGAAACCGCAGGAAAAAAGAAAAAGATCTTTCGCCTCGATGCACTGCTCGACTTCAAATGGGCCGTGACATTTTCGAAGGCCAAACGAAAATTGCTGGGCAAGTCCTATGCAGAGAAATGGGGAACATCGCGAACGTTGCTTTTAAAATGGAGATCGCACCACCGCGCCTTCGATGAGATGCAAAAAGACAGGATGTTCCTGCTCAACTTTTTGCAAGGCATGAATTCAAGTCTCGGGCATGAAAATCCATTCAATATCTTTTCACGAAGACTCGATCTTTCAACCGTTGGTGCAATAGGCCACGGCTGGGGCGGTGCATCAGCTGTCGATTCGCTCATTTTCGATCCACGTGTAAAAGTTGCGGTCAACCTGGACGGACTCCAGCTTTCCAACGCCACGAACTTCGTTATCGACAAACCATTGCTGACCATTTATTCGCGCGAATGCTCAGGAATAAATGACGGTATCTATTTCAGTTCTGCAGAAAATGAAGCTTACACTGTCGAAAACTCAATGCACAACAGCTTCACCGACTCTCTTTTTATTGACGAAGAAAAAACCAACGACCTTTCGGCATTTTATAACACGGTGACGTTAGTTGTTGGATTTTTTGACAAACACTTGAAAAAGATAAACCACCTTTCGTTTATCAAAAAGACTTCGCGTGGCATAACGATATTGTGACGTGCCTGAACAATGCTGCGGGGGTTTTACAGCGTGCAGCCTGCTGAAGTGTGCACAGTTCAGAATCCGAATGAATTAAAGCGTCTGCAAGATCGCAGCTATCCAATAAAGAACGATCATCAAAATCACCGCGTAGTCGACCTCAGACTTTCCTTTCGGCACTTGGCTCGGCAATACAGGGAAAGTCAATTTGCTCTCCGAGGTCGATGTTGTTGATAAAATATATGTTCTTGATGTTCTTGCCTTGTTCATCATATATATTGAAATATCCTTCCCTTAAACCATCAACAAATTGTCCTTTACTGAATAACAAACCGCTCGGATAGAACGATCTGAACGGTCCATGCGGAATACCATGCCGGTAGTTTTCTTCGATCGAGACAGTACCGGTCTCATCATAATATTCCCGCCACATACCATGTTTCACACCATTAACGTAAAAGCCTTCCGCTATCAGAACAGCATGCCTGTTAAACTCTTTCCACTTGCCATCTTTAATTTGTTTCATCTTCACACGCGTCAATCTTTTCTCAAACAAAAATTTCCTTATACAAACTCGTTACAATGCCACGCGCCCTGCGCTCTCCCCGGCAATGCGCAATGGTCTGCATTATCGCACGACATACACAAACCTTGTTTCGCATTTGTTCCTGACAGCTCCTCCTGATCCGCTTCTAATAACTCGCATTGAATTATTGTTTTTGCCGATATCTTGCGATAAACGCAAACACGCCTGTGCGCACATGTGACACATACCGCGCGCAGCTCATGCATCAAAATATCTTCGATAACTGCATCCGTCATTTCCAAAATAGCATGGTTGGAATACCTGATTCCAAAATGCATACCATTTTATTTCTTCGATTTCAACACGATTTTCAACGATGATATGAGCAGAGATGGAGCCGAAATCTTCGACAGGGGAGTTTCTCCCCAGTGTCGATCTACGGTTTCTTTATTTTTTCGCGAAGCGTTTTTCGGTCGATGCCAAGGATCTGAGCCGACCGCGATATATTGTTTCTATTCGCAGCTAAAACATCAACGATATATTCCCTTTCAATTTCCGCGAGGCTGCGGTTCAAGGTCCGGGTTCGAGCTGCAGAAAATCTGAAATTTTCAGGAAGGTCAGGTGTATCGATAATATTGTCGTCAGCCATGATCACCAGTCTGTGAACCAGATTCTGCAACTCACGCACATTCCCGGGCCACGCGTATTCCGTGAGCGACTTCAACGCCTTCTTTGAGAATTCCATACTTTTTCGTCCCAACTCCCGCACATACTTGTTGAGAAAGAAATCAAGCAACAACGGAATATCATTTTCTCTCTCGCGAAGAGGTGGCAGACCAAGGCTGATAATATTGAGTCTGTAATAAAGGTCTTCCCGGAATAGTCCTTTTTTCACGAGCTGCGTGAGATCGACATTCGTTGCAGCGACAACACGCACGTTTACTTTATGCGATTTCTTCGAGCCCACCATATAAAACTCTTTTTCCTGAAGTACGCGAAGAAGTTTCGCCTGCATAGCGAGGCTCGTGTTGCTGATCTCATCGAGGAAGATCGTTCCTCCATCGGCAGTCTGGAAAAATCCTGCGCGTGTTTCATTTGCACCGGTGAACGCGCCTTTTACATAACCGAACAATTCGCTTTCGAGCAGGGAGTCCGGAATACCTCCGCAATTCACGGGAACAAATGGCGCAGCGGAAGCATGTCCTCCGTAATGAAGTGCCCGCGCGACAAGTTCTTTCCCGGTGCCACTTTCTCCGTTGATGAGCACCGTTGCGTTGGTATTCTTTGCTTTGTTAATCACCTTGAACACCGCTTGCATACCCTCCGACTCGCCAATGATGCCGAAATTCACCGGGGAATTTTCACGCGGCTCTTTTTTCAATTTGGATGTCTTTGAAAGAACGCGCTCAACGGCTTTGAACAACTCTTCATCGGTAAATGGCTTCACGAGATATTCTTCCGCGCCAATCTTTATGGATTCAACCGCGCCCTGAATGGAAGGAAATCCGGTGATCACAAGGGTACCTACACCTTTACAATTCTCGCTCACATGCCGCACGAGTGCCATACCATTTTCACCAGGCATTTTAAGATCGGTGATCACAAGGTCGATATCGAGAGATCTCAACATGGTAACTGCTGACTGAACATTATTGGCGTTGTAGATCTCGTACCCGACACTCTCGAGATTTCGCTTCAATAGTTCAACCGTCTCGGGAGAGTCATCAACAACAAGAATACTTGCTCTATGCACACGTTTTGTTTTCATTTCTTTTTGTTCTTCGCTTGCCTGATCGGCATGTGGACCTCGAATTTACTTCCTTTGCCGGGCGTAGTACTTACGGATATCGAGCCATGATGTGAGTCAACAATTCCCTTGACCACCGACAGACCCAGGCCTGTTCCCTGCCCGACCGGCTTGGTGGTGAAGAAAGGCTCGAAGATCTTGTTCTTTATGTCGGGAGTCATTCCCGTACCGGTATCTTTTACAATGAGACTGACTAGATCTCGCTTTCGTTTTGTGAAGACCGATATCTTTCCGCCTTCGGGCATAGCGTTCACTGCATTCGTGATCAGGTTGACAAGAACCTGGCTCATTTGTATCTCATCGGCCCAGATGTTTGGAAGAGATGGCTCGAGTTGCTTGATGATCGTTATGCCGCGACTTTGAAATCTTACATCGATAAAATACAAAATGTCGGAAACGATCTTGTTGAGGTCAACTTTTGCGATCTGCTGCGGCATCTGCCGGGAAAAGATCATGAGCTTTTTAATGATCTCGCGCGAATATAACGATGCTTTGATGATGCGCTCGAGATCTTCACTTTGTTGCTCGTTTAAATTACCTGACTTTCGGATCAGCTGTGCAAAACCAAGCACACGCCCGAGGGGTTCATTCAACTCATGCGCTATACCCGCAGACAACTCACCGACAAAAGCAAGTCGCTCGGCATGCTGCAATTGGATTTGTAAAGCCTGTTTTTCGTCTTCAACCGAAGCCCGGTGTATCACCAGCGACAGTTCGCGCGCAACGGTCTTCAATAAATGAACTTCCTCAGGAAGAAATTTACTGTTCGTTCTTTTCGTTTCCCATCGCCTGTAACCAACCCTGATCTTTCCGAAATTCTTCCTGTCGAATAACAGATCCTCTTCAATAACAATTTTTGCCTTATCGAATGCCCGTGTTGAATATTGTTCCGAGTTCACTGAAATGCTTGCCTCCGCCAGCCGCGGATGTTGCATGGCAGTTGGCAGGATCCTGAGTGTCTTTGAAATAATCGCTTCGAGATCATTGGTTGCCTCCCACGCTACCCGCGACAACTCATACAGGCAGTTCAATTCCTTTACGCGCTCCTTTAGCTTTGATTCATTCGAACTCATGATGAAGAAAGATCTCTTACAAATTACATAAGGAAAAGCCAGAGTCAAAGGTTCAATTTTTATTGAACGGTAGCGAGATCGGAGCTCCAGGACTTCAGCAGTGCAGCAGGGTTAGTGATATGCAATTGGCCCTGGATGCAGTGCTTGAACCGCCATTCATTCGCATGGTTTGTCGAATAGAGATGTCAACGCTTATTCTTTTCACTTTCCGCTTTCTGCGCGCTCAGGAACCTGATCAGGGTTCTGCGAATGAATATCAGTGTTGCAGCGATCACAATGAGGTCAACGACCGCGTTATCTTGCCAGCCCTGTGCCACACTGGCTTCGGCCGATCGCGTTACGGTGGTGAATAAATAGACCAACATCGATGCTGTTTTACATACATGATAATGAAATTTCCGACCTATAGTTTTTACGCAGATGCAGTTGCAAACATGCAGTGGGCCGTTTCCGCGGGAAGGCTGAGTTTCAAAATACATACCACTTCTTTTTGTTCGAACCCTGGCTGATTTCAACGGATCCGATTGTAACCCGGTGGAGTGAAAATATCCACTGGAGATTTTTTCCCCACTCCAGATGACCTGGAAAGCATCCGGTTTCACTCTATAATAATGGCGATTTTACCGGATTGGAAATAGTCGCAACCAGCTCTGGGATTTCCCGCTTCAAGAAGTGTATCACGCCAGCATGATTTTTTTTGAACCTACAAACAGCTGGCATAACAACGAAACGAGAAGGATGGAAACCAATCGCACAAAATGGAGGAAAGGCAATAAGAGTGTCCAGGATGTCGCGAACGACCTTTCAAACTGTCGTATTCAGCCTGCAACAGAAATCGATCTTCTTATCACCTTTGTTCTGTTGGCGCTGACGAGCCCAACAGTTCAGCGTGGAGCAGCAACCACTTAAAAAAACGGGCGCAACCGAAAAGCCAGATGAGTAGGAAATTAAAAAAGTAAATTTTTATGTCTAACAGTGTTTCACTCCATAGGATACTTAAAGCATCGCCTGAAAAAGTATTCCGCGCGTTTACGCAAGCTTCGGCCATCGCATCATGGTTGCCTCCTTACGGGTTTCTTTGCACCGTTCACCACCTTAAAGTTGAAAAAGGCGGTACATTCAAAATGTCGTTCCAAAATTTCTCGACAGGTAATGGCCATTCATTCGGTGGCACATACCTCGAAGTGAAGCTAAATGAATTTCTGAAGTACACCGATAAATTTGACGACCCGAACCTGCCCGGAGAAATGATCACAACCGTCTCTCTCCGGAACACCATTGCAGGCACAGAAATAAAAATTTCGCAGGCAGGAATTCCTGCGGCTATTCCAGCTGAAATGTGTTACCTG